>JAYTTV010000056.1:0-10140 GCA_043745075.1 Sphingomonadaceae bacterium
GCGCCGGGCGAAGTCGTCGATCCCGCGCCGCCCGCCGCTTCGCTCACGCAGCAGCGCATCGACGTCGAGCCACAGCATGACGCCCTCGAGGTAGTAATCTTTCCTCCGCTGCCAGTCGCGCCACGGCACCGGCTGGTGGAGCATGAAGGCGGGGTAGGTGACGTCGTCCGACAGCGGCCGCCACGCCCGGCCCGGGCGGTTCACGATCTCGGCGGCATCGAGCGCGAGCTTGTCGAGCGTCTCGTCGCGGCTGCGCAGTCCCGCTCGCGCCGCGATCACGCGCCCCCAGAATTCGGTCTGCCCCTCGTAAACCCACAACAGGCTGCCGCCTTGCGGGACATTCGGCGTCGGCGCCCACAGGTCGGCGGGGGTGCGGTAGAGGCCGTTCCACGCGTGAACGAACTCGTGCGCGAGGATGTCGCGGTTGTTGAGCTGCCCCGGCCAGTCGCGGAAATAGTCCGAGGTCATGGCGATCTCGCTCGACCGCCGGTGCTCGGTTCCGCCGGACGATCCGCCGTCCTCCATCCGGGTGAGAAAGGCGTAGTCGAGATAGGGGGCCGCGCCGAAGACGGTACGCGTTTGCTCGACCATGCGGCGCAATTCGGCGACCCTCTCCGGCGCGACCGCCAGATCGTCGGGTCGACGCGCGATCAGGTCGAGCGACACGGCCGCCGGTCCGGGCGCGGTCAAGGGCAGGTGCCGCGTGAAACGCGCCGCGTAGACCGGTGAATCGAGGAGCGTCTCGAACGACACCGGCGCAAACCGCGTCACGCCGTCCCGCGTCCCAAGGGTCCGCAACGAGGTCAGGGGCTGCAGTCCGGGCGGGAGCGCAACCGCCGGCGCCACCGTCAGGTTGCGCGCGCAATATCCGGCCGGATAGAGCATCAGCCGCTGCCATGGGACGACGACGAGGTCCGGCGACAGCTCGTCGTCGCCGCCGACGATCTGGTAGCGCACCTCGATCGAGCGAACTCCGGCGGGCACGTCGAGGTGGAAAGCATGCGGCTCGACCGGGTCCCGCCGCCATGCCAGCGGGCGGCCATCGCCGCGCACCTCCAGCCCGGCAAGATCGGTCACGGTCAGGCTCGGGCCGTGGCTGGCCGACTCCCAGCGTGGATAGAGCAGGGTCAAAGCGCCCGCTGACTGCACAGGTACGCGTTCGCGGACGACGAACAGTTTGTGCGCGACATCGGCCTGCTCGATGTCGACCTCGATGGTACCGGCGAAGGCGTGATCGAGAGGGGCGGCGATGGCAGGGCGCTCGAGAAGCTGTATCGGGAGAGGTGCGGTTTGAGCGGTCGCCCCGGACACCGCCATCACGCCCCCGGCAAGGACGACCATCCGGGTCAATTGGCGGGCCGAAGTCGCTGCGATCATTGCGTGCTCTTTCTCATCGAGACGCGACCGTGCCGCCATCCCCCAGGACCCGACACCCAGTACATCCCCTCGCCGTGGACCGGCAGGATCTTCTTGAGCTCCGCCTTAGCCCATACCGAATTATGCCCGGCCGCCTTGTGCTCGTTGAGCGCGACGACGACTTCGTAGAAGTCTTGGAGGCGGGTAGGGGAGGGCTTTCTGCGAATCGGCTTCGCAGGGTGAAGCGGCGTCGTGTCGATTAATTTATGAAGCGCCGCGATGATGACATTACGCTCATTCGCCGCGTCGCAAGCGTTGCGCTTATTTAGGGAGGCGGTGCCGCGCCGATCGACGGGCAGGCCAGTGTCGCACCAACCGGGCAACTAGGAACTATTGCTATACCGGAACGTCCTCGATTTACAAAAGTCGTTAGGCTCTGCGAGGATCGACAGTGGGTAAAATTTGCGACCGGCCCGAGTATAAGTCCAAAGCGCCCGTTTTAAAATTCTGGCCAAACCAGTTTGTTTCCGTTGCAGTCAAAGCTATGTCAGAGAAAAACTACGGCGCGGTGGTCATCGTTGACCCGGCGGAAAATCCGATAGGCATCGTAACCGAGCGTGACCTAATGCGAAGACTTCTCGCAAAAGGTCTCGATCCCGCAACGACGCCACTGTCGGAGATAATGACGCGTGACCTTAAACTTGCTCGGGCTGAAGACAATGTTCTCGACTGGGTCCGGCAAATGTCAAATGAGCGTTTCCGCCATGTTCCAGTCGTCAATGGCGATGGGAGGCTTATTAGCCTGATGTCACAAGGAGATTTTGTTTCCTATACATGGCCAGACCTAATCGATCGCGTACGTGATCAAACATCCAGGTCTTTGAATTATCAGTTCCAGCTGCCAATAATGGCATTGGGGATTGCAGTATACACAGTTATTCTAATATTCATATTTCGGACGACGTAAGACTTCCGCCGAAAAGAGCTTGTGATGCTTCGGGATCGAACATCCCGAAGGCAGCCCGGTACTTCGCTAAGTGTCTAGCTGCAGCGTCATCACGATGCCAGCGTGACGGTGGCATCCCAAGCGCGTGACGAAGACGTGCGGTCTGGCTAATCCCTGTGCATGACCAAGATCCGCGCCGACCAGCTCCTCGTCACCCTCGGCCTCGCCGAGTCGCGGACGCGGGCGCAGGCGCTAATCCTCGCCGGGCTGGTGTTCGCCGGGGACCGCAAGGTCGACAAGGCGGGTCATGTGGTCGCCGACGACGTCGTGCTGACGGTCAAGGGGCGCGATCATCCGTGGGTGTCGCGCGGCGGGGTCAAGCTCGCGCATGGCCTCGACCATTTCGGCTGGGACGTCGCCGGAGTCACCGCGATCGACGTCGGCTCGTCGACCGGGGGGTTCACCGACGTGCTGCTGACGCGCGGCGCCGCCCATGTCTTCGCAGTCGACAGCGGGACCAACCAGCTGGCGTGGAAGCTGCGCAGCGACGCCCGTGTCACCGTCCTCGAACAGACCAGCGCGCGGGTACTGACCGAAGAGCATATCCCGGTCGCGGTCGACGTGATCGTCTGCGACGCGAGCTTCATCGGGCTGGCGAAGGTGTTGGCGGTGCCGCTGACCTTCGCCGCCCCCGCGGCGCGGCTGATGGCGCTGATCAAGCCGCAGTTCGAGGCGGGGCGCGGCGAGGTCGGCAAGGGCGGGGTCGTCCGCGATCCCGCGATCCACGAGCGCGTCTGCGCCGAGGTCGCGGCATGGGTCGCGGGGCAGGGATGGCAGGTCGACGGGATCGTGCCGAGCCCGATCACCGGACCCGAGGGCAATGTCGAATTCCTTATCGCGGCGCATCGCAACGCGGGCCACGTTGACGATGCGGCTATGGACGCCCAAATACCCGGTGATTGAGGAGTGACGAAATGCAGTCGCAAAACCGGGTTTTCGAGGATCTGTCGAAGGTCGCCACCTCGGCGATGGGCACGATGGCGGGCGTCGGGCGCGAGGTCGAGACGATGATCCGCGGGCGCGTCCGTGAGCTCGTCGGCGGTTTCGACATGGTCGACCGCGACGAATTCGAGGCGGTCAAGGCGATGGCGGCGACCGCGCGCGCCGATGCCGAGGCGCTTAAGGCCGAGCTGGCCGAGCTTCGCGCGGCGATGGCGTCGGCCAAGCCGGCCGCCGCTGCTCCCGATGCCGCCGCCGATGTCCCTCCTGCCGGTGGCAGCGCGCCGATTGTCTAATTACCCACATCATTTGGTGGGTCGTCGCGATTCAGCGCTTGCATCGTGTGGCGCTCGCCGCCAGCGTGCAGCCACCGCGGTGAGCAGGAGCAGGGGCGCATGACGCAACTCGATATCAGCTTTGAATCCGCACCGGCCGCGCCGATCGACATGCTCGAGCATTATTTCAACGCGCATGGCTGGGCGTTCGAGCGGACTGGCGACGAGGAAATCACCGCGTCGGTCGCCGCGAGCTGGGCCAATTTCCAGCTCCGCGCCTTGTGGCGCGAGGACGAGCGCGTGCTGCAGTTCATCGCGATGCCCGATATCCGCGTCCCCGAAGTCAAGCGCGCGGTGATGTACGAGACCCTCGGGCTGATCAACGAGCAGCTGTGGATTGGCCACTTCGAGATGTGGGCGGCCGACGGCACCGTGCTGTTCCGCCATGCGACGCTGCTCGACAGCCTCGAGGAAGACGAGGATGTCGATTTGACGATCGGCCAGGCCGAGATGCTGGTCGACGCCGCGATCGACGAGTGCGAGCGTTTCTACCCGGTGTTCCAGTTCGTCCTATGGGCGGGCAAGTCCCCCGCCGAGGCGATCGAGGCAGCGCTGCTCGACACCGTCGGCGAGGCGTGATGCCGGCTCCCGGTCGGCTCTGGCTGATCGGTGCGGGCAATATGGGCGGGGCGCTGCTCGCGCGGTGGCGCGCCGCGGGGCTCGATCCGGTCGTCGTCGACCCGAAGCTCGACCTCGCGATTCCGGCGGTGGGCACACCCGACATCCTCGTCCTCGCGGTCAAGCCGCAACTCTGGTGGGCGTCGAGCGAGGCGTTGGCGGCGCGGACTGGACCGGACACGCTGGTCGTGTCGATCATGGCCGGGATCACCATCGACGCGCTGCGACGCCGTTGGCCCGACGCGCGGCTGGCGCGGGCGATGCCGAATACGCCCGCGTCGCTGGGCCGAGGGGTGACCGGGCTATTCCTCGAGACTGACGATGCCGACGATCGCGCCCGGCTCGACACGCTGTTCACGGCGGCGGGAACGACGGTCTGGCTCGACCGCGAGACCGACTTCGACGCGCTGACGGCGGTGTCGGGGTCGGGCCCGGCGTATGTCTTCGCGGTCATCGAGGCGCTCTCTGCGGCGGCTGAGGCGGCGGGACTCGCTCCCGATGTTGCGGCGCATATGGCGCGGGCGACCGTCACTGGGGCTGCCGCGCTTGCCGACGCCGACGACCGGTCGCCGGCCGAGCTCAGGACGGCGGTGACGAGCCCGAACGGGACGACCGCGGCGGGGCTGGCCGTGCTAACTCCCGCGCTTGGGGAGCTGATGCGCGAAACCGTCGCGGCGGCGCAACTTCGCTCGCGCGAGCTTGGCCGCACGGAGTAGGCTGCCCGTACGACGGACGCGAATTTTTTGACGGCGGAGGCCACGATGTCCGACACGATCCTCGACGCCTGGATGACGGTGATCGCCCGCGACGGCTGGGCGGGCGCGCGGATCGATGCGGTTGCGCTCGCGGCCGGGGTGTCGACCGGCGCGGTTGCCGCGGTCGCTGCCGATCGCTGGGAAGCGCTGCGCGGTTATGGCCGTGGCCTCGACAATGCGGCGCTCGGCGAGGCTGGAGCCGACTCCGGGGCGAGCGTCCGCGACCGGCTGTTCACGCTGCTGATGGAGCGCTTCGACGCGGCGCAGCCGCAACGTGCCGGGGCGATCGAGTTGGTCGATGCCGCCCGGCGCGATCCGGGACTCGCGGCGTTCATGCTCATGTTGTTGCCGGTGTCGATCGCCCGGATTGCCGATGCCGCCGGGGTCTCTACGGGCGGACTGCTCGGGCCGTTGCGCGTGCAGGCGCTGACGGCCTTGTACCTCTCGGTCGCGCGGGTCTGGCTCGCCGACGACAGCGCCGACCTGTCGGCGACGATGAAAGAGCTCGATACGAGGCTGGCGCAGGCCGAGACGTGGGCGCGGCGGCTGCCGTACCGTGCGGCGCCGGTTACCGGCGAGCCCGCTACTCCGCTGCTTGCAGCGCCTCGATCAGCGGGCGATCACCCGGCGGGATGAGCCCGGTCAGGACTGTCCAGAAACCGCTGACCGCCGCTTGGCCGGCATGTCCGTATGCCTTGGTGACGCCGTCGCGCAGGCATTCGAACAATTCGGTTTCGAGCGCGATCCCGGCGGCGGTCAGCTTCAGCATGCGCTGGCGGCGGTCGCGGGTGCCGACGGTCTGCGCGACGAGCCCGCGCGTCTGGAGATCGCCAAGCACCCGGCTCAACGACTGCTTGGTGATGTTGAGCAGGTCGAGCAGGTCGCCGACCGGCATGCCGGGGCGTCGCGCGATGAAATACAGCGCGCGATGATGCGCCCGCCCGAGCCCGAGTTCGGCCAGCCGGACGTCGGCGCCTTTGACCATGTTGGTGTAGCCGAAGTAGAGCAGTTCGATGCCGCGGCGGATTTCGCCCTCGCGCAGGAACAAAGGGGACGCCCCGACCGGCGCTGCGCGAACAAAGTTTACGTCAGCCATGTTGACGTATATGGCACCGAATGTTACGCACGGCAACGATGAATTGTAATAATATGCGCCGGGGAGGCGTTAACTGCGATGCTTGAGCCCACCTTCGACGACCGTGACGGCTGGATCTGGTTCGACGGCAAGCTGGTCCCGTGGCGCGACGCCAAGGTCCATGTCCTCACCCATGCGCTGCATTATGCGAGTTCGGTGTTCGAGGGCGCGCGCTGCTACGATGGCAATGTCTTCGCGCTGTCGCAGCACAGCCAGCGGTTGATCGACTCGGCGAAGATGCTCGGCTTCGACCTGCCGTGGTCGCGTGCCGAGATCGACGCCGCGGTCAACGCCACCGTCGCCGCGAACAATCTGACCGATTGCTATGTCCGCCCGGTCGCTTGGCGCGGGTCCGAGCAGATGGGCGTCGCGGCGCAGAAGACAAAGCCGCACATGGCGATCGCGGTTTGGCAGTGGGGCACCTATTACGGTGACGAGGCGCTGACCAAGGGCCTCCGGCTCAACATCGCGCCGTGGCGGCGGCCCGCGCCGTACACCGCGCCGGTCCATGCCAAGGCGGCGGGGCTCTACATGATCTGCACGCTTTCGAAGCACGCCGCGTCGGACGCGGGGTACGACGACGCGCTGATGCTCGACTGGCGCGGGCAGGTGGCCGAAGCGACCGGGGCGAATATTTTCTTCCTGCGCGACGGCGTCCTCCACACCCCGATCCCCGACTGCTTCCTCGACGGCATCACCCGGCGGACGGTGATCGGCTTGGCGCGGGCACGCGGCATCGAGGTCGTCGAGCGCGCGATCTGGCCCGAGGAACTCGAGAGTTTCGAACAGGCATTTCTCACTGGCAGCGCGGCCGAGGTCACTCCGCTCGCCGAAATCGGGCCCTGGCGTTTCGAGGTCGGAGCGCTCGTCCGCGGCATCGCGGCGGACTATCGCGACCATGTTCGCGGCATCGTTCCGGCGCATCGCGGTGTCGTCCAGCCGATTGCCGCCGAACGCCGGGGTTGATCGGGGTGACCCACGCCGATACTATTCTTTTGCGTGTTCACTAGGTTGCAACATTTTTTTGGCATGAGCGTTGATGAACGGTGCGGTGGTTTCGGGGGCGACCGCTGTGAATAGATGGATTCGCATGAAGCAAAGACACTCATCGAGCCTCGCGATTGCCGGCATCGCGGCGGTGATGTGGATCGTGCCTTCGGTCGGAACCCAGGGGATGGGGACGATAGGTCAGCGGTTTATCCACCCCGACAGTGTCCTCGTCGATCCCGATGCGGATACCGACAGTGCGCGCCAGTCCGCGCGGATCGTTCTTCAGGCGGCCGATTCGGCAACCGAGACCGCGCTGGGTTTCTAGCCCGCGCGACTCGCGGGCTTATCCGCCTGCCGCGCACGTGTCCGATCGATATGAGTTGCGCCGCACCGCGCTTTGAGTTGTAACGCCGCCGCATGGGTATCCTGTCGATCTTCACCTGGTGGCATGGTCCGGGCCTTGGTACGCGGCTCGTCAGCTGGCGGACCGGGGTCGAGGTCGGTCGCGACGATCAGGGCAACATCTATTACATGTCGAAGCCGGGCCGCCGCGAGCGGCGCTGGGTGATCTACAACGGCATGCCCGAGGCGAGCCGGATCCCGCCCGAGTGGCACATCTGGCTGCACAAGACCGTCGACACGACCCCCGCCGAGGCGCCGCTCAAGGCGCGCGTCTGGGAGAAGCCGTGGATCCCCAACGCGACCGGAACGCCGCTGGCGCATCGCCCGTCGGGGAGCCTCGCGGTCGCCGCGACGCGTGCGAAGACGACCGGCGATTACGAAGCGTGGAGCCCCGACTGATGCGCGCTTTGTTCAAGGAAAACGTCGTCGAATCGCTCGTCGGACTGCTCGTCGTCCTCGTGGCGATCTGGTTTGTCACGACTGCATATGCGCGGACGTCGGGCGGCGGCGGTTCGGGCTATCTCGTTACGGCGCGCTTCCCGAACTCGACCGGGGTGTCGGTCGGCACCGATGTCCGTGTGTCGGGGATCAAGATCGGGACGGTCGCGACGCAGCGGCTCGATCCCAAGACCTTCCAGGCGGTGCTCCAGCTGCGCGTCGCCAACGACGTCAAGTTCCCGACCGATTCAAGCGCGGCGATCACGTCGGAGGGCATCCTCGGCGGCAGCTACATCTCGCTGATTCCGGGCGGCGACACGACGATGCTCCAGGCCGGCGACGAGATCACCGACACGCAGGGCGCGCAGGACCTGATGGGGCTGATGGGGTCGTTCATCAACCGCAGCGGCGATGCATCGAAGGCGGGTCCGGCGGCAGCGGCACTGGCGGACAGCGCGGCTCCGGCGAAATGATGCTCGCGCTCGCGGCGGCGGCGGTCGCGGCGGCTCCGGTTCCCGCCGCGCCGGCGCCGAGGCCCGCGGCTCCGGCAGCGCGCGAGGCGAAGACGCCTGAAGCACCGGCGGCGGCGATCACCCCGATGGCCGAGCGGGTCGTCACCCTTGCCGCGCTCAACAAGCGCAACGGCGCGACGCAGGATTTCACCGCACATCCGGGCGACACGCTGCGCTTCGCGACGCTGACGATCCGGGTCCGCGCGTGCGAGACGACCCCGCCGTGGGAGGCGAAGCAGACCGCGGCGTATCTCCAGGTCGACGACACCCCGGCGCAGGTGCGGACCGCGACTGCGGCGAAGGTCAAACGCGTCTTCTCAGGCTGGATGTTCGCCGAGAGCCCGTCGCTCAACCCGCTCCAGCACCCACTCTACGACGTGTGGGTCAAAAGCTGCACGATGCGCTTCCCCGACACCGGCCCCGACACGCTCGTCGTCGGGCGCGCGGTGACGTCCCAGTCCAAGGCGGCGAAATCCCCCGACGTCGCCAAGGCGCCTTCGAGCAAGACCTTGTAGGCGGCGCGCGGCACCTCGACGGTGCCGAAGCGCGCGAGATGTTCGGTCAGGAACTGGGTGTCGAGCAGGCGGAAGCCGCCGACCCGCAACCGCGCGACGAGCGCCGCGAGTGCGCATTTCGAGGCGTCGGTGACGCGGGTGAACATGCTCTCGCCGAAGAACGCCGCACCGAGCTTGACCCCGTACAGCCCGCCGACGAGCTTGCCGTCCTGCCAGCATTCGATCGAATGCGCGTTGCCGCGCGCGTGGAGCCCGCGATACGCGGCGACGATGCCGGCGTTGATCCACGTGTCGGGGCGCCCCTCGACCGGCTCGGCGCACCCCGCCATGACCTCTGCAAAGGCGCGGTCGGCGGTAATGCCGAAGCGTTCGGCCTTGAGCACCCGCGCCAGCCGGGCGGGCAGATGGAAGCCGTCGAGCGGCAGCACCCCGCGCTTCTGCGGCTCGACCCAGAAGACGTCGGCGGCGTCGCGGTTGTCGGCCATCGGGAACACCCCGGCGGCATAGGCGCGAAGGAGCAGGTCGGGGTCGAGCCGTCGCGTCATCGCATCCCCCCGCTCGCAGCCTGTCGCCTCACAATGCGCCGCCGACCCAGATCGGCGGACGGCGATGGTGCCAGTCGACTTCGCGTTCGAGCTCGTAGGCGAGTTCGAGCAGCTTGCGCTCGCCCCCCGGCTCGGCAGTGAACTGCATCCCGATCGGCATGCCGTCGCGCGAGAAGCCCATTGGCAGCGCGATCGCCGCCGCCCCCGCTGCATTCTCGATCGGCGTGTAAGCGACATACGCTCGCAGCGTGTCGGCGAGGTCGGCGTAGCGCTTGGTCGGGTCGAGCACGCCGATCGCCAGCGGCGGCGACCCGAGGACCGTGGTCAGCAGCATGTCGTAGTTGGCGAACTGCGCCGCATATTGGCGTTCGAGGAGCTGCAGCGCCGCCGTCGCACGGGCGATGTCGACGTCGCCGTAGCGCGCCCCCGCCGCCGCCCAGCTCAGCGTCAGCGGTTCGATATCGCGCGCGGTCGGCTTGTGGTGGATGAACGCCTCCGCCGCCTTGATCCGCCCGGCCGCGCCCGCGCTCCACAGCGTCTCG
Organism: Sphingomonadaceae bacterium; assembly: GCA_043745075.1. Taxonomy (GTDB): domain Bacteria; phylum Pseudomonadota; class Alphaproteobacteria; order Sphingomonadales; family Sphingomonadaceae; genus Polymorphobacter_B. The sequence continues at coordinate 10,089 of JAYTTV010000056.1, forward strand.
AACGCCGCCGCCACCGCCGCGCCGTCGTACACCGGCGACGCGTCGACCATGC
>JAYTTV010000057.1:0-10095 GCA_043745075.1 Sphingomonadaceae bacterium
ACCTCCTCACCAGCCTCTGCACGTCGAACCAAATCCGAAAACGAGCGCTGCGCCTCCGCGACGCTGTAAGTTGGCATCAGGTTTCTCCCCTGAGCGGTATCATGCCCACTTGCCGTCGAATTGAAAGGCGCTAAGCCGTGACCCGTGGCCTTTTCCCTCCCCAACTTCGACCTCGACACCTTCATCCGCGCGACACTCGCCGAGGATTTGGGGGAGGGGGGTGATATCACCTCCGCCGCGGTCATCCCCGCCAATGCGCGCCTCACCGCGATCATGGCGAGCCGCGACGCGGTCGTCGTCGCCGGGCTGCCGCTCGCCAAGGCGTTCTTCAGTGCGCTCGATTCCGACGTAACGGTCGAGCATCTCGCGGCCGACGGCGACCGCGTTGCCGCCGGGACCGCACTGCTCCGGCTGACCGGGAACGCCCGCGCACTCCTCGCCGCCGAGCGGTCGGCGCTCAATACCGTCCAGCACCTGACCGGCATCGCGACGCTGACGCGGACCTATGTCGACGCGATCGCGGGGACGGGCGCGATCCTGCTCGACACGCGTAAGACGCTCCCCGGGCTGCGGCTCCTCGAGAAATATGCGACGCGGATGGGCGGGGCGACCAACCATCGGCTGCGGCTCGACGACGGGGTGATGATCAAGGACAATCACATCGCCATCGCCGGGGGCGTCGAAGCCGCGGTGCGCGCGGCGACGGCGGCGGGGCTTGGGCGGACGAGTGCGCCGGGTAGCGTCGGCATCGTCGTCGAGGTCGACCGGATCGACCAGATCGAACCCGCGCTCGCCGCCGGGGCCGACCGGCTGCTGCTCGACAACATGGACGTGCCGACATTGCGCGCGGCGGTCGCGCTGATCGCCGGGCGGGTCCCGACCGAGGCGAGCGGCGGCGTCCGGCTCGACACGATTCGCGCGATCGCCCAGACCGGCGTCACCTTCATTTCGGTCGGGCGGCTGACCCAGTCGGCCCCGGCGGCGGACATAGGGCTCGACTATGCTTGACCTGATCCTGAGCCTCGCGCTTGCCGCGACCGCGGCATGTTCGGTCCCCGCCGGCCTGACGCCCGCGCCCGCGGAGCCGCAGGAGGAGAGCCGGATCGTACCGGTGACCAAGCTCGTCCTCGCATTTTATTGGTGGCCGCAGGAATGCCGCCGCGGCGATGCGACCGGTACGCAGGGGTGCGCGAGCGGCTTCGGCTTCCGCGTCCACGGCCTGTGGCCCGACGGCGCGGGCAAGACCTATCCGCAGTTCTGCCGCGCGCCTACCCCGCTCGACGTTGCCGAGGTCAAGCGCAACTATTGCATGACGCCGTCGACGACGCTGCTCCAGCACGAGTGGGCAAAGCACGGAACGTGCAACTGGCCGACGTCGGCCGCATATTTCGGCCAGGCGCAGAGTATCGCCGCGAAGATTGCACTCCCCGACATCGACGTACCGGGCATGGCAGCGACCGCCGGCTCGATCCGCGATGCCTTCGTCGCCGCTAACCCCGCGATCCCGCGTGCGGCGCTGTTCGTCGCGACCGATAAGAATCAGTGGCTTACCGAGGTGCGCATCTGCCTGACGCTCGCCGGCCGCCCCGAACGCTGCGAGAGCGGCGACACCGGCGCCCCCGATTCGGTCCCGGTCCGCGTCTGGCCGCGTAACGGTGCGGCCGTTCATTAGTTAAGCTGCCGTTCATCGGCTCAGCGATCGGTTCGCCGCAGCTAAAGCCCGCTTCGCCCAGAGTCCCGCTTCTTTTGCTTGGCACCCGCAGCGTCGGATGGTCAAACCCGCTCCGGGGACGACGCGGACGGGATTGCGGCCACCGGGGCATTCGGGGCGCGATGCTGGTCCGGAAATCGCGAGAAGCTCGGGGGTTGCCACCGTCATGAATCGACTCGACGCTGTCCGCAGCACGGTCGTGTCGACCGCACAACGCTGGTTTCCTGAGCATTTCATTGTCTGGCACCGCACCAGCGGGGTCTCGAACATCCGGGTAGGGACGACAGCACAGCTTATGGCTATCGGCGGCGCGGCACTCGTAGCAACCTGGCTTGGCATTGCCACGACGAACATGATGTCGGGGCAATCGGGCGAAATCGCCGCCAAATCGGCTGAACTCGCGCGGATGCAGGCGCGGCTGGTGGCGATGAAGTCGGACAGCTCGGCCTTGAAGGGCGTCGTCGCCGACCGTGCCGCCGCGATCGAAAAGCGCCAGGCGTTCCTCGCCGCTTTGCTCCTGCCGAACCACGACCTGACCAAGCTTGCCGCGATGCTGCCGCGCTCGGGCGATGTCGCCACCGCGAGCGACCTGCTCGCGGCGCCTGCCGCGGCAATGATCGAGCCGTTCCGCAAGCTCGAATCCGAGCAGCTCGCCTTCGTGGACAAGGCGACCACCGCCGCCGATGCACGGCTTCGCGATACCCAGTCGCTGATCCGCCGCCTCGGTCTCGATCCCGACCGCCTGATGTCGGCGTCGGCGTTCGATGCGCCTTCTGGCTTTGCCAGCGCGGTCGGCGGCATGGGCGGCCCGTACATTCCGGTGCACGCCCCGGTCGATGCCGAGCCGCGCTTCAAGGGCCTGTTCCTGAGCTGGAAAAAGCTCCAGTCGCTCGAAGCGGCGCTGACCGTGATCCCGTCGTACGTGCCGGTGAAGAGCTATAGCTATTCGTCGGGCTTCGGTGTCCGCTACGACCCGTTCACGGGCATGAGCGCGATGCACGCCGGGCTCGACATGGCGGGCTCGATGGGCGAGCCGATCTACGCCGCCGCCGCCGGGACGGTGACCACCGCCGGCCGCTCGGGCGCGTACGGCAATTGCGTCGAAGTCAGCCACGGCAAGGGCTTGGCCACCCGCTATGGCCATTTGTCGGCGATCCTCGTCCACCCGGGCGAAGTCGTGAAGCAGGGCGAAGTCATCGCGCGGATGGGCTCGACCGGGCGCTCGACCGGCACCCACCTCCATTTTGAAGTCCGCATCGACGGCCGCGCGGTCAATCCGCGCCCGTATCTCGACGCATCGGAATATGTCCTCGCCGCACAACACGGCGCGAGCACCGGCACCGCGGTCGGGCCGATGGAGACTTCGGCGCTCTGACGTTGTGCGCGGGGCCGCAACGTCCTACATCGGGGTCATGAGCATCGTCCTCCTCTCGCCCGCCGCTGCCGCCCGCGTTGCCGCGATCGCCGCGAAGCAGGGCAAGCCCGGATTGAAGCTGCGCCTCGCGGTCGACGGCGGTGGCTGCGCGGGGTTCCAGTATAAGTTCGGCCTCGAAAGCATCGCCGCCGATGACGACCTGATTGTCGAGACCGACGGCGTCTCGATGCTCGTCGACCCCGTCAGCCTGCCGTTCCTCGACGGGGCCAAGGTCGACTATGTCGAGACGATGGGCGCGGCGGCGTTCAAGGTGACCAACCCGAATGCGGCGAGCGGCTGCGGCTGCGGGTCGTCGTTCTCGGTCTGAGAGTTCGCGCGGCGTGACGCTCCAGTCGTGAAAATCGCCAGCTTCAACATCAACGGCATCGGCGCGCGACTCCCGCGTCTGCTCGACTGGCTCGGCGAGGCAGCACCCGACGTTGTCTGCCTGCAGGAGATCAAGACCGCCGACGAGAAATTCCCCGTCGCCGAGATCGCCGCGGCGGGCTACCGCTCGCTGGTCCACGGCCAGAAGGGCTTCAACGGCGTCGCGATCCTGTCGCGTGCCGAGGCGGTCGAAACCCAGCGCGGGCTCGACGGTGACCCCGCCGACGATCATTCGCGCTATCTCGAAGCCGAGGTCGAAGGCGTGCGCATCGCCTCGATCTACCTCCCCAACGGCAACCCGCAGCCGGGACCGAAGTTCGATTACAAGCTCGCATGGTTTGCGCGATTGTCGGAGCGGGCGCGGGCATTGCGCGCGCTAGAGCGACCGGTCGTGCTCGCGGGCGACTACAACGTCATCCCGACCGCCGAGGACGTCTTCAGCGAAGTCGCGATGGCGCACGACGCGCTGACCCAGCCCGAAACCCGCGCCGCTTTCCGCACCCTGTGCTTCCAGGGCTGGACCGACGCGATCCGCAGCATTCAGCCGACCGGCCGCGCCTATACCTTCTGGGACTATCAGGCAGGGGCATGGCCGCGCGACATGGGGCTGCGGATTGACCATCTCCTGCTGTCGCCGACCGCCGCCGACCGGATGGTTAATGCGGGCATCGACCGCGCGGTTCGCGGCGGCGAGCGCGCGTCGGACCATGTCCCGGTGTGGGTCGAACTGCGGAGCTAAAACGACCCCGCGCTCGTGTGGACTTAGTGAACTTCTGCCGACCTCCCCTCTCCCATTTGGGGAGAGGGATGGGCCTTACGCCCCTTCGGCGTTGGGAGGGTTAGGGTCTTGGAGCCCGGGTCAAGAACCCTCACCCTCCCACTCGCAAGAGCGAGCGGGCCCCTCCCTCTCCCCAGATGAGAGAGGGTCACAGCACCCATCCGTCGTGTGGACTTAGTGGACTTCCGGCCTAAACCAGCGACCGGCCGAAGATGCGGTAGGTCTTCGTCACCTCGGCCTCGATGACGTCGGCGATGCTGCGCATCGGCCCATTGTCCTCAAGGATCCAGCCGATCTCGCCGCGCTTGGCGCCGTAGTTCTCGACTGCGGTACGGCGGATATATTCGATCATCTGGAAGACCATGATCGACGCGAGGCGGCTGCCCTGGAGCGACTTGCGGACGCCCATCAGCGGCACGCGGATGCGGCGGACCTTGGGCTTGCGCAGGCGCCACAGCAGCTTCGCCCAGTTGAACGGGAACAGCTTGCCGCCGAGGTCGGCGGTGAATTCGTTGAGGTCGGGCAGCGAGATCAGGAAGCCGACCGGCTCGCCGTCGATCTCGGCGATGCGAATCATGTCGTTGTAGACGATCGGCTTGAGCTTGACGCCGACGTGCGCGACTTCGAGCGGGGTCAGGGGCACGAAGCCCCAGTTCGCCGACCATGCATCGTTCAAGATGTCCATGATGATCGCCGCTTCCTCGGCGAACTTCGACTTGTCGACCATCCGGGTCTTGATCTTGCCGCTCTTCTCGCTCGCGGCGACGATCCGCTGGACGATGTCGGGGAAGGGCTTGTCGATCTGGAGCTCGTAGGTGTGGAGATCCTTGATCCCGGCATAGCCGTGCGCCTCGATCATCCGCGCATAATAGTTGAGATGGTGCCCCATCATAACCGTCGGCGGCCGGTCGAAGCCGTCGACGAGCAGTCCCGGCTCATCCCAGATCGAGATGCTGAACGGCCCCATCGCGCTGGTCATGCCTTCGCCGCGAAGCCACGTCTCGGCGGTGTCGAGGAGCAGGTCGGCGACGCGCTGGTCGTCGATACACTCGAACATGCCCCAATGGCCGATGCCCCTGCCCATGTGCTCGAGGACGAGGCTGTCGACCTGCGCCGAGATCCGGCCGACGACCTTGCCGTCCTGCAGCGCCATCCAGAACTTGGCGTAGCCATGCCCGAACCACGGGTTGGTCTTGATCCCGTCGATCAGTTCGAGAGCTTCACCGCGCAGGGGCGGAACCCAGTTTGGATCGTCCTTGTACAGCGTATAGATCAGGTCGACGAACCGACCGCGGTCGGCAGCGGTGGTTGCTTCGACGATCGTCAGCGCGCCCCCCGGCCCGCTCATGCCGCTTTACGCTCCGGTGCAGGGACACGATCGCGTTGGCGCGGGTGGCCGGCAGCGACCCCGCCTGAAAGGTCGGCGACCCATGGGTACACCGCAGCAACCTCCTCGGTATAGCCGAGGTTGAACACCGTCACGCTGCGCGTCGGGCGCTCGATCCGCTCGTAGAAGGTACCGAACAGCCGGTCCCACGCGAAATTGGTGATGCCGAAGTTGCCGGTCTCGTCGTGGAAGTGATGCGCCATGTGCCGCGCCTTCATCGCCACCAGCCACTTCTGCTTCGGCTTGTACGACAGGTGCTGGATGCAGTGGCAGAACTCGTAGAAGCACGTCGTCAGCACGCCCGCCGCGAGCGCCACCGCCGCGCCGCCGACTCCGCCGATGGCATAGCCGACCGGCAGCGTCATGATGAACACCGGCGGCAATTCGCTCTTGAGCGTCCCGAACAGGATCTCAAGGTGATTGGGGTCCTGGTGATGGTCGTAGTGGATCCGCTTCCACGTCGACGCGAGGAACGGCACCTTCCACATCCACTTGCTGTGCAGCACCCAGCGATGGAGGCAATACCAGACGAGCGGATAGACCAGCATGACGAACCCGACGATGACCGCACCGCGTACCAATGTCGTCGGCTGCCACAGCGCGACCCCGATCGCGAGCGCGGCGATGACGAGGTAAACCTGGATCGTGTAATACTGGAAATAGGCGACGACGAGCTGACGCAGCGTCATCTTGTTGAGATAGTGCGACCGGCTCCAGATTGGCGCTGCGGGGTCGGCGACTGCCTTCACTGGGGGTGCTCCATTCATGCAGCGGGATTGTAGGAACGCAATGCGGCGCTTTTAGGACGCAAGGTTAAGGCCAAACGTCGCGCCCTCATTCTTCGGATCGGAACAGCACCGCCTCGCCGATCAGGAAGAACAGCAGGAATGCCGACCATGCGGCGAGCAGGGGCGGCACTGTACCGAAATTACCCATCGCAACCATGAAGTTGTCGGCGACGAAGAAGGCGAAGCCGAGGAACATGCCGATCACCGCGCGGACGAATAGCCGCCCCGACCGCGCCAGCCCGAACGCCGCGACCGCGCCCAGCAGCGGCATCAGCACCGCCGACAGCGGCCCCGAAATCTTGTGGTTCGCCGCTGCCACCAGTGCGGTCACGCGCTTGCCCGCCGCGCGCTGTTCAGCGATCTCGGGGAGCAGGTCCCACAATGGCACAAAGGCGGCGGTGACGACGGTCGTGGTAAATTGGGCGGGAACGACCGGACTTGGGAAGTTGGCGGCCGGCGACTTGGCCTCGGTGCCCTTGGCGACATCGAAGGTGGCGACGTCGCGCAACGCCCAGCCGCCGGGCTCCGGGCGCGCGGTCGCGGCGCGGACGACCGAGACGAGGCGGTCCTTGGTCCGGTCGTATATCGTTACATCGTGGAGCACGGTCTCGTCGCCTCCGCCGGTGACCGAGGTGGCGTGGAACAGGTCGTCGCCGCCCTTGACCCACGCGTCGGTTGCGGCGGTCGTCGTCGGCGCGAGCTTGCCGTATTCGACCGCTTGCCACGCGGCGAGCGACTTGTTCGCCTTGACCACGACGCTCTCGTTGAAGACGAAGTTGATCGCGGCGATGCCGAGCGCGGCGACGATCAACGGTGCGAGAATCTGGTGCGCCGAGATGCCCGCCGACTTGAAGATCACCACCTCCGAATTGGCGTTGAGCGTGGTCAGCGTCACCAGCGTACCGAGCAGCACCGCGAACGGCAGGAACAGCGCGATGATCTGCGGAACGCGCAGCGCGACATAGTGCCAGAGGTCGGCGTCGGTATTGCCGGGGACGACGAGGATTTTGCTCGATTCACCGAGGAGGTCGAGCGTCATCAGGATGACGACGAGCCCGCCGAGGAAGGCAAAGCTGCGCGTCAGGAGCAGTCGGGCGGTGTAGAGCGCGATCGTTCGCGACGGGAATAGGGTCATTCGGCGGGAACTTCGGTGCCTGCGGCAGCGGCGAGCGTGGCCTTGCTGTCCTGCCATGGCGACGGGCGCTTGATCAGCCCGGTGACGAGGCTGGCGAGCTTGCCGAACCAGCGGTCGAGCGCGCCGATCGGCTGGCCGCCGGGGATATAGGCGAGGACGTAATATAGCCAGAATGACAGCGCCGCGAAGCCGGCGAACGGTACCCATTGCGCGAGCACGGGATCGACCCGCCCAGCGCCGCCCATCGCCTCGCCGTACTGGCTGGTCTTGTGGAAGGTCACGAGCAGGATGATCGACAGGAACACGCCAAGCGCCGAGGTCGACCGCTTCGGCGGCACCGCGAGCGCCACCGCGAGGAACGGCAGCACGAGCATCACGAGCACGAGGACCAGCCGCCGGTTCAACGCCGCAATGCTTTGCTGGTGGAGGATGCGCGCGACATCGGCCTTGCCCGCCCGGGCAAGCTCGGGGAGGGTCAGCTCGGCATTCTCGTCGCCGCGGGCGCGGAAACTGCCGATTGATGGCAGGTTGACCGGCAGATCCTGCTGCTTGAACGTCAACACCCGCGGGACGACGAAATTGGACGCGGTATGGACCATCGTTCCGTTCTGCAGCCGCAGCAGGATGACGTCGGGATCGTCGGTCGACAGGAAGGTGCCGCGCTCGGCGGTGACCGCGACCGACTGGCCGTTCTTGCCCTCGGTCCGAACGAACAGCCCGCGCAGGTCGCTGCCCTTGGCGTGGCTCTCCTCTACCCGCAGCGTCGTGTTCTTGGCGAGCTTGGCGAACTCGCCAACCTTGATCGACGCGCCCAGCGCCCCCGAGCGCAGTTCGAACTGCAGCCCCTCGTAGGCGTAGCGCGAGTACGGCTCGAGGAAGCCGACGATGACGAAATTAATCCCGGCGAAGACGATCGCAAAGATGATCGGCACGCGCATCAGCCGGTTGTACGACACGCCGGCGGCGCGAAGCGCGTCGAGTTCGCTCGACAAGGCAAGGTTGCGGAACGCGAGGAGAATGCCGAGCATCACCCCGATCGGAATGCCGAGCGACAGATATTCCGGGACGAGATTGCCGAGCATTTTCCACACGACCGACACCGGACCGCCCTCGTTCATGACGAAGTCGAACAGTTTCAGCATCTTGTCGAGCAGCAGCAGCATCGCCGCAATCGTCAGGCAGGCGAGCAGCGGCACGAGGATCAGCCGGGCGAGATAGCGATCGAAGCCAGTCAGGAAACGCAAAGCCGCGGAGCCTCAAAGAACGCGCGCCCGGCCAAAGCGGCCAAGTCGATTGGCGCGTATAGACCGCCGCCTGCGCGCGGTCATCGGCAAAGTTGTCGGGTTGCGATACCGACGTTACGCCGCTGCCGGTAACCTCAGCCCCACCGCCGCCGCTGCCGCGTCGAACTGGCGCAGGATCTCGGCGATCTGCTCCGGGGTGTGCTCCGCGCACAGCGAGCAGCGGAGGAGGTAGGTGCCGGTGGGCGTCGCCGGGGGGCGCGCGAAATTGACGTAGACGCCGTGTTCGAGCAGCGCCTGCCACATCGCCAGCGTCGTCATCTGGTCGGGCATGATCACCGCGATGATCGCGCTCTCGGCCGTCGCGGTGCCGAGGGTGAAGCCGCGCGCCTTTAGTCCGGCGTGCATCGCCCGCGTGCTGTCCCACAGCCGTGCGCGCTTGGTGGTGTCGTGCATCAGCTTGCGGATCGACACCGCCGACGAGGCGACGATCGACGGCGGCAACGACGCGGTGAAGACATACGGGCGGCAGACGAGGCGCAGCGCCTCGAACTTCGGGTGGTTCGACACGCAGAAGCCGCCGACGGTGCCGACCGATTTCGAGAAGGTGCCGATGATGAAGTCGACCTGATCCTCGACCCCCGCCGCCTCGGTGACGCCGCGGCCGTGGTCGCCGAAAAAGCCCATCGCATGCGCCTCGTCGACGAGGACCATCGCGCCGTGACGCTTGGCGACCGCGACCATCTCAGCCAAGGGCGCGATGTCGCCGAGCATCGAATAGACGCCTTCAAGGATGACGAGCTTCCCCGCTTCGGGGGGCAGGCGGCCGAGGCGCTTGTCGAGATCCTCGACCGAATTATGCCGGAAGCGGACGATGTCGGCGTTGCCCATCGCGCAGCCGTCGTAGATCGAGGCATGGCTGTCGGCATCGAGGATGACAAAGTCGCCGCGTCCGGCGAGAGTCGACACAACGCCGAGGTTGGCCTGATAACCGGTCGAAAACACCATCGCGTGCTTCGTGCCGTAGAAGTCCTTGAGCGCGGCTTCGCATTCACGATGGCTGGTGTAGGTGCCGTTCAACGACCGGCTGCCCGTCGTCCCCGCGCCGAAATCGCGCACCGCCGCCTCGCTCGCGGCGATGACGTCGGGGTCGAATGTCATCCCCATGTAATTGTAGGTGCCCATCAGGATCGTTTCGCGACCGTTGATGATTGCCCGCGTCGGCGACAGCACTTTCGACATGACGACGCCGAC
>JAYTTV010000058.1:0-34647 GCA_043745075.1 Sphingomonadaceae bacterium
GAACGCGACGACGCCGAGTGCGATGACGAGCAATGCGATCATCGACAGCGACATGCGTTCAACTCCTCCCTTTCACAACGAACGCGGCGGCGAGCCCCCTACTCCCCGCCGCGTTGCAAGCTACTTGACGGTCGAGGCGTCGATCAGGGTCAGGCCGGTCGCGGCTGCGGCCGACTTGGCGCGGATCGCGTCGGGCGCCGGGATCAGACCGATGCGCGACAGATATCCACCCTTGCCCCACGTGCTCTCCTTCGAGAACTCGGCGAGGAATTCTTTCATCCCGGGAACGGCGCGGACGTGCTGGTCCTTGATGTACATGTAAAGCGGGCGCGAACCGGCGTACTTGAAGGTCGAGATCGTCTCGAAGGTCGGGGCGACGCCGTTGACGGTGAACGACTTGAGGCGGTCGCCATTCTCTTCGACGTAGCTGAAGCCGAAGATGCCGATCGTGTTCGGGTTGGCTTCGAGCTTCTGGACGATGAGGTTGGGGTTGTCGCCGGTCTCGACGTACGGACCGTCTTCACGGACCTTGGTGCAGATCAGCTTGAACTTGTCGCCGTCGGCCTTTTCCATCGCGGCGGTCGACGCGTTGGTCTTGCAGCCGGCGGTCATGATGAGCTCGCCGAGCGCGTCGCGCGTCCCCGAGATCGACGACGGACCGTAGACGAGGATCGCGACGTTCGGGAGCTTCGAGTTGACGTCGTGCCAAGTCTTGGCAGTGTTCGGCTTGCCGAACGGGGTCGCGGCGATCGCCTTGTAGACGTCGGTCGTGGTCAGCGGGAAGTCCTGCGACTTCTTCGAGGTGCCGAAGGCGATGCCGTCGAGGCCGACCTGGATTTCGGTGATCGCGGTGACGCCGTTCGCGGCGCAGCCCTTGAGCTCGCTCGCCTTGATGCGGCGCGACGCGTTCTCGATGTCGGGGAACTGCGCGCCGACGCCGGCGCAGAACAGCTTCATCCCGGCGCCGGTACCGGTACCTTCGATAACCGGGGGCTGGAACTTCGGGTTGGTCCGGACAAACTGTTCGGCAACCGCCTTGGCGAACGGGTAGACCGTCGTCGAGCCGACCATGCGGATCTGGGTGCGGGCTTCCGCAGCACCAGCGGTCAGCGCGAGCGCCGCGGCACCGGCGCCGAGCATGATTTTCATCGACAAGACGAGTCTCCTTGAGGCTGGGCACGCGCCCGCGGCGCATGTCACGAACCGGCCCTTGCGACCGACCGTCCTGCCCCTACCCGTAACGGTTTAGCCACCGACCATGTGACTTCCGTGACAAACCGATTACACTTTGGTGACGCCGGCCTTGGTAACCGTGATCTCGGTCGAGGCGAGCGGCAGCGTGAACGACACCTGGCTGCCCTCGCCGGGACGGCTGACGATCTCGAAGCCGCCGCGGTGGCGCTCGATGATGTGCTTGACGATCGCGAGGCCGAGCCCGGTGCCGCCCATCGACCGCGAGCGGCTGGTGTCGATCCGGTAAAAGCGCTCGGTCAGGCGCGGCAGATGTTCGGGAGCGATGCCCTCGCCGCGGTCGCCGACGGTGACGCGGACCATCGCCTCGCGCCCGCCGCCGGCATCGATGCGCTCGGCGTCGACGGTGATCGCGGTGCCGGTGCGGCCGTATTTGAGCGCGTTCGAGACGAGGTTGTGGAGGACCTGGAGGACCTGGTCGCGGTCGGCGATGACGTTGGGCAGTCCGTCGGCGACATGGATCGCCAGCCGCCGCTGGTCGGCCTCGAGCCGCATCGCCAGCGTCCGCCCGACATCGGCGATCAGCGGGGCGACGTCGAGCGCGGTCTGCGGCCGAAGATGCTTGTCGAGCTCGATCCGGCTGAGCGACAGCAGGTCGTCGATCAGCCGCGACATCCGCGCCGCCTCGCGCCCCATGATGTCGAGGAAGCGCCGCCGCGCGGGCTCGTCCTCCGCCGCCGGGCCCTGCAGCGTCTCGATGAAGCCAAGCAGCGTCGTCACCGGGGTCCGCAATTCGTGGCTGGCGTTGGCGATGAAGTCGACCCGCATCCGCTCGGTCAGCCGCGCCTGGGTGATGTCGACGAAGGTCAGGAACAGCCGCACCCCGGGGCCGTCGAGCCCGGCCTGCGCGACCCGGACGCGATACGCGCCGTTGTTGTTGCCGAGCCCGGTGACCTCACGCTCGATCGGCGCGGCCGCCGAAGGCGCGGCGCGGACCGCGTCGAGGACGGCGGGGTTGCGGAGGACGAGGCGCAGGTCGTCGGCGACGATCCGCTCGCCGAACAGGTCGCGCGCGGCGGCGTTCGCCGAAATCACGCGCAGGTCCCCGCCAACGAGCAGCGCGGGATCGCCAATCGCATCGACCCCGACCAGCGCCCGTTGGGCGACGTCGGAGCGGTCGGCGGAGTTTGGTGGGATCGGACGGCTCACATGTCTCTCTAATGATGTGAAATCCGCGTAGGCGAGAAATGTGACAGTTGCGATGAAGCCCAGACCAATAGCGTCGATCGGGAAGTTGAAAACCGCCGCGACGACCGCGAGAAATAGCAGGACGATGCTAATACGCATCGTGCGATATCGTACGTTTTAGCCGCAGAAGCGCCGGAAGCAGCGCGTCGAAATGGTCGATTACGGCATCGCCCCCGAGTTCGGCGGCCGGCCGGTCGCCAAAACCGAAGCCCGCCACGATTACCGGCACCCCCGCCCCGCGCGCCGCTGCGACGTCGAAGGCGGTATCGCCGACGTAGATCGTCCGCGCCGGGTTGCCCCCCGCCGCCGCGATCGTTGCGAGCAGGTGCGCCGGATCGGGTTTGCGGACGGCGAGCGAATCACCCCCGAGGTTGGCGGCGAAGCGCCCGCTCCAGCCCAGCGCGGCGATCAGTGCGCGGCTCAGCGCAAAGGGCTTGTTGGTGCAGATCGCGATGGTGGTGCCAGCGGCGGCGAGCGCGTCGAGCGCAGCCTCGGCTCCTGGGTAGGGTAGCGATCCGTCGGCGACGTGCGCGGTATAGTACGCGAGGAACGCCGGCAGTGCTTGGGCGATGACGTCTTCGCCGCCGCCCCCCGACAAACCCAAGCCGCGTTCGATCAGCGCGCGCGCGCCGTGGCCGACAAGGTGCCGCACCGTCGCCGGATCGACCGCAGGACGACCGACGGCGGCGAGCGCGACGTTCAACGCGGCGGTAAGATCGGGTGACGAATCGACGAGCGTCCCGTCGAGATCGAAGACAACGGTGTCGGGAAGCGATCGGGTCATGGACCCGGCTGTCATTCGGGCCGCTGGAAAAGGCAAGACCGATGTGGCAATCGCTCGACATGTCCACCCGCCCAGTCGCCGCCATCATTCTTGCCGCAGGCCAGGGGACGCGGATGAAGTCCGATCTCCACAAGGTGCTCCATCCGCTCGCCGGGCGTCCGATGCTGCTCCATCTGCTCGCGGCGGTCGACGCCGTCGCGGCGCGCAAGGTCGTCGTCGTCGGCGCGCGGCGCGAGCAGGTCGAGGCGGCGGTAGCCGGGAGCGGCGTCGCCGTCGCGGTGCAGGCCGAGCAGCGCGGCACCGCCGACGCGGTCCGTGCGGCGCACGACGCGCTCGGCGATTTCGACGGTGATGTGCTGATCCTCTACGGCGACGTTCCGCTCGTCGAAACCGCGACGATGGCGGCGATGCTCGCGGCGCTGACCCCCGATGTCGCCGCGGTCGTACTCGGCTTCCGCCCCGCCGATCCGGGTGCCTATGGCCGGATCGTCGCGACCGGTGGGGTCATCAACAAGATGATCGAGTATAAGGACGCGAGCGACGCCGAGCGCGCGATCGACCTGTGCAACTCGGGACTGATGGCTGTGAGGAGCGCCGACCTGTGGCCGCTGCTCGCCCGCGTCGGCAACGCCAATGCGGCGGGCGAATATTATTTGCCCGACATCGTCGGCCTAGCCGACCGCCCGAGCCGGATCATCGAGACCGCCGCCGACGAGGTTGCCGGAGTCAATTCGCGCGGCGAACTCGCGGGCGTCGAGGCGGCGTGGCAGGCGCGGCGGCGCGTGGCGATGATGGCGGCGGGAGTGACCCTCGTCGCGCCCGACACCGTCTGGTTCGCCTACGACACGACGATCGACCGCGACGTGACGATCGAGCCCAACGTCGTCTTCGGACCCGGGGTGACGATCGCGTCGGGGGCGACGATCCGCGCATTCAGCCACATCGCCGGAGCGACGATCGGCGCTGGGGCCGAGGTCGGGCCATTCGCACGGCTGCGCCCGGGCGCAGATCTCGGCGCAAGGTCGAAGGTCGGCAACTTCGTCGAGGTCAAGAAGGCGACGCTCGCCGAGGGAGCGAAGGTCAACCACCTCAGCTACATCGGCGACGCCGACATCGGCGCGGAAGCGAATATCGGCGCGGGAACGATCACCTGCAATTACGACGGCTTCTTCAAGTATCGCACCTGCATCGGCGCGGGCGCATTCATCGGTTCGAACAGCGCGCTCGTCGCTCCGGTGACGATCGGCGCCGGCGCGATCGTCGCGGCGGGCAGCACGATCACCGCCGACGTCCCCCCCGACGCCCTCGCCCTCGTTCGCCCGCCGCAGGTCGCGAAGGCTGGGTGGGCGACGCGGTTTCGCAGCGCGATGACGGCGCGGAAGGCGGAGCGCAAATAGCTCGGTCGATCGCCCGTAGCCGCAGTCGCAAGCTCGCGGCCCGGCGGTTGTTTGCGGCGCTAGTTGCGAACGCTCTGGCGATCGAAGCCGCTAGATATTCTCCGCTGTCCTACACCCCCGCCGAGCGCGTATCGTTTCACCGATGATGATCTCGCGCCCTCGACCATATTCGCCGTTCCTGGCCAATCTTACCAAGTGGGTGAGCGTTCGGGCGCGACGTGGCGTCAACTTCGTCAACTTCCAATTTTTCGTAACCAGCGGCTTGGTTCATCGTGGGTAGCGCGGCAGTGCCGTATCGACCCGCTTGGACCGGCGGAGACAGTTAGACTATGTGCGGCATCATCGGCATTCTCGGGCGGAACGACGTCAGCGACCGGCTGATCGAGGGGCTGCGGCGGCTCGAATATCGCGGCTATGATTCGGCAGGCGTTTGCACGCTCCACGATGGGATGCTCGACCGGCGGCGCGCGCCCGGCAAGCTCGACAATCTCGTCCGCGTCCTCGGCAGCGACCCCCTCCCCGGCAAGCTCGGCATCGCGCATACGCGCTGGGCGACGCACGGCGGCCCGACGGTCGACAACGCCCACCCGCACGCCACCGCCGAGGTTGCGGTCGTCCACAACGGCATTATCGAGAACTTCCGCCCGTTGCGCGCCGAGCTGATCGCCGCCGGACGCAAGCTGGAGTCCGAAACCGATACCGAGGTCGTTGCCCACCTCATCTCGATCGAGGTCGAGAACGGCGTCGCGCCGCAGTTCGCGGTCGCGCGCGTCCTCAAGCGCCTCCACGGTGCGTTTGCGTTTGCGATCATCTTCCGCAGCGATCCGGATTTGATGATCGGCGCACGGCGCGGGTCGCCGCTGGTGCTCGGCTACGGCAACGGCGAGATGTTCCTCGGCTCGGACGAGATCGGCCTCGCTCCGCTGACCAACCGCATCGCCTATCTCGACGAGGGCGACTGGTGCGTCATCCACCGCGACCGCGTCCAGGTGTTCGACGCCAACGATCGCCCGGTCCAGCGCGCCGTCATCACCTCGACCGCGAGCGGCGCGATGACCGGCAAGGGCAACCACCGGCATTATATGGAGAAGGAGATCTACGAGCAGCCGACCGTGCTCGCGCAGACCCTCGGCCATTACCTGCGCCCGCTCGAGGCGACGGTCGAACTCCCCGCGCTGCCGTTCGACCTGTCGACGATCGGGCGGATCACGATCGTCGCGTGCGGCACGTCGTACCTCGCCGGACTCGTCGCCAAATACTGGATCGAGGCGCTCGCGCGGGTCCCCGTCGAGCTCGATTTCGCCAGCGAGTATCGCTACCGCGACCCCGTCCTCGAAGCCGATGGGCTGGCGCTGTTCGTATCGCAGTCGGGCGAGACCGCCGACACACTTGCGGCGCTGCGCTTCGCCAAGACCGGCGGGCTGCCGACGCTGGCGATCGTCAATGTCCCGACGTCGTCGATGGCGCGCGACGCCGACGGCGTCCTGCCGACCTATGCCGGGCCCGAGATCGGCGTCGCCTCGACCAAGGCGTTCACCTGCCAGCTAGGCGTCCTCGCCGCGTTCGCGATCGGCCTCGGCAAGGCCAAGGGGCGGATCGCTCCGGGAGAGGAAGCGCGGCTGGTCCAGTTGCTGACCGAGTCCCCCGCCGCGATCAACGCCGCGCTGGCGCAGGAGACGAGCATCGCCGAGCTCAGCCAGAAGCTCGCGAAGGCGCAGGACATCCTGTACATGGGACGTGGGCAAGACTATCCGCTGGCGCTCGAAGGCGCATTAAAACTCAAGGAAATCAGCTACATCCACGCTGAAGGCTATGCGGCGGGTGAGCTCAAGCACGGCCCGATCGCGCTGATCGACGAGAAGGTCCCGGTGATCGTCCTCGCCCCGTCGGGAGCACGCTTCGAAAAGACCGTGTCGAACATGCAGGAGGTCATCGCCCGCGGCGGCTGCGCGGTGCTGATCTCCGACGCTGCCGGGATCGCCGAGCAGGCTGCGGGCACATGGGCGACGATCGCGATGCCCGCCGTCGACGCGTTCATCGCGCCATTGGTCTATGTCGTTCCGGTCCAGCTCCTCGCCTACCACGTCGCGCTGGCGAAGGGCACCGACGTCGATCAGCCGCGCAACCTCGCGAAGTCGGTAACGGTTGAGTAGCGACGGGCGAGTAGCTACCGCCGCGCCCCCACCGGCAGGGCATCGACCTGCGCCTTCATCCGCAGGAGCGCGTCGGAGATGAGCCTGTCGGGGGCCTTCGTCCGCTGGTCGGCCTTGGTGTAATATTCGAGCGCGGCGGCGGGGCGATCGGGTTCGAGCGCCTCCTGGCAGACGCCCAGATTGTACAGCAGGGCGAAGTTCGTCAGCGTCTGCGGGGTCGCGATCGTCTCGAAGATACCGCACGCACGGTCGAGCCGCTTCGCCCGGGCAAACTGCGCGGCGCTGCGGAACTGCGCCTGATTGACCTTGTCGAGGTCGGGCGCATAGTCCTTGAAGACAACCTTGATCGTCTTCATCGTCGGCGTCAGGTGCTGCCGGACCGCGATCGCGGCGTCGCTCCGCAGCTTGATCAGTAATTGCTCGGGGGTCGTGATGATCACCTCGCCAGCGTGCTTGATCTCGGTCATCTTGGCGATGACCTTGTCGAAGCCCGACAGCACCGGGGTCTCGGCGCACGTCGAGAAACTGGCCTGCACCGTCACCGTCTCGGTGTAGAAAACCTTGGCGTTCGCAACGACATAAACCGCCGGAGTGACGATGTAGCTGCCGGCATATTTGGTGCACGGCACCTGCTTCGTCTCGCTCTTCGAGCAGTGGAGGATGCCGGATTCGGTGCAGTGCGCCTGATCCTGCGTATAGTCGGTCTTGTCGATCGCCGCCTTGCCGACGCTGCCGTAAAGGACCGCCGCGACCCCCGCCGCTTGCCCGGCCTTGATCGCCGCCGCGGGGGTGTCGACCTTCGCCGCGTCATCGAGATTGCGGATCGTGTAGAAGGCGCGCCCGTCGACTTCAGCGGCTTGCAGTTCGCCGCGCACCGCGGCGGTGAAATCCTTGCCGTCGACCCCGGTGAACGGCGCGATGGCGAGCGGGCCGAGTGCGGCGACCCCCGGGAAACGCGGCTCGATCCGCGACTGATACTCGACCGGCACATCCGCCGCCGCGAGCGACGGGGCCAAGACAAACACGGCCAGCAAGGCCAAACGCCAACGCATCGTTCGACCCCGTTTTAGTTGCTGCGAATGATGACGACCGACGTCGCGTCGCCGCGCTTGACGAGCAGCTTTAGCCGCCCGTCGCTCTTCCAGCTTGCGGCAAGCTGGGTGTCGGGCGGCTGCGTCAGGTCGGGCGGAGTGATGTCGATGCGCGTGATCAGGTCGCCCGCGAACAATTTGCCCGACACGACCGCGTTGCGTTCGATCGACCCAACGAGGATCGCCTTGGTCGCGAGGTCGTAGCTGACGGTGATGCCGAGGTCGGTCATCCGGACCGCAGCGAACCCCGCAGGCGATTTGGCGCTGGCAGACGCATAAGGCGGAACGCCGTTGGCGCCGTTCATCGGGCCGAGCGACGCGAGCACCGTCGGCGGCGGCGCTGCCGGGCGCGACGCGACCACCGGAGCGCTGGCAGGAACGGTGACCGGCTGAATGACCGCGACGACGGGTGCGATGGGCGGAGCAATTGCCACGACCGCGGCCGGGGCCGGATGGCTGGCGATCACGACAGGCGCGCTCGGCGGGGGGACGACGATTGCGGGAGCCGGGCGGCTGGCGGCGACGACGACCGTGCTCGGCGGAGGATTGGCCGTGGCGACGCCGTTTGGCGGAGCGCTAACGGGGATTGGTTTCGGCGCGGCGGTCGCAATGATCGCCTGGGGGCTCGGCGCGGGAGCGGCGGCGAACGACGCGACGCTCGGCGGTGCAGTTGTCGCCGCGCCCGTAGTTCCGAGCGATGTGCTGCGAGCAGCGATCGCGTCTCCACCGCCGACCGCCCCGCCCGCCGCCAGCGTCGAGGCGTACGCGGCCGCAAGTTTGGCCGCGTTGTCGGCGGCGAGCATCGCGGCCTTGGCGGCGGCGACGTTGGCGGCATTGTTCGCGGCAACGGTGGCGGCATGCGCGGCGGCGACCGCGGCGGCAAGGTTTTCGGCGGCCGCTGCCGCAGTGTGGGTGAGGTCGGCGACGCGGGTCTGCGCGAGCGCGACGAACCGCCCGCTGGCATAGGTCGCGAGATACGCGTCGCACGGCCCGCGGCTCTGCGAGGACTTACACAAGGTCCAGCTTTCGGCCTCGATATCGATCGTCGGCGGCGGCGGCGCGACGACCACCGCGACCGGCGGGATGAAGTAGAATTCCTGGCTCGACAGCGAGCCATAGGTGAACGGCTCCTGCGAGCCATTGGTCCGGGTCAGCACGTCGTCGCGGACCTGGCGGAGGAGCAGGCTGATCTCGCGCCCGGGCTCGACGATGCGCCGCGCGAGCGCCTCGGCGAACGGACTGTTGACCCGCCCGTCCGATGCGAGCGTCCCCGCCTTGGCGCTATAGATGACGAGGCTGTTCTTGCTCGGCTCGACCGCGGTCATGCCCTTGCTGACCGCCCCCGCCTGCGCCATCGTCTTCTTGAGCTTGTCGAAGAACGGGTTGTCGCGGCAGGCGTCGAGGATGACGATCCGCAGCCGCTTGGCATTCTCGGTGACCGACAGCATCCGGTCGAGCTTGACCGCCTCGATATCGACATCGCGGTCGTGGGCGAAGACGACGTCGACGGGCACGATATAGTTGACGTGGTCGACCTCGACCCCGTGGCCGGCGTAATAGACGAGCGCGACATCGGCGTGGTCGGCTTCGTTGCCGAACTCCTGCAGTGCCTTGTTCATCGCGACGAGGCCGAGGTCCTCAAGCACGGTGACCTTGTCGAACCCGGCCTTCTTCAGCGCCGCTTCGACGAGATGCGCGTCGGCTGACGGGTTGGCGAGCTTGTCGAACGCGGCATAATGGCTGTTGGCGATGATCAGCGCGACGCGCGTCTCCGCCGACGCCGCAACGGGGAACAGCAGCAGCGCCGCGAGTGCCGCAAGCAGGTGCAATCCCAGTCTATGCATGCGGTGACGGTATGGTCATCGGCTTCCCGGCGGTGGCGGCAAATCAGGGACACGCAAACATACCGGACACAAGCCGCGTGCTTATAGCATCGGGGCCGCCAAATCTGTAGGATTTATTGATCTTTCGATAGGGTTACCGGGACGGCGGCGGCGTGCCCCTCATGCCGGTCCACAGCGCGGCGTTGAACGCGGCGGTATCGAGCTTGTCCTCGCCCGAAAAATCCTGCCCCGCCATCGCCGTCGCCCACCACGCCGCGCTGCGCTCGGGGGCAAGCCCCGCCGGGCGAACCGCCGCGACCCGCGTCGCGGGCTTCGGCAGGTCGGTCGCGTCGAGCGTCGCCGGCCAGCGCGCGGCATAGGTCCACGGCGACGTCAGCGCGGGGTAGAACGCGTCGGCCATCGGCAGCGCGAGGCTGTCGTTGAGCCCCAGTGCGGGCAGGTCGAGCAGCCGCTCGATCGTCTTGAGCAAATTGACCGTCGTGTAGCGCGTCGACACCACGGCACCGCGCCGTACGCCCGGGCCGATCAGGAAGGCAGGGCTGCGGTGGGCATCGACATGGTCGGCACCGTTCTGTGCGTCGTCCTCGACGATGACGATCAGTGTGTCGCGGGCAGCGGGCGACGCCGCCACCGCCTCGACGACGCGGCCGATCGCATAATCATTGTCGGCGATCTGGCGGTCGGGGGTGTTCACCCCGTCGATCGCCTCGGCGAAATCGCCGAAGTGGTCGTGCGCGAGGCGGAGCAGCGTCAGCCGCGGCGTTTTCCCGGCGGCGACGCGCGGCAGCCAGTCGCGCTTCCACTCGTCGACCAGCCAATAGTCGGGAAAGCCCTGATCGAAACTGCGGAAATACGGGTCGGTGACCGGCGCGAGCCGCGCATCCGCCGCCCACATCACCTGCAGCTTTTTCGCGGCCGGGTCGCGCTCGCGCGGGATACGGTTCGCCCCGGCCTTGTCGTCGTAGCGCGACAGGTCGCCGTAGAAGCCATAGTTGCGGACGCTGAGCCCCTTGCGCAGCGCCGCCGCCCAGAGGGTCCCTGCCCCGGCCTCACCGTCGGGCGCATCGGCGGCGGACAGGTCGGCGGTTCCGGCGAGCAGGTCGGGGTCGGCGGGAACGTCGGGATTGGCCTCATGGCGCGCCGTGGTCGGCAGCGCGACGTTGACGAAGCGGTTGGTCCCCTCGGACTCGTACGCCAGCCCCTTCCCCGCATAGCCGACCGGCGTGACGCGTTCGAGCATGTCGAGCGACCGCGCCTGGCTCGACCAGCTCCACCCCGTCCCCGACACCTCACCCGAATCGAAGAAGCGGTCGAACGTCACGAACTGGCGCGCGAGGCCGTGGTGGTTGGGCGTGATCGCCTGCGGGAACAGTACGAGCTTCGCGTCGCCGTCGCCGGGGCGAAGGTCGCCGAGCACCTGGTCGTAAGTCCGGTTCTCCTTGACGATGTAGATGATGTTTTTGATTCGTCCGCGCATCGCCGTCATCACCGCCTCGGCACGCGCAGCCTCGGCGGCGGTCGATGCGGATAGGTTGGCAGTGACGCGCGCGGTCAGCCGCGCCAGCTCGGGCTTCGGGGGTGGCGGCAGCGTCAGCAGCGACCCGGTCTGGAGCTGCAGGACATATTGCCCCGATGCCCGGCACTTCGCCTCGCCTGCCGCGGTCGTCGAGAAGCTCGCCCGGCACGCCCCCGGGTTCGCCCCCGGCAGCCCCTTGAAGTTCGCGACCGCGAGCCGCCCGCCTGCGACCGCAACCGCGTCGGGATACCAGCCGGTCGGGATCATCCCGGCGAAAGCCGCCGGAGTCCCCGACGGCCGCGCGAGCAGGGGCTTGAGGTCGATCGCCGCGACCGCATTGAAGCCGCCGAGCGTCACCCACAACCTCCCGTCGCCGCCGAGCGCGAGCGCGTTGGGGTTGAGCCCCTTGGGTCGGGTCGCCGCGTTGGGCAGCCCCGACAACGGATATTCGGCGACCGATTTGCCATCGGCCGCGAGCGCGATCAGCGTGTCGGCGTTGTCACCGGTGGCGAGAACACGGCCATCGGGGAGTGAGAGGAGCGCGGTCGGCTCGGCGATCGTCTTGGCGCGCGCGACGACGGCGAGCCGGTCGCCATCGAGCGCGATGGTCACGAGTTCGCGGTCGCGCGGCGACGATACCACCGCGCGGTTCGGCCCCGCCATCGCCACGCGGAACGGATAGGTGCCGCCGGGAACACCGCGCTGCGCCGGGTCGATCTTGCCGGGACGGAGATCAATCTCGGCGATCACCTTGCGCGTCGTCGCGTCGACGAGGCTGATCGAATCGTTGAAGAAATTGGTCACGAGGAGTCGCTCGGCGTCGACCCAGACGATCCCGGCGGCGGCGGGCTTGACGCGCAGGCCGAGGCCGGCGGCATGGCCGAGCGCGATCGGCGCGCCGTCGGGCGCCAGTGTCTTGCCGTCCCACGCGAAGGTGACGACCGCGTCGCCGACGCCGAGCGTCGCAGCGATGCGCTTGCCGTCGGGCGACCAGGCAAGACCAGCGAATGTCGCGGGCAGCGGCACCTCGGCGAGTTTCTCCGCACCCTTGGGTTCCGGGCGGAAGATCATCAGCCGCTCGGTCGAATGCGCCATGTCGGGCTTGCCGTCGGGCAGCGCCATGCCGTTAAACCCCGACGTCAGCAGCGCGACGAGCGTCCCGTCGGGCGATGCCGCCAGCGCTGCCGGGTTGGTGACCCTGACCGACCCCGGCTTGCCGTCGAGCGTCCCGAGCGGGGTCAGCACGGCACCCTTCGCCGCGAGCGGCGTGATCGCAAAGCCGCTCGGCGTCGGCGAGGCATCGTCGTCGGCATCGCGGGCCAACCCCGGTGCGGCAACGATCGCCGCGATGAGCAACGCCCCGATCGATCCCGCCGTGCGCATGTCCGTCCCCTTCGCCTGTCGTCGTCAGCATAAACGACCGCCGCACAACGCGAAATGCCGGCCGCGTGAGCGACCGGCATTACCACGTGCCTGTGACGATTTGCGGACGGTCGGATCAGCCGACGGTGCGGCGAACCGAAAGCGCTGCGATCATCTTGGGCTTGGCCGAGTCGAGCGCGGTGCGGACGCAGCGGCTCTCGTCCTTCATCGACTGGACGTCGATGTTGCCGGTCGTGCAGACCGCGTGGGCCGCACTCTTGAGCCGGCGCTCGAGGGTCTTGCGGCCCTGCGTGCTGCCGAGATCGAGGTCGGCGTAGCTGACGTTCTGGCTGCGCGCGGTGTCGTAGATGCTGCCGGCGTGGGCCGGGGCGGTCGCGCCGACGAGGCAAAGCCCGGCGCAGAGTGCCGTGCCGACAGTGCCGAGGACGGTGCGAGCGACGGTCGAGTTGAAGGCGGTGAACATGGTCTTTCTCCCTTTTGCCGGGGCGACCGATGATCCGGCGTCCCATGCCAAGGGTATTGCACAGCCCGTGCCAAGTGAGCTGTGACATAGATCACAATGAGTTATCCACCTTCCACTTTGAATGTGGCAAAACCCACGATGAACAAAGGCTATTATTCAGGAAGTTCCACCAAGGTTTAGCGGAAGCCGATATTTCTCGCGTCAGCAGACGGTCGGGTCAGCCGCGAAAGCGACGAATCAGCGAACTCGTGTCCTGCCGCCGCCCGCCCATCGCCTGGACGTCGCCGTAGAACTGGTCGACCAGCGCGGTCGCGGGCAAGCTGATCCCGAGCCGTTTCGCCTCGTCGAGAACGAGCCCGAGGTCCTTGCGCATCCAGTCGACCGCGAAGCCGAAGTCGAACTCGCCCTTCGCCATCGTGCCGGCGCGATTGTCCAGCTGCCAGCTCTGCGCCGCGCCCTTACCGATGACGTCGATCACCGCAGGCGCATCAAGACCCGCCGACAGCGCGAAATGCATCGCCTCGGCGAGCCCTTCGAGGACCCCGGCGATCGCGATCTGGTTGACCATCTTGGTCAGCTGCCCGCTGCCCGCCGGTCCCATCAGCCCGGATCGCTTGGCGTACGCCGCCATGACGGGCTCGGCGGCCGCGAACGCCTCCGGGGTGCCGCCGCACATGATCGTCAGCGCGCCGTTGACCGCCCCCGCCTGCCCGCCCGACACCGGCGCGTCGAGGACGAGGATATCGTCCCGCGCCGCCGCCAGTTCGCGGGCGATCGAAGCCGACACGGTGGTGTGGTCGACGTAGAGTGCGCCCGGCGCCATCGCCGCGATCGCGCCGTCAGGGCCGAGCGTGACCTCGCGCAGGTCATCGTCATTGCCGACGCAGGTGAACACCGCCTCGGCTCCCGCTGCGGCCAACGCGGGCGTCGCTGCCGATTTGCCCTTATGCTCGGTGACCCATGCCTCCGCCTTGGCGGCGGTGCGGTTGTAGACGGTGACGTCGTGCCCGGCGGCGGCAAGGTGTCCCGCCATCGGATAACCCATGACGCCAAGGCCGATGAATGTGATTTTGCTCATGCACGGCTGTTAGCCGAACGCGCGGCGTCCCGCACCTGCTTTGAGGTTAGTCGGGCTCGATGTCGCGGTTGGCGTTCATCCGGACATAGCCCTTGTCGACGATGCGGAACGCAGTAGCGGGGACCATGCGGTCGATCGCAGTGACGTGCCACATCGCCGCGCCGCCGGGCGCGATGACCAGCGGCAGGCGGTAATCGGCGCTCCAGCAGACGTGCGTCGTCCGCGGCCCCTCGGCGAGGTCGTACCAGCGGCACGCGGCGAACGGCTTCGGTGCCCCCGCCGGAGCCTTGCCGGGGCCGAGCGTATAGACGCCCTTGGGATGCCGCAGGCCGTGGCCGAGGTCGAACCAGTCGGTGAAATTGCCGAGCCGGTAGAGGTTGGCGCGATCGATCGTCGTGACGATCCGCTTGCGGTTGTCGACGATGATCATGCGGAAATCGACGCCGTCGGCAGCGTGCGCGACATAGGTCTCGACGATGCCGTCGGTTACGCGCTTGAGCTGCTTGTCGTGGTCGCGCCAGACTTCGAGGTGATGCATCGCCGGGCCGGTGCCATAGTCGGCGCGGAAGTGGAGCGTCGCGGGCTCGCCGGCAGCGGCGAAGACCGTCTCGAACTTCTGGCTAGGCGCGGCGTGCGGTGCCGCCGCCGTCAGCGCGACGGCGGCGGTTAACAGGAACAAACGCATAATCAACGACTTGCTATGACGCTACTTACGAACCGCTGCCGCCGAGTCGAAGTAGCGGTAGGTCTTGCCGTCGACCGCGAGGTCCTTGACTGCGAGGTTGATCGAGTAGGTCCCCGCCGTCCGCGTCGTGTCGCGCGTCGCGCCGGTCGGGTCGGTCGGCAGCTCGAACGACAGGCCCGTCGCGGTCGACGCCGCGACCGTCGTCGGGGTCACGGTCGGCTTCGTCCCGCTCAGCGGCGTAACCAGCGCCTCGTTGAGGATGCGCCCGTCGGCGTTCGGCAGCGAGACGCCGAGCAGGTAAGCAACCGTCGGGGCGACGTCGACGTTGCCCGACGGGTTGGCGACTGCCCCGGCGGTGAACGACGGGCCGTTGGCGATCAGCGTGTTGTGGACGTCGGTCGTACCAAAGCTGCCGTGCATGCCGCGCTGGCCGCCGGTGCTTTCGAACTCGATGCCCGGATGGCCCTGGACGCTGACCGTGTCGTCCCACGCGAAGGAGACGACGACGTCGGGCTGGCCGTTGTTCTGGCGCGTGCCGTTCTCGAGGTTGACCTGCGCCATCGTCAGCGTGCCGGGGATCGCCCCGTAACGGCTGTCGACGAAGATTGCGCCGTATTCTTCACGCTGCTGGAGCGTCTTGATGAGGCGCTGGACGACCGCCGGATCGTGGCCGGGGACGTAGAAATAGTCCGACCCGCCGTTCGCCGCGACAACGATGCCGCCCGCCGGCAGGCTGCCCGGAGCGGGCACCTTGAAGCTGGCGATCGGGGTCGGCAGCGTCGCGCTGATCGCCTGGTACTTGGTGTTCGCCGCGCCGCACAGCGCACCGCTCGCGTCGTTCTTGACCGGCACCGTCGCCGCGCCCGTCGCGCTCAGCCCGTACATCGCGCTGGTGACGCAGCCGCTGCCGTCATACGCGGCGAAACCGCGATACGTCAGCAGGTCGGCCGAGCGAACGTCGCCCGAGAAGGAGAAGCCTGTGCTCGACGCCGCGCCGAGCGCCGCGGCGCTGGTGCCGCTCGTCGCGCCGTTGATCGCCGCACCGTTCGGCGCAGTTGCCGACGGCGTGATCGCCCGCAGCGGATACAGCGCCAGCGGACCCGAGACGGTCGAGTGGCCGTGGTCGGAAACGACGATGATGTTGGTCGTCTTGTCGATGCCCTGCGCCTTGAGCGCCGCCATCAGCTCACCGAGGCGCGCGTCCTGCGAGCGCAGGCCGGCGCGGGCGTTGTTGGAGCCGGGGCCATAGCCGTGCTCGACGTTGTCGGGGGTCCGGAACCAGATCAGCGACAGCATCGGCTTCTTGTTCGGCAGGATATAGTTGGCGAACACCGACATCATGTACTTGTTCGCGGCGTCTTCGGGTGCGCCCTGCGTCGTGTCGGTCGAATCGCGGGCGGGAACCGTCAGCGCACCGGCGGGGTCGTACGCGGTGGTGTTGAAGGTTATGTAGCCGGCGCGCGCGGTCGGGCTGCCGTTCGTCGCCGACAGCGTGACGAGATCGGTCCCGGTATAGTCCTTGGTCACGTTGACCGGCAGCGCGATGTTCGCGTTCTGCAGTTCGGTGACGAGGAGGCGCGGCTTGACGGTGTTCTCGTCGAGGAAATAGCCGCCCTTGCCGAGATCCTGGAGATAGGCCGCGCCGCTCTTGCCGATCGTCGCGGTGACCAGCCCGGCGCCCTGCGCGGCGGCGAACAGGTTCTTCACCAGCAGCAGCTGGCCGCTGTAATAGGTATTGAGCGTCGTCAGGACCTGATAATCCTCGGTGAACACCGGGTCGACATAGTCCTGCGCGGTGCCACCGGCGGCGAGCCCGGCCGGGATGGTGTTGCCGGTGCCCTGCGGGGGCGTCCAGAAGGTGTTGCCGTAGAAGCCCGAGGTCTTCGGGAACGAGCCGGTCGCAAACGACGACGAGTTCATCATCGTGAAGGTCGGATACGTCGAATGATTGTCGTTGAACGCCGCACCGGCCGCCTTCAGCGCGGCGAGGTTGGGCGTGTCGGTGGTGTTGACGTCGTCGGGGCGGAGGCCGTCCCAGACCATGATGATCGTCCGCGTCGGGGTCAGCGCTGCCGGGGTGGTCGGCGTGACGGCGGCGGGCGGCTGGCCGTCGTTGCACCCGGCAACGAGGCTTCCGGCAGCAACCAAGGCAACGATGGCTTGGATCAGTTTCACGGTCAGGAAGCCCCCTAAACAATGCCCCGGGCGCAAACCCGATGACTTGATCTGGCGGGCTGTAGGGACGGCGTGTGACGGTGTGATGACGCTGGCCAAAACCTAAACGCGCGCTTAACTCGCCCCCTGCGGCCGCTGGCGGGGCGCAGCGTCGCGCCGCTGGCAAAATTCCGTCTTCCCGGCTAAGCGCGGCGCATGACCGCACTCGCTGAAGCCGCCCTCCCCCTGCCGATCGATTATGCCGACGTCCTCGCCGCGCGCGTGGCGATCGGCGACGCGGTGATCCGCACGCCGTGCCTCCACAGCCGGACACTGTCGGAGATGACCGGTGCCGAGGTCTGGCTCAAGTTCGAGAACCTCCAGTTCACCGCCGCCTACAAGGAGCGCGGCGCGCTCAACAAATTGCTGTCGCTGACCGAGGAGCAGCGCCTGCGTGGCGTCATCGCGGCGTCGGCCGGCAACCATGCGCAGGGACTCGCCTACCACGCCAAGCGCCTCGGCATCCCGACGACGATCGTCATGCCGCGGCACGCCCCGGCGGTGAAGGTCCGCCAGACCGAGGGGCATGGGGCAAGCGTCATCCTTCACGGCGAGAGCTTCGACGACGCCGCCGCACACGCCCACAAGCTGACGATCGAGCGCCACCTGACCTATGTCCCGCCGTTCGACGACGCGCTGATCATGGCGGGCCAGGGGACCGTAGCGCTCGAGATGCTCGAGGACGTGCCGCAGCTCGATACGCTGATCGTGCCGATCGGCGGCGGCGGGCTGATCTCGGGCATGGCGACGGTCGCCAAGACGCTGAAGCCCGACATGATGGTCGTCGGCGTCGAGGCCGAGCTGTACCCGTCGATGTACGCGAAGCTCCACGGTCAGACGATGCCGTGCGATGGCGACACGCTCGCCGAGGGCATCGCGGTCAAGGTGCCGGGGGAGCTGACCTTCCGCGTCGTCGAGGCGCTCGTCGACGACATATTGCTGGTGGGCGAACGCGATCTCGAGCGCGCGGTGTCGCTGCTGCTGACGATCGAGAAGACCGTCGTCGAGGGGGCAGGCGCGGCGGGGCTCGCGGCGCTGCTCGCGCACGGCCAGGCGTTTCGCGGGCGCAAGGTCGGGCTCGTGCTGTGCGGCGGCAACATCGACACGCGCCTGCTGGCGAACGTCCTGCTGCGCGACCTCGCGCGGTCGGGGCGGCTGGCGCGGCTGCGCATCCGGCTCAAGGACCGCCCGGGGCAGTTGTTCGAAGTCGCGCGCGTGTTCGACCGGCTCCAGGTCAACATCCTCGAAGTCTACCACCAGCGGGTCTTCACCACGCTGCCGGCAAAGGGGCTCATCACCGAAATCGAGTGCGAGACCCGCGACCGCGACCATCTCGACCGCCTGATCGAGGCCCTGCGTGCGGCGGGTTACGACGTGCGACAAGTCGAGCTGGATTAGCCCTACCGATTTACCGCCGCGTGCCGCATATTAAAGCGTGACCGACCAGAGCTTCCGCTTTCCGCGATTCTTCGTGACCGCGCCGTCGCCGTGCCCGTACATCCCGGGGCGCGTCGAACGGAAGGTGTTCACGGAACTCAAGGGCTCCGACGCCGCCGGCATGAGCGAGGCACTCAGCCGGATCGGTTTCCGCCGCAGCCAGAACGTTGTCTACCGGCCGAGCTGCGACGGCTGTTCGGCGTGCGTCTCGGTCCGCGTCGTCGCCGGAAAATTCGTGCCGAGTGCGTCGCAGAAGCGCCTGCTTAAACGCCACGCCGACCTCGAGGTCAGCGCGTGCGAACCGTGGAGCACCGAGGAACAGTTCGAACTGCTCCAGCATTACCTCGGCTCGCGTCACCCCGACGGCGGCATGGCGGCGATGGACGCGTACGACTTCGCCGACATGGTCGAGCAGACCCCGGTCGACACCGTCGTCGTCGAATATCGCGAGCCGTCGAGCGGCGGGCGCCCGGGGCGGCTCGTCGGCGCGTGCCTGACCGACAAGCAGTCCGACGGCCTGTCGATGGTGTACAGCTTCTTCGCCACCGAAGACCCGGCGCGACAGGGGCTCGGCACGTTCATCATCCTCGACCACATCGTCCGCGCGGGGCGTGCCGGACTGCCGTACGTCTACCTCGGCTACTGGATCGAGGGGTGCGAGCGGATGGACTATAAGACGCGGTTTGCGCCGGTCGAGCGGCTTGGCCCGGGGGGCTGGCGCGGAGTTTAGCTTCGCCCCCGCGCACCCCCTTCAGGCGTGCGCGACCGGCGACACCTCGCCCGCCTTCATCTCGATCGCCGCCGGGGGCGGAGCCACCGGAGCACGGCCGGCTTGCGCCGGATCGTTGTCGCGAATGAAGGTCTCGACGACCGGCGCGATGATCTCGCGCCAGCGGCGGCCGTTGAAGATGCCGTAGTGGCCTACATGCTCGGCCATGTAATATTTCTTCTTGTCGTCGGGCAGGTTGGTCGCCAGCGTCAGCGCGACCTTGGTCTGGCCGAGCCCCGAGATGTCGTCGCGCTCGCCCTCGATCGCCAGCAATGCCGTCTTCGTGATGTTCGCGGCATCGACGCGGACGCCGTGATGGTCGAATTCGCCCTTGGCGATGAGCTGCTTCTGGAAGACGACGTCGATCGTCTGGAGGTAGAATTCGGCGGTCATGTCGGCGACCGAGCGATATTCGTCGTAGAACGCCTTGGTCGCGTCGGCCGAGGCGTCGTCACCGGCGACGAGGTGTTTGAACATTTCCCAGTGCGACGTCATGTGGCTGGCGAGGTTCATCGACAGGAAGCCTACAGCTGGAGAAAGCCCGGATAGACCTTGCGGCCCGACCCCGGATAGCTTGCCGGTACGGTCGCGACGACGTTATTGACGAACCACGCGTACGGCCGCTCGGTGGCGAGGTCGTCGACCGAGGTCGGCGCCTCGCGGGTGTCGATCGGTCCGCCCATCATCGTCAGCGTCAGCGGCAGGTTGGGGTCGTTCTTGACCGACATGATCGACACGGCGGCGTACGCCGGGACGGCGGGCTGGCACACCGCGAGCATATGCGCGCCGGGACCGACGACCCCCATGAACTCGATCAGATAGTCGATGTAATCGTTGAAATCGAAGGTGCCGTCGCTGAGCGGGGCGTACTTCGCGTCGCGCCAGTCGGTGATGTAGACGTCGTGCCCCGGCAGCATCCGCTCGACCGTGCCGCGCAGCAGGGTGGCGAAATGCCCCGACATCGGCGCGACGATCAGCAGCTTGGGGTCGTTGCGCCCCGATACCGCGCGGACGAAATGCTTGAGCTGGCCGAACGGCTTGCGCAGGACGATCTCCTCGCTGACCGCGACCGACACCCCGTCGACGATCGTCGCGTCGAGGCCGAAGGCGGGCTTGCCGCGCGGCGCGGTGGCGTGGGCGAAGACTTCGAGCGCGCGCGCGATCACCGGCGACGCGCCGATCTGGGCGAACGGGTTGGCCGGGCTGAGCATCCAGTCCGAGGTCATCTTCGACGCCGCGCCGACCCCGGCAAGCATCGACTTCTGCATCTCGTACGCGTTGTAAAGCATCTATCGTCCTCGACCCGTGATCCGAATGGCGCGCGTGACTTGTGGCATAACGCATCCGCAGCATAAAGTGTAACGGCGCGATCGCGAGGATGCGAATGCTTGATTCTGCGACGCGGACGGCGATCGAGGCGGCGCTGGGCAAGCGCGAGATCGACCGGGCGGTGAACATCGCCGCTGCCGCGCTCGCCGCCGGGGCGCGCGACCCGATGCTGTTCAATCTGGTCGCATGGCGCGCCGAGGAAGCCTGCGACTTTGCTGCGGCGCACCATGCGCTTGGCGAGGCGATGGCGATGGCCCCCGACGACGCGACGATCGTCTGCGCTGCCGGGCGCGCGCTGCGCAAGGAGGGGCGGATCGGCGCGGCGCTGGCGATGTTCGACCGGGCGTCGGCGATCGAGCCAGGCTTCGCGGTGCCGTGGCTCGAACGCGGCTTCGCGCTCGACTCGGCGAATGATTATCCCGGCGCGCTCGCCAGCTACCAGCGCGCTGCCGCGCTCGATCCCGCGATGGGTCCGGCATGGGCGGGGGCGGCAGCGGCGGCGGCGCGGCTAGGGCAGCCTGTGGAGGCGTTAGCCGCGCGAGCGCTGGCGATCGACCCGCACGACGCGACCGCGACGATGGCGCTCGCACGGAGCCAGGTGCGCAGCGACCCCGCCCGCGCCGCCGCCCGCCTTCGCGACGTGCTTGAGCGCCAGATGGGCGTCGAGGACCGGATCGCCGCGCTGACATTACTCGGAGACGCACTCGACAGGCTCGATAGCTCTGCCGATGCCTTCGCGGCGTACGCTGCTGCCAAGGCGACGTTCGCGCAGGTCCACGGCCCGCGCTTCGCCGCGCTGGGCGAGCCGCCGCAGCGCGAGTTCATCCACAACATCGCCGCAGCGGTCGAAGCCGTCGACCCGGCGGCTTGGCGCAAGCGCGTTGCTCCACCCGGCCGCCGCGGCCATGTCTTCCTGCTCGGCTATCCGCGATCGGGCACGACCTTGGTCGAGAACATTCTCGCCAGCGCGCCGGGGGTCGAGGCGCTCGAGGAGCGGCCGACGTTGATCGACGCCGACCGCGAGTTCCTGACCGAATCCGGAGGCATCGCTCGCCTCGCAGCGATTAACGCGAGTGCCACTGCCGCGTTCGGCGACCTCTACTGGCAACGCGTTGCCGAGGCCGGCATCGGCTCCGCGACGACCTTCGTCGACATGGACCCGCTCAAGGGGATCAAGCTGCCGGTCATCGCCAAACTATTTCCCGATGCCCGCATCGTCGTCATGCGCCGCGACCCGCGCGACATCGTCTGGAGCTGCTTCCGCCAAAACTTCGCCATCAGCGCCGCCGCCTACGCCTTCACCACGATCGAGGGCGTCACAGAGCATTATGCTGCACTGATGCGGCTGACCTCACTCTGCCGCGACCGTCTGCCGCTCGCCTTCCACGACCTGCGCTACGAGGATCTCGTCGCCGACTTCGACACGACGACACAGGCGCTGTGCGATTTCACCGGCATCGACTGGTCTCCCGACCTGCGCCGCTTCGACCGGACTGCAGCCCGGCGCGGGGTGTCGACCGCCAGTGCGGGGCAGGTTCGCCGTCCGCTCTATGACGGTACCGGGCAGTGGCGGCGCTATGCCGACCAGCTCGCGCCGGTGATGCCGGTTCTCGCGCCGTGGATCGAGCGCTTCGGCTATGCGCTTTAACCACCCGTTTGCCCTCGCCGCCGCAGCCGCGTAGGACACCGCGGTGAGACGGACAGGTACAACCGGATGCGGGCGTTTTTGGCGGGACTTATCGGGCTGGCGGCGATGACCGTGGCCACAACATCACCGGCAGCCGACCTGACGCTCGAACGCGTCTTCGCCTCGCCGTCGCTGAGCGGCCCCGCCCCGCGCGTCCTCAGGCTGTCGCCCGACGGCAAATACGCGACGCTGCTCCGCAGCCGGGTGACCGACAAGGACCGCTACGATCTGTGGGCGGTCGAGGTCGCCACGGGCGCAGCGCGGATGCTCGTCGATTCGACCAAACTCGGCACCGGCGCGGCGCTGTCCGAGACCGAACGGATGAACCGCGAGCGCCAGCGGATCGCGAGCGTCAAGGGCATCGCCAGCTACGACTGGGCTCCCGATTCGCAGCATCTCCTCGTGCCGATCGACGGCGACCTGTGGCTCGCCGGCCTCGACGGTTCGGTCAAGCAATTGACCAAGACCGCGGCGACCGAGACCGATGCGCAGCTGTCACCGAAGGGCCGCTTCGCCTCGTTCGTCCGCGACCGCAATTTATACGTCCTCGACCTCGCCGCCGGGACCGAGACCGCGCTGACCCGCGACGGCTCGGACACGATCGGCTGGGGCGCCCCTGAGTTCATCGCACAGGAAGAACTTCACCGCTTCGTCGGGACGTGGTGGTCGCCGACCGATGACCGGGTCGCGGTCGAACGCGTCGACGAATCGGGAGTGCAGGTGGTCCAGCGCGCCGCGATCGGGGCCGACGGCACGCGCATCTACGCGCAGCGCTATCCCGCCGCCGGGACGCCCAACGCCCGCGTCGAATTGTGGCTGATGGCCCCCGGCGGCGGTGCGCGGGTTAAGGTCGATCTGGGGAGCGATCCCGACAT
Organism: Sphingomonadaceae bacterium; assembly: GCA_043745075.1. Lineage (GTDB taxonomy): Bacteria > Pseudomonadota > Alphaproteobacteria > Sphingomonadales > Sphingomonadaceae > Polymorphobacter_B. The sequence continues at coordinate 23,145 of JAYTTV010000058.1, forward strand.
CTACCTCGCCCGCGTCGACTGGGCGGCGGACGGCAAGACGTTGTTCGTCCAGCGGCTGTCGCGCGACCAGAAGCGCCTCGACATCCTCGAGGTCGACCCCGCGACCGGCGCGGCGAAAGTCATCCTCACCGACAACGCGAAGACGTGGGTCAACCTCAACGACGACTTCCACACCCTCGACGACGGTTCGCAGATCATCGGGTCCGAGCGCAGCGGCTTCGAGCATTTGTATCGCCGCGCGAACGGCAAGCTAACCGCGCTGACGCACGGCGACTGGGTCGTCGACGACGTCGCCGGGATCGACCAGGCGGCGCATAAGCTGTTCTTCACCGGCTTCGCCGACACCGTCCTCGAAAAGCATTTGTACGTCGTCGATTATCTCCACCCCGGGAAGCCCGTCCGGATTACCGCGCCCGGAGGCTGGCACGAGGTCGCGATGGACAAGGGGGGGACCGCCGCGCTGATCACGCGGTCGACCCCGTCACAGCCGCCGCAGACGTGGCTGGCCGACGCCGCCGGCAACCGCCGCGCGTGGATCGAGGAAAATGCGCTCGACGCGAGCCACCCGTACGCCCCGTACCTCGCCGCGCACGTCGCACCCGAATTCGGCACGATCGCCGCCGCCGACGGCACGCCGCTGCATTACCGGCTGTTCAAGCCCGCGACGCCCGGCCCGCACCCGGTCTATTTCACCGTCTACGGCGGCCCCGGGGTCCAATCGATCACCCGCGCCTGGCCCGCGCCGATCAACGAATATCTCGTCCAGCGCGGCTGGGCGGTGTTCCAGCTCGACAATCGCGGATCGAGCAATCGCGGCAAGAAGTTCGAGGACGTCCTGTATCACGCGATGGGCAAGACCGAGGTCGACGACCAGCTCGCGGCGCTGGCATGGGTCAAGCAACAGGCGTGGGCTGCGCCGGACAAAATCGTCGTCAACGGCTGGAGCTATGGCGGCTACATGACGCTCAAGCTGCTCGCCGCCGCCCCGACCGCGTTCGCCGCCGGGATCGCCGGGGCGCCGGTGACGCGCTGGGAACTGTACGACACCGCCTATACCGAGCGCTATCTCGGCACCCCGCAGGGCGATCCGGCGGCGTATTCGTCGAGCGATGCGCTCACGACGGCGACGAATATCGAGCGCCCGCTGCTGCTGATCCATGGCATGGCCGACGACAATGTCGTGTTCGAAAACTCGACCGCGCTGATGGCGACGCTGCAAAAGGCGAACAAGCCGTTCGACCTGATGGTCTATCCCGGCGCGACCCACGCCGCGACGGGACTCGATGTCCACGTCTGGCAGACGCGGCTCCGCTTTATGGGACGCACCGTCGCCCCGACCGGATACCCGCGCGAAGTCGCGCCGACAGGACAATAGCGCATGGCCATTGCGACCACCAAGGACGCCGCGCCGCCGTCGCGCAAGTTGTCGAAGCTCGGCATCCTGTGGCGCTTCGTCAAAGTCTATCCCGGCCACCTCGCGATGGCGCTGATCGCGCTCGCGGTCGCGGCGGGCTCGACGCTCGCGGTACCGAAGGGGCTGCAGCTCGTCGTCGACAAGGGCTTCCATGCCGGCGCCGACCCAGCGGTCATCGCGCCGTATTTCTGGGCTCTGCTCGCGGTCGTCGCGGTCCAGGGCGTCGCCACCGCGGTCCGCTTTTACTACGTCAGCTGGATCGGCGAGCGCGTCGTCGCCGACCTCCGCCGCACCGTCCAGCGGCATCTGCTGTCGCTCGATCCCGGCTTCTTCGAGGAGAATCGCCCGTCGGAAATCGCCAGCCGCCTGACCTCGGACACGGCGGTGATCGAGCAGGTCGTGTCGACCTCGGCGTCGGTCGCGCTGCGCAACGCCTTCATGGGCATCGGCGGGCTGGTCTATATGATCGCGCTCAGCCCCAAGCTCGCCGGGTTGATGCTCCTCGTCATCCCGATGGTGATCATCCCGATCATCGTCCTCGGCCGCCGCGTCCGCGACCTGTCACGATCGAGCCAAGACCGCATCGCCAGCATCGGCACGATCATCGCCGAGGTCCTCGGCGCGATCAAGGTCGTCCAGGCGTTCACCCAGGAGGTGCGCGAGGCCGCGCGCTTCGGCGAGGCGGTCGAGGCAACCTTCGCCGCCGCCAAGCGCCGGATCAAGGTCCGCGCGGCGATGACCGGCATCGTCATCTTCCTGATCTTCGGCGCGATCACCCTCGTCCTGTGGGAGGGCGCCGCCGACGTCGTCGCCGGGCGGATGACCGGGGGCACGATCACCGCCTTCCTGTTCACCGCCGCGATCGTCGCGGGTGCGTTCGGCGCGCTGACCGAGACCTACGGCGACTTCATGCGCGCCGCCGGGGCATCGGGGCGGATCGAGGAACTGCTCGCCGCGACCCCCGACATCCGCGCGCCGCTCCATCCGGTCGCGCTGCCGCTGCCCGCGATGGGGCGGCTGACGCTCGACCACGTCAGCTTCAACTACGCGACCAAGCCCGACGCCCCTGCGGTGATCGACTTCACCCTCGACATCGCGCCGGGCGAAACCGTCGCTGTCGTCGGGCCGTCAGGCGCGGGCAAGTCGACGCTGTTCGCGCTCGTCCAGCGCTTCTACGACCCGAAGTCGGGGGTCATCCGCCTCGACGGCGTCGCCCTGCCCGAAGCCGACCCGATCGACGTCCGTTCGCGCATCGCCGTCGTCCCGCAGGAAACCGTCGTCTTCGCCACGACCGCCTACGAGAATATCCTATACGGCCGCCCCGACGCGACCGAAGCCGAGGTCTGGGCCGCCGCCGAAGCCGCGCACGCCGACGACTTCCTCCGCGCCTTGCCGCAGGGGATCCACACCTTCCTCGGCGAGGCGGGGTCGCGCCTGTCGGGCGGGCAGCGCCAGCGGATGGCGATCGCCCGCGCGATCCTCCGCGACGCGCCGCTGCTGCTGCTCGACGAGGCGACCAGCGCGCTCGATGCCGAGTCCGAGCGCCTCGTCCAGCGCGCCCTCGAGAAACTCATGCAGGGCCGCACGACCTTGGTCATCGCCCACCGGCTGGCCACGGTCCGTAACGCCGACCGGATCATCGTCATGGACGGCGGGCACATCGTTGCACAGGGGACGCATGACCGGCTGATCGCGCAGGGCGGGCTGTACGCGAAGCTCGCGCGGCTGCAGTTCGAGGATGCGGCGTAAGACTTGATCGTCCCCGCCTTCGGGGAGGGGGACCGCGCGCTTCTTCGGCGCGTGGTCGAGGGGCGGCGCGGCACGCTCGGAATGCAGGTTCGTTCGACCGCCCCTCCACCATCGCAAGGGCGATGGTCCCCCTCCCCGAAGACGGGGAAGATCAACCCAAAGCGCAGGTCAGGCCGGTTTCGACGAGGCGCGCGGCGATCGCGGGATCGGCGTTGCCGAGGCGACTGACCAGCTTGTTGAGCGTCAGATGGTCTCCGCCGCTGTCCTTCACGACGCGGTTTAGCTCGTCGAGCTGCCCGAGGCTCAACCGCGAGGCGAGGCGGTTGCCCATGCACCTCGCCTGCGGTGAAGGGATTCCCACCGATTCGAGCTTGCCGGCGATCCGCTCGGCGGGCGTCGCGCACCCTGCCAACAGCATCAGTGCGACGAGGGCAAGCCGCTTCACGTGCGCCCCTCGACCCGCGTCGCAGGCAGCCGCCACCACGCGACGTGCGGGTGGAGGTGATGCTCGTGGTGATAGCCGCCGAAGTTGAAGCACGTCAGCACCGACAGCCACGGCCCGAAGCGCGAGCTCCGCGCATTGTGGCGGTCGGGAAAGGCGTCGTGCGCGTGGCGATGCGGCAGGAACGTCCCGAACCAGAATAATTGCACCAGCGCCAGCAGCGCCGGGATCGCCCAGAAAACGAGGATGTTGAGCAGCGACGCGCCGACGAGCTGGTAGAACGTCAACACGACGACGATGCGTACGATCTGCCAGTGCGAGTAATAAGTGCCGAAAAAGCGCGCGAGCCACTTGACCGGGCGGGTCGGGTTCGCTGCATCGAAGTCGGGGTCGGCGGCGGTGCCGACATGGCGGTGATGCGCGAAATGGTTCGGCACCATCTTGTCATAATCGAGCCCCGCATAGAGCATCAGCGCGATCCGCCCGACCGTCCGGTTGACCCCCGGCCGCCCCGGGGCGAACGAGCCGTGCATGCAGTCGTGCGCGGTGATGAACAGCCCCGTCGACAGCCACGTCTGGACGAGCACCAGCGGCACGATCCAGCCGAGATTTGCCGCCGTCAGCGGAAACGCGAAGATGCCGCCGAAGTGGATCGCCAGCCACGCCCCGGCGATGCCCGCGGCGATCGCGTGGCCGGTGCCCGCGCGGTGATCGGAACGAAGGGCGGTCGCGACGGCTGGCACTGCGTAGAAAACTCCTGACGCGATCATCCCTGCGTCGAAACGCGGGGGATGCAAACCCCCCTGCGACCTTTTATAGACACCGATATGAGCCTCAACGTTACAACCGGCGAGGGTATCGCCGTCGCACTCGCGGCGATCGCGGCGATGGAGGGCGTCGCCTATGTCGCCCACCGCTGGATCATGCACGGCTTCATGTGGGGGCTCCACCGGTCGCACCATGAACCGCGATCGGGTTTGCTCGAGGCGAACGACTGGTTCGCGGTGATGGGGGCGGCCCCGGCGATCGCGTTGATCTTTGCCGGTTCCGTTCTCGGCTTTGGCAGCGCGTTGATGTGGCTCGGGATCGGCATCACCGGCTACGGCATCATCTATTTCGGCTTCCACGACGTCATCGTCCATCGCCGCGTGCCGGTGTCGTGGGTGCCGCGCAGCCGCTACATGAAGCGGATCGTCCAGGCCCACCGCCTCCACCATGTCGTCGAGACCAAGGCCGGGACGGTGTCGTTCGGTTTCATCTACGCGCCGCCGGTGCGCGAATTACTGGCCAAACTCGAAGCCAACGGCGGCGGGCGGATCAGGTCGTCGCAGGGTAAGGCCGGGTCCAAAGTCCGGCGCGAGATGGCCCCGGAGCCGGCCAGCGGCGGGCGCGGCTGAACGACTGCGGATACGTCCGCGCCACCGCCCATAATTTTTCTGCTCGCGAGGTCGTGACCCGGCGGTCGAGCGCGCCGACGCCCTCGGCCCGCACCCGCCGCCCGATGCCGCCATAGATCTCGGCCGCCGCAAGGACCGCCCATGCCGCACGCCGCGTCAGCGCGGGCGTGCCGAAGCGCGACGACGCCTCATACCGCTCGGCCTCGTCGACGAGGCGCGCGACGACCGTCGCAAGGGCTGCGCGGTTTTCGCGGAGGGCATAGGTCGCGCGGGTCAGTCCCGCCTCGGCCAGCCACAGCGCGGGGAGGTAGCACCGCCCGTTCGCCGCATCCTCGACCACGTCGCGGGCGATGTTGTTGAGCTGGAACGCCATGCCGAGGTCGCATGCTCGGTCGAGCGTGGCGCGGTCTCCCGGTAGCACCCCCATGACGATCGCCATCATCACCCCGACGCATCCGGCGACATGGTAGCAATAGGTCAGCGTGTCGTCGAAGGTGATAAAGGCGCGCTCCTCGACGTCGGAGCGGAAGCCCTCGATCAGGTCGAGCGGGTAGCGTTCGGGCATCGCGGTCTCGGCGGCGACGCGGGCGAGTGCGGCGAAGGGAAGGTTGGCAGTCCCTACCCCTACCCCTTGATCGTTATCCCGGCCCGCGCTCAGGGCAAGTCGCGTCGCCCGCTCCAACTCCGCCAGCCGCCCAGCGGGCGTCCCCGCATACTCGACCCGCCCGTACCCCGCGTCCTGCCCGTCGATCACGTCGTCCGCATACCGGCACCACGCGTATAGCAACGTCGCCCGGTCCCTCAGCACCGGGTCGAACAGCCGCGACGCGAGCGCGAAGCTCTTCGACCCCTTCTCGATCGACTCCCGGCTCGCCGCGACGAGCGCGTCGGTCATTCCGCCGCCAGCGCCGCACTCGCCAATGGCACGCTGTTGTGCCCGACGCCGGGCTGGCGCGCGCCGAGGTCGGCGATCATCAGCTTCGCGGTCGCCTTGGCCGAGCCGACGACGCCGGGGATGCCCGCCCCCGGATGCGTCCCCGCGCCGACGAAATACAGGTTCGACAGCACGTCGTCGCGGTTGTGAGTGCGGAAGAACGCGCTCTGCCACAGCACCGGCTCGAGGCTGAACGCCGACCCGAGGTGCGCGTTCAACTCGACCGCGAAGTCCTTCGGCGTGAACGTCCGCATCGTCACGAGATCGTCGCGCAGGCCGGGGATCATCGTCGCCTCGAGCGTGTCGAGGATGCGGTCGGCGTACAGCTTCCCCTCGACCTCCCAGTCGCCCTTGTACTTGCCCATGTGCGGCACCGGCGACAGGACGTAGAACGCGCTGCACCCCTCGGGGGCCATCGCCGGGTCGGTCGCGGTCGGGTGGTGGAGGTAGAGCGAGAAATCGTCGGCGACGACGCCGTGCTTGTAGATGTCGTCGAGCAGCTCGCGATACCGGTTGCCGAAGACGATCGTGTGGTGGCGAATCTCGGGATGCTTCCGCCTGAGCCCGAAATAGACGACGAACAGCGACGGCGAGAAGCTTTTCCACTTCATCATCCCGGCCGCCTGCCTGCCGCGGGGGTGGTGCCCAAGCAGGTCGCGATAGGTGTGGACGATGTCGCCGTTCGACGCGACCGCATCGAAGTCGCCCGACCAGCCGTCGGCGGTGGTGACCCCGGTGACCAGCGCACCCTCGGCCCGGATCGCCTTGACGCCGTTGCCCATCATGACGGTGCCGCCGAGGTCCTCGAACAGTCTGACCATGCCCTTGACCAGCGCGCCGGTGCCGCCGCGCGGGAACCACACGCCCCACTTCTTTTCGAGCGCGTGGATCAGCGCATAGATCGCGCTCGTCTTGAACGGGTTGCCGCCGACCAGCAGCGAGTGGAAGCTGAACGCCTCGCGCAGCTGCGGGTCCTCGATGTAACGGCTGACCATCGCATACACCGAGCGGAACGCCTCGTAGCGCATCAGCTGCGGCGCCGCCTTCATCATCGTGCCGAAGTCGAGGAACGCCTCATGGCCAAGCTTTTCATAGCCTTCGCGGAAGACATTCTCCGAATATTCGAGGAAGCGCTTGTAACCGGCGACGTCCTTCGGGTTCTTTGCCTTGATCTGCGCGAACAGCGTCTCGTCGTCGTTCGAATAATCGAAGACGTAGCCGTTCTCCCACATCAGCCGGTAGAACGGCGTCACCGGCATCAGCTCGACATAGTCCGACAGCTTGCGCCCGCTGAGCGCCCACAGTTCCTCGAGGCACGACGGGTCGGTGATGACGGTCGGCCCGGCGTCGAAGGTGAAGCCCTTGTCCTCGAAGACGTACGCCCGCCCGCCGGGCTTGTCGCGCTGCTCGATCAGCGTCGTCTGGACCCCCGCCGACTGGAGCCGGATCGCGAGCGCCAGCCCGCCGAAGCCGCTGCCGATCACCGCCGCCGTCTTCGGCCCCGTTTTCATCGCACCAGTCTTCATCGCATCGGTCGCTTTCACGCAATCGCCCCTCAAGACTTCAGCAGCACGCCGAGCGCGCGCCCAAGCGGCACCGGCGGCCGCCCGATCATCGTTCGCAGCATGTCCCACGTCGTCGACCGCCCCGCGTAGAACCGGCGGACCAGCGCGGCGTCAAGCCGATAGAAGCGCTGGAGCACGCGGTAACGCTCGGCCGGTTCCGCCGCATCGAACAGCATCCGGTTGAGGAACCTGTAGAATTTCCGCGCCGCCCACGTCGATTCGCTGTGGTGTCGCAGCGCGGCATAAAGCGCAGGCGGAGTAAGCTCGGGGAGCCCGGCGACGAGGTCGGCGACCCGGACCGCGTCGGGAAAGCTATAGCCGGTGATCGGATTGAACAGCGCCGCGCGCAGCCCGACGACCGGCACCCCCGCCTCGCCCGCGTCCCAGAACGCCGCAATATTGCCATCGAGCGCGATCGGCAGGACGCCGACCTCCTCGCGCAGGACGCGGGCGACCGCCCAGCCCTGCGCGGCGATATAGTCGAACACGCGCTGGCGCAGGATCTCGGGGGCGAGGTCGGCGCCGTCGCTGTAATAGGTGTCCTCGACAAGCACCGTCCGCGGCCCGAACGGCAGCGTGTAGACGAAGCGGTAGCCGTCGTGCTGCGGCACTGTCGCGTCCATGATCACCGGCCCGTCGAGGCCGTGCGGCGCGGTCAGCTCGACCTCGATGCCGAGGAATTTCTGCGAGCGCAGGTCGAGCGCCGGGTTCGCCCCGCGCTGTGCCCCCTGCCCGCGCCCATCGATCACCGCGCGCGCGGTCAGGACCCGTTGGTCGGCGAGCGTCACCGACGTCGGCGTCAATGCCGCAAAAGGGCACCCCGCCAGCACCGTCACCGCCGTCGCCGCAACCGCATCCGCAAGCCGCTCGCTCGTCGCGCTCCGATACCCTGACACCAATGTCCGCGAGTGCGCCGGGAAACGAATGCTGTAGCGGTCCCAGCGGTGCGCCATCAGCGGCGCGGTCCACGCGACTTGTTCGGGGGAAATATCGGCCTCGAACGACGACCAGGTGTGATTGCCACCGATACTCGCGCCGGACTCGACGATCGCAACGCGCAACTCGGGCCGCAATTTCGCCAGCCGCAGCGCGATCAGCCCGTTAGCGAGGCCGCCGCCCGCGAGGATGAGGTCGAAGTCCATCGGCCATCGGAGTAGCGCAAGACAGGCAACGGCGCGACCCTGCGGTTTGGTCGCAGCATGACGCCGACGATCATCTCGTGCCGGGCCGTCCGCCGCGATCCACGACGTCCGGCGTCGACGTTACGGCTTGGTGATGGTGGTCGAGGTCGAGGTCGTGGAGCTGCCGTCGGCAGGATTGGCAACGGTCGATGACGTGACCGTCGTCTTCTTCGCGTGATGGCGGACCGGATGATGGCGACGCGCCGGGTGGTGGACGACGACGACCGCAGGCGTAACTTCGCTGCTGTTGTGCGTGGTCGTCGTCGTCGAGCTCGTCGTCTGCGCGCCGGCCGAAGCGGCGATCACTGCGGTCAATGCGATAAGGACGGTCTTCATTTTTTCCTCCTGAATTGCCGGTCGTTTATCGTGCCGGCGCTGCGTTTTTGCACGCACGGGGATGAAACGAAGTTGAACGTCTTGGTTCAGTAATGTTCATCTTCCGGGCAACGGTACTGCGACATTGCCACGGTCGATCGCCCCCGTGACGGAGCGCCGCCCCCGGGCTATCATCGCATCATGGTTCTCGCTCTCCTCATCGGCGCGCTCGGCATGACGGCGATCGTCGCCGTCCGCTATTTCGCGGTGTCGGGGGCGTTCGCCGTGCTGACCTCACGGCTCCACCCCGATGCCGGGCCCGACGCGGCGAAGCGTGGCGCGCAGGTCCGGCGCGAGATCGGCTGGTCGCTGGTGTCGGCGGCGATCTACGGCGTGCCCGCCGGACTCGCCGGGGTGGCGTGGCACGATTATGGGCTGACCGCGATCACCAGCGGCGCGCCGTCGCTGCTCGGCTGGCTGTACCTGCCGGTGTCGGTGCTGATCTATTTGTTCGTCCACGACACGTATTTCTACTGGACCCACCGCTGGATGCACCGCCCCAAGGTGTTCGCGGCGGTCCATGCCACCCACCACGCCAGCCGCCCGCCGACCGCATGGGCGGCGATGTCGTTCCACCCGTGGGAGGCGCTGTCGGGAGCGCTCCTGATCCCGGCGCTGGTGTTCGTCGTCCCGATCCACATCGGCGCGCTGATGCTGGTGCTGACGATCATGACCTTCAACGGCGTGTCGAACCACATCGGCTGGGAGATCTACCCGCCAAGCTGGGTCGCCGGAGCATGGGGCCGGGTGATGATCACCGCGTCGCACCACCACCTCCACCACCGCCACTACCGCTGCAACTATGGCCTGTACTTCCGCTTCTGGGACAAGGTCTGCGGCACCGATCGCGGGTGGGCGCGCGAACTGCTTCCCGACCGCGAGGCCGTTCTGACGCACTAAGACCGCAAGGCCGTCTCACGCATTGACCCCCGCTCCCATCGGCGTACATTGCCCGCAGTCCCCGGGGGGCCGGTGTTACCGGCTGAGAGGCGGCCCGCTCATCGGAGCAAGGCCGCGACCCGCTGAACCTGATCCGGTTGACCCCGGCGGAGGGAGGGCGTTGCGGCACACCCACCGCGCGTTCTCCTGAATTGGAGCGCGACGCATGGCCGACATCAACTCCCCGATCGAAATGCCCGTCACCACCGGCCCGCTGCCCGGGTCGCGCAAGATCCACGTCGCCGGGCAGCTGTTCCCTGACCTGCGCGTCGCGATGCGCGAAGTCGTGCTCGAGGCGACCGCGAACGAGCCCCCCGTCCGCATCTATGACCCGAGCGGTCCGTACACCGACGCCGCCGCGACGATCGACGTCCACACCGGCCTGCCCGAACTCCGTCGATCGTGGATCGAGGCGCGCGGCGATGTCGAGCGCTACCTTGGGCGCGAAGTCCGTCCCGAGGACAACGGCCTGACCGGGCGCGCCACCCTCGACGCGCGCGCCAACACCGAGGCGTTCCCCCACGTCCAGCGCTCCCCCCTCCGCGCGAAAGCCGGGCAGAACGTCACCCAGATCGCCTACGCCCGGCGCGGCATCATCACGCCCGAGATGGAATATGTCGCGATCCGCGAGAACATCGGCCGCGCCAACATCGCCCAGACGCGCGACGGCGAGGACTTCGGCGCGAGCATCCCCGACTATGTCACCCCCGAATTCGTCCGCGACGAGATCGCCCGCGGCCGCGCGATCATCCCGTCGAACATCAACCACCCCGAGGCCGAGCCGATGGCGATCGGGCGCAACTTCCTCGTCAAGATCAACGCCAACATCGGCAACTCCGCCGTCGCCAGCAGCGTCGCGGAGGAGGTCGAGAAGCTCGTCTGGTCGACCCGCTGGGGCGCCGACACCGTCATGGACCTGTCGACCGGGCGCAACATCCACACCACCCGCGAATGGATCATCCGCAACTCGCCGGTCCCGATCGGCACCGTGCCGATCTACCAGGCGCTCGAAAAGGTCGGCGGCGTCGCCGAGGACCTGACCTGGGAAATCTACCGCGACACGCTGATCGAGCAGGCCGAACAGGGCGTCGATTACTTCACGATTCACGCCGGGGTGCGCCTACCCTATATCCCGATGACCGCCAAGCGCGTCACCGGGATCGTCAGCCGGGGCGGCAGCATCATGGCCAAATGGTGCCTCAGCCATCACAAGGAAAGCTTCCTGTACGAGCGGTTCGACGAGATCACCGAAATCTGCAAGGCCTATGACATCGCCTACAGCCTGGGCGACGGGCTGCGCCCCGGCAGCATCGCCGATGCCAACGACGAGGCGCAGTTCGCCGAACTCTACACGCTGGGCGAACTGACCAAGCGCGCCTGGGCGCAGGACGTTCAGGTGATGATCGAAGGGCCCGGCCACGTCCCCCTGCACAAGATCAAGGAGAACATGGACAAGCAATTGGCCGTGTGTGGTGAAGCGCCGTTCTACACGCTGGGGCCGCTCGTC
>JAYTTV010000059.1:0-2568 GCA_043745075.1 Sphingomonadaceae bacterium
ATCGGGCCGCGCACGCGCTACCGGGAGGGTTACTTTGGACATGTTCGCAGGTGCCCCGCGTGAGCCAACGCCCGACAACGCCGCTGCTCGATACGGTCGACACTCCTGCCGATCTCCGCAAGCTCGATACCGGCGATTTGCGCCAACTCGCCGATGAATTGCGCACCGAACTGATCGACGCGGTCAGCGTCACCGGCGGTCACTTGGGGGCCGGACTCGGCGTCGTCGAACTGACCGTCGCGGTCCATTATGTCTTCGACACCCCAACCGACACGCTGATCTGGGACGTCGGCCACCAGGCCTATCCGCACAAGATCCTGACCGGACGCCGCGAGCGCATCCGCACGCTGCGCGCGCCGGAGGGGCTGTCGGGCTTCACCAAGCGGACCGAGAGCGAGTACGACCCCTTCGGCGCGGCGCATTCGTCGACTTCGATCTCGGCGGCGATCGGTTTTGCGGTGGCGAACAAGCTCGCCGGCCGTCCGGGCAAGGCGATCGCCGTGATTGGCGACGGCGCGATGTCGGCGGGCATGGCGTATGAGGCGATGAACAACGCCGAGGCCGCCGGCAACCGGCTTGTCGTGATCTTGAACGACAACGACATGTCGATCGCCCCCCCGGTCGGTGCGCTGTCGGCGTATCTCGCCCGCATCTATTCGTCGGGGACGTTCCTCGGCATCCGCGACGTCGCCAAGCTGCTCGCCAAGCGCACGCTCGGGCCGAACATGCAGCGCACCGCCAAGCGCGCCGAGGAATATGTCCGCACGCTCGCGAGCGGCGGGTCGTTGTTCGAGGAGCTTGGCTTTTATTACGTTGGGCCGATCGACGGGCATAACCTCGACCATCTGATCCCGGTGCTCGAGAATGTCCGCGACGCCGCCGAGGGGCCGATCCTCGTCCATGTCGTGACGCAGAAGGGCAAGGGCTATGCCCCGGCCGAAGCGGCGGCGGACAAGTATCACGGCGTCCAGAAGTTCGACGTCATCACCGGCGCGCAGGTCAAGTCGAAGCCCAAGGCGCCGCAATACCAGAACGTCTTCGCCCAGCAGCTGATCGCCGAAGCCGAGGTCGACCCGACGATCGTCGCGATCACCGCGGCGATGCCGTCGGGCACCGGGCTCGACAAGTTCGAGGCGAAGTTCCCCGAACGCACCTTCGACGTCGGCATCGCCGAGCAGCACGCGGTGACCTTTGCCGCCGGGCTGGCGGCGCAGGGAATGCGCCCGTTCGCGGCGATCTACTCGACCTTTCTCCAGCGCGCGTACGACCAGGTCGTCCACGACGTCGCGATCCAGAATCTGCCGGTCCGCTTCGCGATCGACCGTGCCGGCTTGGTCGGGGCCGACGGCGCGACCCACGCCGGGTCGTTCGACGTGACGTATCTGTCGACGCTGCCGAACTTCGTCGTCATGGCGCCGTCGGACGAGGCCGAGCTCGTCAACATGGTCCACACGATGGCGCGCCACGACAGCGGGCCGTCGGCGGTCCGCTATCCGCGCGGCGAAGGCACCGGTGTCGCGCTGCCCAATCCGCCGGTCGCGCTCGAAATCGGCAAGGGGCGGATCGTCCGCGAAGGCAAGACCGTTGCGATCCTGTCGCTCGGCTGCCGTCTGCAGGAAGCGATGGCTGCCGCCGACGACCTCGACGGGCGCGGATTGTCGACGACCGTCGCCGACATGCGCTTCGCCAAGCCGCTCGACGAAGCCCTGATCCGCAAGCTCGCGCTGAGCCACGATGTGCTGGTGACGATCGAGGAGGGCGCAATCGGTGGCTTCGGCGCGCACGTCCTGACCTTCGCCAGCGACGAGGGCCTGACCGACGGCGAGCTCAAGATCCGCACGATGCGCCTGCCCGACGTGTTCCAGGACCAGGACGGCCCGGTCGCGCAGTACGCGACCGCGGGGCTCGATGCCGCGCATATCGTCAGCACGGTGCTGTCGGCGCTGCGCCACAACAGTGTCGGCGTCGTCGAGGGCGTTCGCGCCTAGGCCTAACTGTCGGGCGCTCGCTCGCCCTAGGGGTCAACCCCGAGGGGCGAGCAGCGCCGTCAGACGATCCTGCTGTCCCGGGATCGGGGCAAGTCGCGGATATCGCAGGGTGCCGCGGTAATCGAGGGTGCCTTCGATCGACCGTCCGTCCTGCTGGAAGGTCACCGCAACGGGCGTCTTCGCGGCGTTGCGGACCGCTTCGAGCAGCGCCGCGCGCGTGAATGGCACTCCACCCACCGAGACGATCTTCGTACGCGGGGCCATGCCCGCGCGATACGCCGGCCCGTTCCATGCGACAGAACGGACCAGCCCGCTGTCCGCGACCGTCAGCCCGATCGAATAGGTCAGGTCGGCAACGCCAAGCTCGGCCTCGTTCTGGCTAAACGTCGGGGTCGGGGTGGCGGTGTAAATCAGCCGCCAGCCCTGCCGTTCGAGACCGGCGGCGACGTCGACCGCATGGCCATCGACCCAGCGGCGCAGGAACCCCGCCCAGTCATACGGCGCGACCGCGTCGAGGGCGTTGCTGACGTCATCGAAAACGAAGGTCCGCGTCGGCGCTTCGGGCGAGGCTCCGCCAAAG
>JAYTTV010000060.1:0-9976 GCA_043745075.1 Sphingomonadaceae bacterium
CACGACACCCGGTCAACTCCGCGCCGCCGCCAGCACCGCGACGACAGACCGGCAGAAGTCGGCGCTGATCCTGATTTCCACCGGTGAGCGTCTGTGCGCCGTCGATGCGACGCTGGAAGCGAGCAAGAAGTTCGCTGCCGCAGCCCGCACCCTTGGTGTCGACATGGCCGCGCTGCCCGCTTCGACGACTGCCTCGAGCCAGTAAGCGTCACCCGCTACCTTCGACCCAGAACTGGCCGCGCACCGTCGAGGTGCGCGGCCTTTTTCTCGGCTTGCCCGATGCGGCGTGATCGGTGACACGCGACGCATGACCGAGCATCTCCATCTCCAGACTGAAGGCGGTATCGCCCGCGTCGTCATCGACCGCGCCGCCAAGCGCAACGCCTTCGACCAGGCGATGTGGGACGCCTTCCCCAAGCTGGTCGAAGAGGCCATGGCCGATCCGAAAATCCGCGTCCTCCTTGTCGGCGGGCAGGGACCATTCTGCGCCGGGGCCGACATCGGCGAGTTCGCGACCCACGCCACCGACCCGGTTTGGCGAGCGCGAAACAACGCCGCGATCCGCGCCACCCAGATCACGCTTGCCCGCGCGCCCAAGCCGACCCTTGCCGTGATCGACGGTGATTGTATCGGCGGCGGACTCGGCATTGCGCTGGCGTGCGATGTCCGGCTGGCGTCGCCGGCGGCGCGCTTTGGCCTGACCCCGGCGAAGCTCGGGCTCGTCTATCCGCTCCATGATACCAAGCTGCTGGTCGATCTCGTCGGGCCAAGCCAGGCCAAGCGGATGCTGTTCACTGCGCGGACGTTCGATGCGGCCGAGGCGCTGCGGCTTGGGCTGGTCGATGATGTCGCCGATGACCTTGCCTCGGCGGTCGACGACTTTGCCGCGCGGGTCATCGCGCTGTCTCCCGCTACCCAACTCGCGGCGAAGGCGATCGTCCGGCGCATTCTCGACGGCGCGAGCGACGACGACGCGGTATCGGCGGCGCAGTTCGACTCGGCGTTTGACTCGCCCGACTTTGCGGAAGGCGTCGCCGCCTTCCTCGCCAAGCGCCCGCCGCGCTTTACTTGAGGGCACGGTTGCGGCCATGAACGCGACCATGAGCTTCGATAAATCACGGCTGCCGAGCCGCCATGTCACCGTCGGACCCGAGCGCGCGCCGCATCGGTCGTATTATTACGCGATGGGCCTGACCGCCGAGGATATCGCCAAGCCGTTCGTCGGGGTCGTCTCGGCGGGCAACGACTCGGCACCGTGCAACACGACGCTCGATGCGCAGGCCGACGCTTCGCGGGCCGGGGTGATCGCTGCCGGGGGGACACCACGCCGGTTCAACACGATCACCGTCACCGATGGCATCGCGATGGGCCACCAGGGGATGAAGTCGTCTCTTGTCAGCCGCGAGGTCATCGCCGACTCGGTCGAGCTGTCGATGCGCGGCCACAGCTATGACGCGCTCCTCGCCTTTGCCGGATGCGACAAGTCGCTGCCGGGGATGATGATGGCGATGCTTCGCCTTAACGTTCCCGCGGTGTTCGTCTACGGCGGGTCGATCCTGCCGGGGCGATTCGAGGACAAGGACGTCACCGTCGTCGACGTCTTCGAGGCAGTCGGGCAATTCGCTGCCGGATCATGCCCGCTCGCCCGGCTCACCGCACTCGAGAAGGTCGCCTGTCCGGGCCATGGCGCGTGCGGCGGGCAGTTCACCGCGAACACGATGGCGTGCGTCGCCGAGGCGATCGGGCTGTCGTTGCCAAACTCGAACATGATGCCCGCGCCGTACGAAGGTCGCGCCGCGCTGGCCGTCGCGGCGGGGGAGGCGGTGATGAGCTGCGTTGCCACCAACCTGCGTCCACGCGACATCTGCACGCGACAAGCCTTTGAAAATGCCGCGACCGTCGTTGCCGCGACGGGCGGATCGACCAACGCCGCGCTCCATCTGCCGGCGATGGCGAACGAGGCGGGGATCGAGTTCACGCTGTTCCATGTCGCCGAGATCTTCAAGCGGACACCGTACATCACCGACCTCAAGCCCGGTGGGCGCTATGTCGCGCGCGACCTGTACGACGCCGGCGGCATCTACATGGTGATGAAGACGCTGATGGACGGCGGCTTCCTCCACGGCGACTGCATGACGGTGACTGGCAAGACGCTCGCCGAAAACCTCGCGCAGGTGACGTGGAACGCCGACCAGGACGTCATCCGCCCGGTGTCGAACCCGATCACGCCGACCGGCGGCGTCGTCGGCCTGCGCGGCTCGCTCGCTCCCGACGGCGCGATCGTCAAGGTTGCTGGCATGCACACGCTGGTGTTCGAAGGCCCGGCGCGGGTGTTCGACTGTGAGGAGGATGCCTTCGCGGCGGTCGAGGCGCGCTCGATCCGCGAGGGCGAGGTCCTCGTCATCCGCTACGAAGGGCCCAAGGGCGGCCCCGGCATGCGCGAGATGCTGTCGACCACCGCCGCGCTGTACGGCCTCGGCATGGGCGAGAAGGTCGCGCTGATCACCGACGGGCGCTTCTCGGGCGGGACACGCGGCTTCTGCATCGGCCATGTCGGCCCCGAAGCCGCCGATGGCGGGCCGATCGCGCTCGTCGAGAACGGCGACCGCATCCGCATCGACGCCGAAGCGGGCACGATCGACCTGCTCGTCGACACGGCCGAACTCGACAGCCGCCGCGCAGCATGGGAGCCGCGGGTCAACGCCTATCAGGCGGGGGCTCTATGGCGCTACGCGAAGACCGTCGGCCCGGCATGGGCCGGTGCGGTGACCCACCCGGGAGCCGCCGCCGAACTGCATGTTTATGCAGACATTTGAGTGAGTTAGTCGGAATTGGGCGGCTCTGGAGCCGGGGTGCGGCCGCCAAATCCTACGCTAAGTTCAAAATAAGTTCACACTAAAGCGTGTGCTTTTTCGTTCGCCTTTCCTGCGAAGCGCGCGACGACGATGCACCGATTTAGAAAGAACGTGCGCCGGCCGGTGACGATCGGGGAGAACTAGCGCGGTCCGGGGGGTGTAGGACAGTGGTTTCTGATCTTTTCTCCTCTCCAAGCTGGGGAGAGGAAGGGGCCCATCGCCCTTCGGGATGGGAAGGTGAGGGTTTGTCGCCGTTACCGCCAAGACCCTCACCGTCCCACGCGTGAAGAACGCGCGGGCCTCTTCCTCTCCCCAGATGGGAGAGGAGAACGGCGCGCGTCACACCAGCCGGACGTTCTCCGGCAGGCCTTCAGGGGCGTCCCAGAACGCGTCGCCAGTGTACTTGGCGAACAAGTCGGGCGGCAGGATCGTGTCGCGCTTCGACATGCTGACCTTCGGCCCGACCGCGTGGAGGCCCGGCGCGCCGATCCGCGCATCGAACATCATCGCGTCGCAATCGGGCTCGATATCGTCGAACTGGTGGTCGAACCCCGGTTTGCCGACGAAGTCATAGATCGCCGCCAGCGTCCGCGCGGGGTCGACCGTCAGCGTTTCGAACCGCACCAGCAGCAGCCGGTCGCGCTGCGCCCCGAACACCGCCTCGCGCAGCGCGTTCAAGGCATAGCCGATCATGCCGGTCCCGCTCATCAGCCCCTCGGCGCGAGAATAAACCGTGCCGCCGGGGTCGAACTTGAAGATGCCCGAGGGTTCGAGCGCGTTGCGCCGGGTCAGGCTTTCAATGCTATCGAGGCACCATGCGGGGTTGCGGACGCAGGCGATGACCTTGGCGTCGGGCCACAACGCGGCGATCGTCGGCAGCTTCGAACACCACAGCCGGTTGGTGTCGATCACGACCTTCATCGGGTGGATGTCGGCGTAGAAGGCATCGACCGCCGCGAGCAGGACGCGCTCGCGCTGCGCGTCGTCGATGAACACCGCGCCCTCGTTCTCCTGGCTCATGCCGCGCAGCAGCGTGGACACGAGGCTGCCGACCGGCGAGGACATCGCCGCATGGATGCGCGGGTTCTGCCGCAGCAGGGCGGACAGCAGGGTTGAGCCCGAGCGCGGCAGGCCGGAGATGAAGTGGAGGCCGTGTTTCATGGGGTCCCTCTCGATCCTCCCCGGCACGGGGAGGTGGCGCGCGCTTGCACGACGGAGGGTCGGTCGAGCGGGTCTAATCTTAGAGTCCGCCCAACCGCCCCTCTACCGCCAAGAGGCGGTCCGCCTCCCCGAAGACGGGGAGAATCAGATCACGCCGCCGACGTCTTCCGCCGCCACGACCGCCGCCCCATGCGCCTTTGGGCCGCGCCGATCATGCCGAAGCCGCCGGCGAGCAGGCCCCACGTCGCGGGCTCGGGAACCGTGCTCGGGATCAGGTCGATCGAGGCGAAGCCGTTGCCGTCGGCCTGCAGGTTCGCGGTCGCGGTGATGTCGGTCGCGTCCGCCCGAGTGAACGATCCGCCGCCGCCCCCGCCGCTGCGATTAGCGGCGGTGGCGCCGCCGCCGCCGCCCCCGCCGCCGGAAAAGCCGCCGCCGCCGCCGCCGCCAAGTCCGAGATCGCCGCCGCCGCCGCCGCCGCCGAAGCCTCCGCTGTAATTTGCGGAGGCCCCGTTCGAGTACCGGCCGCCGGCAAAGCTTGGTGCGCCGGAGCCGCCGCCACCTGAAACGGGATGCTGCCCGTTTCCGCCCGCGCCGTTCAGACCGCCGCCGCCGCCGCCGTTAAAGCCGAAGCGTCCGTGAACAAGGGCGGTGCCACCCAGCCCGCCAGCGCCACCCGAGCCGCCGGTCCCGCCGGAGGGTCCGCCGCCGTTCGTTCCGCTCTGGCTCGCCGTTGCTGATGCACCGTTGTTGTAATTGTTGTAATAACCGCCAGCGCCGCCGCCACCGCCGCCGATGACCACCGGCGAGGCCAAGCCCGCGAGAACGAACGAGCCGCCGCCGCCGCCGTCGTAGCCCGCAGCGTAGCCTGCAAAGGCAGCTTACCCGCCCGTCCCTCCGACAACGATGTCGAGCATTGTCCCGGCAGTCAGTGAGACATGGGCACCAATGGCGATACCTTGTCCGCCCTCCGCGAACAACGTGTACCCGCCATGCGCGCCTGCCGCGACGACGTTGTAGATGCCCGTCGCAGCGACCGTGTAATGCTGGATCGTGCCGGTATAGACGAAGGTCAGCGCCTCGGCGCTGGTCGCCGCCAGCGCCATCGCCGATGCGCCGATGAGAAGAAATGTCCTCATATGCTGCGCCCCTGCTCGCGCCTGCCCAGGGCGTCGCGACGACGAGCGTGCGGACGATGTTGCATCGCACTTTAATGAACGATCACCTAACGATTAACGTTGCGATACCGGTATTAAAATGTCGAACGAAACGGTTGATCTGACTCGGATAGAACCGCTGCTACCGGCCCGGCCGCGATGCGGCGCGCTAGGGCTTCGGCTGCGCCAGCGCGAGCGAGCCTACCGGGATCGGCCGGACCGCGCCGAGCATCGGCTCGCCGTTGCCGTCGCGCGGGACCTCGTCGTGGGTGCCCCCGGCGACCGCCTTGCCGTCGTACAAAGGCGACTGGGCGCAGGCACCAAGCGCGGCGACGGCGGCGAGCGCAAGGGCGGGGGCGAGGAAGCGGGGTGTCATCGGGAGCGAGTGATACTACAGGATCGCGTGATGGCAAGCCGATTGACCCTGCCGCCGGTGCTCGACGCCGGCGAGATGCGCGCTGCCGAGGCGGCGCTGTTCGCGAGCGGCGTCGATCCGCTCGACCTGATGGAATGCGCGGGGGCGGCGGCGGCGCGCGCGGTGCTCGCTTTCACTGCTCCGCGCGACATCGTGATCGCGTGCGGGACGGGGAATAACGGCGGCGACGGCTATGTCGTTGCCCGCCACCTCGCGGCGGCGGGGGTCGCGGTGCGGGTGGCGGTGGTCGGGCCGCCTGCGACTGACAACGCCCGTGCGATGGCGGCGCGCTGGAGCGGGCAGATCGAGCCG
Source organism: Sphingomonadaceae bacterium (assembly GCA_043745075.1). Lineage (GTDB taxonomy): Bacteria > Pseudomonadota > Alphaproteobacteria > Sphingomonadales > Sphingomonadaceae > Polymorphobacter_B. Next base: position 5,898 of record JAYTTV010000060.1, read on the forward strand.
ATCGCGACCGCTGCGGCGGCGGGATTGCTCGTCGACGCGGTGTTCGGGATCGGGCTGAGCCGCGCGGTCGAGCCGGGATTGGCGGGCGAACTGGCGCGGCTGGCGGCGGGCGCGCAGGTCGTCGTCGCGCTCGACCTGCCGAGCGGGTTGTTCGCCGACGATGGCGGGGGCGAGTCGATCGCCGCCGACCTGACTGTTGCATTCGGCGCGCTCAAGCCGGTCCATCTCCTCGCTGCCGCGCGCTGTGGCCGGGTCGTGGTCGCCGACATCGGAATAGACCTGAGTAAGGCGCGGACATGGGGTACTGCGCCGCCGCCGTCGTTAGAACCTGCTGCCGGCGGCCATAAATACGCTCGTGGGGCGGTGCTGACCCTTGGCGGCCCGGCGGGGCAGGGGGGCGCGGCGCGGCTGGCGGCGCGCGCGGCGTTGCGCGGCGGGGCGGGGCTGTCGATGATCGCGTGTCATGCGGGGGCGCTCGCGGAGAACGCCGCGCGGCTCGATGCGGTTATGGTCCGCGAGGCCGACGATACTGCTGCGGTGACGGCGCTGATCGCCCGCCACCGCTTCGCCGCGATCGCCGCCGGTCCCGGGCTGGGCGATGACCGCGACCGGCTCGGCGCGGTGCTCGCGAGCGGGTTGCCGCTGGTCCTCGACGCCGACGTCTTCACCTTGTTCGCGGGCGACCCGGGCGGGCTCGCGGCGGCGCTCACCGGCCCGGTGGTCCTGACGCCGCATGAGGGCGAGTTCATCCGATTGTTCGGCGACCTGCCGGGGTCGCGCCTCGACCGCGTCCGCGCAGCCGCTGCAAGGGTCGGCGCGGTTGTCCTCCTCAAAGGCGCGGCGACGGTGATTGCCGCTCCCGACGGTCGCGCCGCGATCAACACCCACGCGACGCCGTGGCTGGCGACGGCGGGATCGGGTGACGTGCTGACCGGGATCGCCGCGGCATGTCTCGCGCAAGGGTACGATGCCTTCGATGCGGCGTGTGCCGGGGCGTGGCTCCACGGGGATGCCGGACGGCGATGCGGGGCGGGGTTGATCGCCGAAGATTTGCCCGAGGCGGTGGCGGCGGCGCTCGCCGGGCTCGCTGCATGAGTGACTGGATCGACATTGTCCGCATGGCGGCGCGCGGCGACGGCGTCACCCCCGACGGGCGCTTTGTCCCCGCGACGGTTCCCGGCGACCGCGTCCGCTTCGAGCCGTTCGAGATCGCTCCCGGGCCCGACCACGCGACGCCGCCGTGCCGCCACTTCCCCGACTGCGGCGGCTGCCAGCTCCAGCACGTCACCGACCCGGCGTACGAGCGCTGGGTCGCGGCGCGGATCATGTCGGCGCTCGATGCCGCCAAGGTCGCGGTCGGCATGATCGAGCCGGTCGCGCTGTCGCCGCCGCGGAGCCGGCGTCGGGCATCGCTGCGCGCGGTCAAGCGCGGCGGCGCGCTGGTTCTTGGATTTAACGCCGATGCCAGCCACCGCATCGTCGACATGCACGAATGCTGGGTGCTGACCCCGCGCTTGTTCGAGCTCGTCGCGCCATTGCGGGCGCTGCTCGCAGCGGCGCTCAAGGACGGCGAAGGGGCAGGGGTGACGCTGACCGAGAGCGAGACCGGGGTCGACCTGCTCCTCGCCAACGTCGCCGCGCGCAGTCTTGCCGAAATCGAGCGGTTGAACGCCTTTGCCGCCGCGAACGATCTCGCCCGTCTGTCGGTCGAGGGGCCCGACGGCGTCGAGACGGTGACCGAGGCGCGGCCGCCGGTACTACGCTTCGGAGGGGTGCCGGTGGTGTTCCCGCCCGCGCCGTTCCTGCAGGCGACGCTTGAAGGTGAGGCGGCACTCCAGGCGGCGGTGGTTGCGGCTATCGCGGGCGCGGGAGTGGTGGCGGACCTGTTTTGCGGTTTGGGTACGTTCGCGTTGCCCCTAGCAAAGACGGCGAAGGTGCTTGCGGCAGACGGATCAGCGAGTGCGACTACGGCGCTAGCGGCAGCTGCGCGGCTTGGTGGGGCGCGGGTTTTCGTCGAGCATCGCGACCTGTTTCGGAAGCCGTTGACCGGGGCCGAGCTCGCGAGGTTCGACGCGGTGGTGTTCGATCCGCCGCGTGCCGGGGCGGTGGCTCAGGTGGCGGAATTGGCGGCGGGCAATGTCCCGGTCGTCGTCGCGGTATCGTGCAATCCCAACACCTTCGCGCGTGACGCTGCGATGCTGGTCGAGGGCGGGTATCGGCTTGAGCGGCTATGGCCGGTCGGGCAGTTTCGCTGGTCGACGCATGTCGAGTTAGTGGCTCGGTTCGTACGGTGAGGCGGGAGGCGCGGTCGCGGGCAAAGCCCGCGCCTTCGTCGGACGAGTTCGGCTGCGGAGTGCAGCCGCCTCGCCGGCCGGACTTCGCGCGAGTCCGCGCTTAGCAGACGAACGCTAAGCAGCGTTCCTCAGCTAAGCGCTGGCCGCGCTCAGTCTCAGTCGTCAAACATCTTCCCGTACGCGCGGACAACCCGGTCCTTCCAGTGACCACGGTGGTATGCGTCCGAGGCGAGCAGCGGCATCACCGACCCGGCTTCGGCGAAGACCATCTGCTCCTGCGTCGTCTCGACCTTGCCCCACGACGCCGCCTCCTTGAGCGTCGACGACGAGCAGGCGCCGTCGCGGACGTCGGCAACGGTGATCTGGACCGCGTATTTATGCATCGCGACGTCGTGATGGCCGAGGATTTCGGCGCAGACTACGGTGTCCTGGATGAAGTTCTTCGGCACGCCGCCGCCGATCATCAGCAGGCCGGTCGTCCCCGCCTTGATCTTGATGTCGGTCAGTTCGCGGAAGTCGGCGATCGCGTCGAGGACCATGTACGGCTGCTTCGCCTTCATTCGCTCGACCTGGTGCTTGACCAGCCCGAAACCCGCCGACGAGTCGACGAATGCGGGGCAGAAGATCGGCACGTCGTGCTCGAACGCCAGCTTGACGAGGCTGTTGTCCTTCTTGCCGTGCTTCGACAGGTAGCGGCCCATCTCGCGGATGAACGCGCGACTGCTGTACGGCTTCGGGCCGAGGCTTTCGGCGATCTCGAAGATCGTCCCGTCGCAATCCTGAAGCTGCTCCTCGTCAATATAGGTGTCGTAGATGCGGTCGATATAGAGTGAGCGCAGGATGTTATCGTCGGGGATTTCAAGCGCTTGATAGTGCTTGTGGCCAAGGCCCTCGAAGAAATCCATGTCGACAATCGACGCGCCGGTGGCGACGATACCGTCGATCATGTTCGACCGCAGCAGCTCGGCGTACAGGTCCATGCACCCGCCGGCGCTGGTCGAGCCGGCGATGACGAGGAAGATCGAGCAGTCCTTGTCGGCGAGCATCGCGTTGTAAATGCCGGTCGCGCGCGCGAGGTCGCGGCTGGTAAAGCTCATCTTCGCCATCCCGTCGATGATCGGCCGCGCGTCGAAGCTGCGGATGTCGATGTGTTCGACCTGGGTCGAGAGGAGTTCGGCCTTGCGGTTCGTCAGGTCGGTCATAACGGTCCTTCTACCCCTCTCCCGCTTGCGGGAGAGGGAGGGGCCCACGCGTTCTTCACGCGTGGGAGGGTGAGGGGGCGTCGGGGTCAACTGCGATCGGCGGGGACGCCCTCACCCGCCGCGCTGGAGCGCGAGTCTCCTCTCCCGCAAGCAGGAGAGGTTAAGAGCGCGCCTCGCGGATCGACGTAACAACGTCGCGTGACGGTTCGGTGACAGTGTAGTTCGACGCCATCGGCTCGTCGTCGGCGACAATCGTCTCGCCGTTGCCGAAGCCGTTGAACGCGGTCCGCATCGCGCAGCCGTACGCCCCGAGCATGCCGATCTCGACATAGTCGCCGGCGCGAATATCGGCGGGCAGCATGAACGGTCCGCGCATGAAATCGGCGTCGTCGCACGTCGGGCCGTAGAAGCTGAACGCGAGCATCTTGGTGTTCGACTCGACGTCGCGGACGAGGTCGACCGGGAAGCGCCAGTCGATATGCGCCGCATCGAACAGCGCGCCATAGGCACCGTCGTTGATGTAGAGTTCGCTACCGCGGCGCTTGTCGACGCAGACGATCAGCGAGTTGTATTCGGCGCACAG
>JAYTTV010000061.1:0-9968 GCA_043745075.1 Sphingomonadaceae bacterium
AACTTATCGCGGTCCCTGCCTTCTTCGTCGCAGGCCCATCGAGCCGCTTCGATCAGTCGACCAAGGCCGAGATCCCGCATCTCTGGTCGCGTCTGATCGGGGCACTGCCGTTTGACGGCCAGGTCGACAGCTGGGCAACCTTCGGAGTCGTCTCCGCGGCCGACCGCAACGAGGGCAGCTTCGATTATATGGCGGGCGTGGAGGTCGTCGCCGGGGCAACCGTGCCCGAAGGCTTTACCGTCATACCAATACCCTCAGCGACTTACGCGGTGCTCCGCATCGTGCTCAACGGCGGTCCGGTCCACCCGCAGGTCAAGGCGGCGATGGCGGCGGTATGGGGCGAACTGATCCCGGCGTCGGGTTATGCTGTTTCCGACAGCCCCGATTTCGAGCGCTACGACGGGAAGTTCGCGCCGACCAAGCCGGGCGCGACGATCGACTTTCACGTGCCCGTAGCGGTGTGACCGGCGGGATCAGGTGAGTGCTAGCAGTCGCACCGCCTGCGCCCGCGCCTCGTCGGTGACCTCGGCCCCCGACAGCATCCGGGCGATTTCCTCGCGGCGTTCAGCGGGGTCGAGCGGAGTCACGCCGGTCCTCGTGACGGTGCCGTCGACCGACTTGGCAATGCGCCATTGGTTCGCGCCGCGCGCCGCGACCTGCGGCGAATGGGTGACGACGAGAACCTGCGTGGTTTGCGCGAGCCGGGCGAGCCGGTCGCCGATCGCGCTCGCGACCGCCCCGCCGACGCCGCGGTCGATCTCGTCGAAGATCATCGTTCCCGCGGTTCCGGTTTCGGCGAGCGCGACCTTCAGCGCGAGGATGAAGCGCGACAACTCACCGCCCGAGGCGATCTTGACCAACGGGCCGAACGGCGCGCCGGGGTTGGTCGATATCTCGAACTGAACCGCATCGGCTCCACCCAGTCCTTCGGGAGCCGCACCGATCGCGGTGCGGAAGCGCGCCGCGTCGAGCTTGAGCGGGCCGAGTTCGCCGGTCACCGCGGCATCGAGTCGGGCGGCAGTGGCGGTTCGCGCAGCGCTCAGGGCCGCCGCCGACCTGACGAACGCTGCCTTGGCCGCAGCCATCGTCTTCGTCAGCGCGGTCAGCCCCAACTCCCCCGCATCGATCGCTGCCGCCCGCGCGGCAAGTTCAGCGGCGAGCGCGGGGAGCGCATCGGGGTCGACCCGGTGTTTGCGGGCCTGCGCGCGCAATTCGAACAGCCGCGCCTCGGTCGCATCGAGCTGCTCGGGAGCGAAACTGAGCGCCATCCCGGCGGCGGCGAGTGCATCCTCGGCCTCGCTCGCCTCAATCACCGCGCGATCGAGGCTTTCCAGCGCGCTCGCGAGCAGAGGGTGTTCGGGGGCGAGCCGGTCGAGGCGTCGCGCCGCCTGCCGCAGGCTGGCGAGACCGCCGTCGGAGCCGAGCAGGTGCGTCGTCACCGCGTCGAGATCGCCTGCAAGCCGCGCGCCCTTCTGCATCGCCGATCGCGCTTCGGCGAGTTCGGCCTCTTCGCCCGGCTGGGGTGCCAGCACGGTCAATTCGGTGACGGCGTGGTCGAGCCACTCACGATCGCGCTGCTCCGCCTCCAACGCCGACTTCGCCGCCTCGAGCGCGGCTTCGGCGACGCGCCACGCGGCATAGTCGGCGGCGACGGTTTTAACCTCAGGCGCCAATCCACCGAACGCATCGAGCAGGTCGCGATGGCCGCGCGGATTGAGCAGGCCGCGATCGTCATGCTGTCCGTGGATCTCGACGAGCCCCGCGCCGAGTTCGCGGAGAAGAGCGACCGACACCGGCTGGTCGTTGACGAACGCGCGCCCACCCCCATCGGCAGCGATGCGCCGCCGCAGGATCAGATCGCCCTCATGGTCGAGATCGTTGTCGTCGAGGAGAGCGCGGGCCGGGTGTGTGGCACCGATGCTGAAGCTCGCGGTGACGCTGGCGAAGGCGGCCCCCGAACGGACCAGACCGGCGTCGCCACGCGCGCCGAGCGCAAGGCCGAGACTGTCGAGCAGGATCGACTTGCCCGCCCCGGTTTCACCGGTGAGGACGCTCAGCCCGGCGGCGAAATCAAGCCGCAAAGCCTCGATCAGGACGACATCGCGAATATCAATGGCGGTTAACATGGCCGCGCGGTCCCAACGCTATCGGCTCCGCGCCGCATGCGCGCGTCAGGCACCGAAGCGCGCCATGGGCGCTCAGGCGACCTTCTTGGTCGTCAGCGAATAGCTGTGCTTGTACCACTTGGTCCCAGGATAGTTGTAACCGAGAACCGCTGCGGCCTTCTTCGCCTCCTCGGGCAGGCCGAGCGCGAGATAGCATTCGACCAGCCGCTCGAGCGCCTCGGGGGTGTGGCTGGTCGTATTGTACGTGTCGATGACGGTGCGGAAGCGGTCGACTGCGCCGATGAACTGCTTATTCGCCTGGTAATAGCGCCCGACTTCCATCTCCTTGCCGGCGAGATGGTCGCGGGTCAGGTCGACCTTGAGCCGCGCGTCGGCGGCATATTCGGAGGCGGGGTAGCGGCGGATCAGTTCCTGCAGCGCGTCGAGCGCCTTCAGGGTGATCTTCTGGTCGCGGTCGACCGAGGTGATCTGCTCGTAATAGCTAACCGCGACGACGTAATAGGCATACGGCGCCTCGCGGCTGCCCGGGTGAAGCGAGAGGAAGCGCTGCGCCGACAGGATCGCCTCGTTGTAATCCTGGCTGACGTAATAGCTGTACGCCGACATCAACTGTGCGCGGCGCGCCCAGACAGAGTAAGGATGCTGACGCTCGACCTCGTCGAACTGCGCGGCGGCGAGCTTATACTGGCGACGCGCGAGTGTTTCCTTCGCGGCGGTGTAGAGCGTGTCGACGTCGCGGGCGACGTACGGGCGGTCCTTTTTCGCCTTGGTCGAGGCGCAGCCACTGAGCGCGAGCCCGATCGCGAACGACGGCAGTAGGACGAGACGAAGCACGCGGGACTGGATCATCTGGTGTCCTTAGCCGATGGGCCGGGGGGTGCCAAGCGGCTCGCCCCGCGCCGTCTTGACGACCTCGGCAATCGCGTCGGCGACCGCGTCGGGGCGGTCCTTGGGGATGAGGTGTCCGGTCCGCTCGACCGTTCGCCGGACGCCGATCGTCGAGTGTTCGGCGAGTTCCTGGTGGAGCCCCGCCCAGACGCGGTCGACGACGCGGCGCGCGGGTTCGGGGACCGCAGCGTTGGTGTCGGCGGCAGTGAGGACGATCAGCGGCAGCGCGCCATAGCTCGACCGGCCGCTCGCGACTTCGTCCGACGTCGCGCCCCACAGGTTGTCGAGCTCGGAGACCTCGGTTTCCCATGTCGCGACCGGGGTCGCGGCGGCGCATTTGATCAGCTTTGGATCGGGCGACGGCAGCGCGTACGCTTTTGCGGCGGCGAGGCAAGCGGCGGTGCGGTCGCGGAGCGGGTCGGTGCTGCCTGCACCGGGGCCGAACACCGCTCTCATGCGCGTATTCTGGTGCTCGACGCTCGGATCGACGAGGACCATGCCGACGACGTCGCCCGGGCGGCGGTCGGCGAAGGCGCGGACGTACAGTCCCCCCGCCGAATGGCCGGCGACGACGAACGGTCCGGCGATCTTGAGCGCGCGCAGGCCCTCGTCGAGGTCGCGGACGATCGCGGTGCCATCGCGCGGTGCCGGGCCGGGGTCGCTCAGCCCAAGGCCGGCGCGGTCGTAGCTACAGACGCGGGTCAGCGGCGTGACGAGCCGCTGGACCTTGCTCCACGCGAGCGACGACGCCGCCCAGCCGCCTTCGAGAATGACGGTCGGGGTGCCGCTGCCGGTGCAGCGAAAGGCGAGGTGACGGCCGTCGGGGAGGCGCGCGAGTTGAACCGTGGGGTCGGCGGGGGGCGCTGGCGCGGCGGCGGTAAGGGCGAACGATGCGGCTGCGGCGGCAAACGCAGCAAGTCCTCCCCGCGTTCGCGAGGGAACGCGCCCTTTTTGGGGCGTGGTGGAGGGGCGGGCGAGCAAACTCGAACGCTGAGCCTGCTCGACCGCCCCTCCACCATCGCAAGCGCGACGGTCCCCCTCCCCGTTTCGGGAAGGATTTAGGCTAGGACCGAAAATACGGGACGACCTCGCCTTGCTGCTTGATCGTGATCGGGTTGCCGTAGCGGTCCTTCGAGCCCGCGACGGTCAGGCGGACCCAGCCCTCGGACACGCAATATTCGTCGACGTTGGTCCGCTCGACGCCCTTGAAGCGGATGCCGATCCCGCGCTCGAGTAGCGCGGGCTCGTAATGCGGGCTGTTCGGGTTGTTCGACAGGCGGTCGGGCGGGGTGTCGGTGATCGCGGCCTCGGGGGGCGCGGCTTCGCTGGCGGCGTCGGCGGCGTCGGTCTGGGTGGTTTCTTCGGTCATGGTGGCGGGCCTTCGGATCGAATGATAGCGCGTGATAGCTAGTTGAACCGGCCTGCGCTACTATCGCCGCATGGCCGAGGATTTCGTTCGTCACAAGCAGGCATGGACCTCCGACGAGGTCGCCAAGCTGCACCGCTTCTCCGAGAAAGGGATGTCGGTCCGCGCGATTGCCAAGGCGCTGACCCGGAGCGAGGAGTCGGTCAAGGCGCGGGCGAAGGAAGATTCGCTCAAGCTGGCGAAGCTGCGTTAGCCGCACGCGAAAGCGCTGTCCTACACCGCGCCTGTTGATGTACGCCGTAAGGGCGTCGCGGGGGCGTTGTGATGCGCGGCTCGGACTGCCTTCGCCGCGGAGGCGAATGCGTCTAGCGGTATGATAGTTGCGAAATTGTGCCCATACTAGCAACTTTCAAGATGTATTTGGTGTTACCTCTGTTACCTTAGCCGCAAAGCCACTGTCCGCAGATGCTCCCATGGTCCGTCGAGATAGCGCCAAACATCGACCCCGACGACGTCGAAGCTCCACGGCACAAACCCCTCGGTCAGCGCCGCGAGTGTCGCCTTTGCCACCTGCGGGGTGACCTTGTTCTGGAGGGTGACATGCGCGGCGAGGCGGTGGCGGTCCTGCGGGATGAGCAACGGCTCCCACGCTTCGGACAGGTCGGCATGGAGCGCCGACAGTCCCGCCGATCGGAGGACATACGCCACCCCGCGCCCGAGCGAGCGTAAGCCAGCGACCTCGACGCGCGGAGCCGGATGCTCGCGCGCCATCGTCCGCAGGCGGTCGACGACCGCGTCGAACTCGCTGCCGGGCAGCTGGTGGAACAACGAGATATGCGGCGGCACGCGGTTGAGCGCGGCCGGGTAATGCGCGCGGCGCAGCGCCTCGAAGCGGGCCAGTGTCGCGGCATCGGGTCGCGCGGTCAGCACCAACGGTCGGAAATCGGTCATTGCAGCCCCGCAATGTCTGGATCAAGTGGAACCCAGCGGAAGGCGTAACGTTCGCTCGTCACGATTATCCCCTACCCAAGTCGCTAATCGGCAGCCACTCCCCCAACCGAAGGATGTCCATCATGGCCAAGAAACCAACCGCCCCCGCGACGCGTGAGGCCCAGCCGCAGTACAAGGTCGAATATCGCGAGATCCAGCCGTACGGCACGCTCAAGGAACTGCCGATCGGTCTCGACGGCAACGCCCGCACCCAGTCGGTCGGGACGCTCAACCAGATCCTCGCCGACACGATGACATTGCGCGACATGTACAAGAAGCACCACTGGCAGATGTCGGGGGCGACGTTCTACCAGCTCCACCTGCTGCTCGACACGCATTACGAGGCGCAGGCTGAGCTCGTCGACATGATCGCCGAGCGGATCATGGCGCTCGGCGGCATCAGCATCGCGATGTCCGCCGACGTCGCCGAGATGACCAAGATCCCCCGCCCGCCTAAGGGCCGCGAGGATGTGCCGACCCAGCTGTCGCGGCTGCTCGAGGCGCATGAGATCATCCTGCGCCAGGCGCACGAGGGTGCCGATGCGGCCGACGAATCGGGCGATGACGGCACGAACGACCTGCTGGTGTCGAACATCATCCGCACCGGCGAACCCCAAGTCTGGTTCATCGCCGAGCATCTCGCGGAGACGACGCTGGTCCGTTCGGACCGCTAACTGCAAGCGCTGGTGAGCCCTGCGGGATTCGAACCCGCGACCTATTGATTAAAAGTCAATTGCTCTACCGATTGAGCTAAGGGCTCCCAGCGGGTTGCGGTTTAGGGCGGCGTTGCCGCGCGCGCAACTGGCGTGCGGTCAAGTGCAGCACCGGATGCCTCCACAAAGGGGCGATATCGACCAACGGGTCGAGGACGAAGGCGCGGGCGGCGAGGCTGCGGTGGGGGACGATGAGCCCCTGCCGCGCTCGCCGCCAGTCGTATGTTTTCAAGGCCCCGGCCGTTGCGATGTCGAGATCGAGGACGCGCTCGGCCCAGCGACGGCCCCGGCGGCGGCCGAAGTCGCACTCGATTTCCTTGAGCAGGGTCAGCAGGTCGTCGATGGCGATATCGGTCTCGACCGCAATCGCAGCGTTGGCGAAGGCGCGCTTGCTCGGGCCGAGCGGCTTCGTCGTCCGGATCGCCGACCGGGCGACGACCTGCAGACCGGCGTCGGCCAGCGCGGCGATCGCCGCCGCGACGATGCCCTGCGGCGAGCCGTGTCGGCCGTGCCGCCGATTGCTGCCGAGGGCGATGTGGATGATTGCAGGCATGGCCGCTCGCGCCTTACAGGTCGCGGCCATGGAACCCAACCCTACCGAGCCGCATGCGCCGTCGATGCGCGCCGAACTTTCCCCCGCCCCCTCGGCACAGGCCGAGCCGCCGCACGACTGCCCGCTGTGCCCCCGCCTCGCCGCATACCGCGCTGCCAACCGTGTTGCGCATCCCGACTGGTTCAACGCGCCCGTGCCCGGCTGGGGCGACCCGGCGGCGTGGCTGTGCGTCGTCGGGCTGGCCCCCGGTGTAACCGGCGCGAACCGGACCGGGCGGCCGTTCACCGGCGACCATGCGGGCATGCTGCTCTACGCGACGCTCGCCAAGTTCGGCCTGTCGCAGGGGACATTCGACGCGCGCGCCGACGACGGGCTACGGCTCGACGGAGTGTTCATCAGCAATGCGGTTCGCTGCGTGCCCCCCGAAAACAAGCCAGTCCCGGCGGAGATCCACACCTGCCGCCAGTTCCTGAGCGCGCAGCTCGCGGTGCTGCCGAACCTGAAGGTCGTGCTCGCGCTCGGGACGATTGCGCATCAGTCGGCGGTCAAGGCGCTTGGCGGAAAGCTGCCCAAGGTGCCGTTCGCCCATGCCGCGGTCCACCGGCTGCACACCGGGGTCACACTCGTCGATAGCTACCACTGCTCGCGCTACAACACGAACACCGGGCGGCTGACCGCGCCGATGTTCGAGGATGCCTTCGCCGCGGCGATCGCGGCGCGCTAGCCCTACTTCGCCGCCTTGGCCGCGGTCGCCTCGATCTCGACGAGGTATGCGGGTCCTGCGAGCGCGGCGACCTGGACCGTCGAGCGGGCAACGGTGCCGGGGTTCTCAGGCGTCCCAAAGAACGTCTTGAACCCCTCGTTCATGCCCGCGAAGTCCATCTTGCCGCCGGTCTGGGGCGCGGCGACGAACACTGTCAGCTTGACGACATCGGCCATCGTGTAGCCGTGGCTCGCGAGGATCTTCTTGATCTTTCCCAGCACGCTAATCGTCTGGGTCTTGGTATCGCCGAAGTCGGCCATCGTCAGCGCCGGGGACATCGGCTTGGCCGGATCGATCGGCGAGGCGACCTGCCCGCTGAGGTAGAGCATCTCGGTCCCCGGCGTCACCGTGACGCCCTGGAGGATCAACCCGGGTGGCGTGTTCGCGTGCTTGATGACGTCGGCGTCGGCCACCGTCGTGAGGATCAGGCTCGCGCCAAGCAGCACTGTCATCGTCCGGATCATGTCGGGCTCCCCAAATGCTCATGGGTGCGAGCCGCCGGCCCGCACCCATGACAACCTATACATTCATGCGGTGCCGTCCCAGTCTAGAAGGCAACCCGCGCGCGAACGTACCAGAGGCCGCCGTTGATGCCGAAAGGACCACCGCTGCGGGGGTAAATCTGGCCATCGGCGGTCGAGCTCGTCGCCTGATAGACGGTGTTATCGGCGCTGTTGGCGATCCGGTCGGGCTTGATGTTGAAGATGTTGGCACCGCCGACCGACAGGGTGAGATACTTGGTTAGGTCGTAGCCAAGGTCGATATCCGTGGTGAACTTCGACCCGAACTTCTGCCCGACCAGCTTTCCGCTGGCGTCCTTGACCGGATAGTCGTTCGAATCGATCCAGTCGCCGTAGAAGTTCTCGCGGGCGTTGACCGAGAATTTGTCGTGGCTCCACGCCGCCGACAGCGTCGCGCGGTGGTTCGGCGCGAGGTGCGAGATGTCGAGGATCTGGTTGGCGCTGAGGACGTTGGCATCGGCGCGCGACACCCGGCTGGTGTTGTAGTTATACGCCAGCGTCAGGTTGAGGTCGCCCGGCTCGACCAGCGCCGCGCGGTAGGTCGCGACGACGTCGATCCCCTTGGTCACGGTGTCGAGGCCGTTGGTGAAGTAGGTGATCGCACCGCCCACGCCGACCGCCAAGAGTGCCGGCTGGGCGACGATATCGGCAGGCTGCACGGTGAAGTTCTGCGTGATGAAGATGCGGTTCTTGACCTTGATGCTATACGCATCGACCGTCAGCGTCAGGTTGCGCACCGGCTTGGCGATGAAGCCAACGCCGTAGTTGTAAGACTTTTCGGGGGTCAATTTCTTCGCCCCGAACGCCTGCGCAATCGGGCTCGTTGTCGGATAGGTGCCGGTCTGGACCTGGTTGCCGCCGATGAAATTGGTCGTCAGGATCTGGGTGTTCGACTGGCCGGGCGATGGCGCATGGAAGCCCGATCCGACCGTGCCGCGGAGCGAGAAGGCGTCGGAGAATTTGTAGATTGCATTCGCCTTATAGACGAACGCTCCGCCAAAGGTGTTGTAGTGCTCGTAACGGCCGGCGACGCCGACGCTGAGCGCCTGAACGATGTCGGTCTCGAGGTCGCCATAGATTCCGTAGCTCGATTGGGAATGAGACCCTGCGGCGGCGGGATCGGTGCCGCCGTAGCCGCTCGCGCCCGGTGATGATCCACCGCTCGTGCCCGCACCGGTGTAGGTCCCGTTGCCGTTGTTCAAGTACAAGTTCTGCGACGCGGTGTACGGGCCTGCGCCATATGACTGCAGGTCACCGGGGGTCGCGGCGTAGCTCTCGCGGCGATATTCCGCACCGGCAGAGATCGTCAGCGGGCTGGCGAAGCCGATGTTGACCGGCTGGCTGAGGTCGATGTTGGCGTCGGTTTCCTTCTGGATCAGCTTGCCGAACTTGAACGCCGTCTGTGACGCCGGGCCATAGGTCGGGCTGATCGAGTTATACATCGACAGATCAAGCGAGTTGCGGCTCGTCGTCGCCGAGAAATCGTAGGTGAAGCCGCCTGCCGTCTTTCCCTTGTAGCCGACGGTGCCGATCAATTCCTCGGTGGTGCCGACGAAGCGCGGGGTAAAGCCCGCCGGATAGATCGACTTGACGCTGAAGGTGTTGCCGTTCGAGACAAAGCCGCCCGCCGGGCACGTCGCCACCCCGGCCGGGCACGGCGTCAGGTAAAACACCCGCGACAGCGCGCCATTGGCCCCGAGCGAATGCAAAACGCCGTTGACGTCGAGCGCGGTACCGCTGATCGGCGAGCGGTAGTTGAAGCTCTCGTTTGCCTTCGACCGCGCGGCGTTGCCGAAGAAGTACAGCTTGCTGTCGTCGGTGACTTCGTATCCGGAGTTGATCACCGCCTTCCAGCCGTGGCTCGGCGACGAGCCCCAGATCTGCACAGGTCCGGGATAGTTGGGGAGTTGCGATGCAACCGACGGATTCTGCTGGGCGAAGACCAGCGCCAGCGGGCGCGTTGCGCCGCGGCTGGTCTGGCCCTCGTCGTCATATTCGCCGCTTAGGTTGACGAAGCCGCGCTCACCGAGCGGCAAGCCGAGATTGGC
>JAYTTV010000062.1:0-2559 GCA_043745075.1 Sphingomonadaceae bacterium
CTGATCAACATGTCGGTATGGACCGACGCGGACGCGCTGTTCGGCTTCATCTACCGGACCGCGCACGTCGGGGTGATGGCAGGGCGGCGCGAATGGTTCACGCGGATGGACAGCGCGTATCAAGCGCTATGGTGGATCCCCGAGGGGCATCGCCCGACGGTCGACGAGGCGCTGGCGAAGCTGTGGCTGATCGACAATTTCGGCCCGAGCGAACACGCCTTCACCTTCAAGTCGCGCTTTCCGGCGCCGGGAATGAGCGGAGGCCCGGTCGACATGAATCCCGATCCGTGGTGCATCGGGCGGGCCTGATCCTTGTCTGCGACCTCCGTCTGGACTAAGCAGACTAAGTTCAAGGAGCCGACCATGTCCGCTACGCTCAACATCCACGAGGCGAAAACGCACTTTTCCAAGCTGGTCGATCGCGCGCACGCGGTAGAGGAAATCGTCATCGCCAAGGCGGGCAAACCGTGGGCGAAACTGGTGAAGCTCGACGATGCACCGCGCGCGAAGCGCAAGCCTGGCGGCTGGCCGGGTACTGGTGATATCCCCGACTCGGTCTGGTTCGATCCGTTGCCTGAAGAGGAACTCGTGCTGTGGGAAGGTAAGAACCTCGATCTGTGACCGCGCTGCTGCTCGATACGTATATCGCATTGTGGTGGTGGCGCGATATGGCGCGGCTGAGCCCAGTCGCGATCGCCGCAATCGAAGATGGCGACACGATTTTAGTCAGCGCGGCGTCGGCATACGAAATCACGCAAAAATGGCGGATTGGGAAATTGCCGATGATCGACGACCCGGCAATCAACTACCCTAAGCTCATGCTCGACAACGATTTTGTCGCGCTGGCGATCACTCAAGAACATACGATTCGCGCCGGTCTCCTCCCCGGCGAGCATCGCGATCCGTTCGACCGGCTGATCGCGGCGCAAGCGCTGATCGAGGGATTGACCATCGTCACCCGCGATCCCGAGTTCTCCGCCTTCGGCTGCCAGGTGCTGTGGTAGCGGCTGTCGTGACGTTTACAGCGATGCGGCGATGACACGCGCGGCTTTGCGCTGTCCTACGGGGTTGCGGCTGGGTTAGACTACGCAAATGATGTGGCTAACCTCGACCCTCGACAGCGTCTCGGATGCACCAACTGGGCGAGATGGGCTGAAGTTTCACTCGAGCGTGGCGTCAGGTTCATCAACTTCCAAATCCAACGCAATACCATTTCGGTTCGCTGACCGAATCGCGGGGAGGCGATAACCATGCCGCAACCCGAAAATCCGCTCGAAGATTTCCGCGTCGCGCTGGCCTCAACGATGCGCGCGCTCGGGCACGAACCCGACTTCGACCTCGCCTACACCGCCGACAAGCCGTCGTGCTACGGCGACCAGGCGCGTGTTCCTCAGCCGGGGCGCGCGCTCGCCGCCGAGCAGATCGCCGAATCACGCGGCTGGGCCGACAGTTTCGCGCTGCGCAAGCGCCATCACGACGCCAAGACCCACGCCGCCGATTTGCCCGACGCAGGGGTCGCGCGTGACATCGTCAATGCGGTCGAGCAGGCGCGGGTCGAGGCGATTGGCGGGGCCGACATGGCCGGCGTTGCGCTCAACCTCGACCGGATGACCGAGGCGCGGATCAAGACCGACCCGATCGTCCGCGCCCGCACCCCCGACGAGGTCCCGCTGGCTACCGCGCTCGGGCTCGTCGTCCGCCAGCGACTGACCGGGATCAAGCCGCCGCGGCTGGCGGAGGCCGGGATTGCCCTCGTCAGCGCCGATATCGAGGCGAAGGCTGGCGCGCATCTCGACGACCTTTTGGCCAATATCGACGACCAGTCAAAGTTCTCGCTGGTGATGCGGCGGGTGCTCAACGACCTCGGTCTCGGCGAAGACCCCGATGCGACGCCCGAGGAGAGCGACGACACCAGCGAGGACGACGCCGACGACGATTCGCCCGGCGACGAGGGCGACGAGCAGGAGGGCGACACCGCGGGGCAGGAATCCTCGGTCGAAACGCGCGCCGAGGAATCGTCCGACTCGACCGACGAGACCGAAACCCGCGAAGTCGACATGGACACCGAGGCGGTGTCCGAGGCCGAGATGGGCGAGGAAGGGCGCGAGGGGACGACGCCGTGGCGGCCGAACGCGCCGCTGTCCGACCTCCCCGCCGGGTTCGACTATCACGCCTTTTCGACCGCGTACGACGAGATGATCGACGCCGAAGACCTGTGCGACGCCGAAGAATTGACCCGGCTGCGCGGCTATCTCGACCAGCAGTTGCTCCATCTGCAGGGAGCGGTGACCAAGCTCGCCAACCGGCTCCAGCGGCGGCTGATGGCGCAGCAGAACCGCGCGTGGGATTTCGACCAGGAGGACGGGCAGCTCGATGCCGCGCGGCTGGTGCGGATCGTCACCTCGCCGGGGCACGCGCTAAGCTACAAGGTCGAGCGCGATACCAAATTTCGTGACACCGTCGTCACGCTGCTGATCGACAATTCGGGATCGATGCGCGGGCGGCCGATCTCGATCGCGGCGATCTGCGCCGATATTCTCGCGCGCACGCTCGAACGCT
>JAYTTV010000063.1:0-2540 GCA_043745075.1 Sphingomonadaceae bacterium
AGGCATCGTCGGCGGCTGCGGCGACGACCGTGACGTTCAACGACAGCGCCTTCCTCGATTTCCACAGCGCAGCGCACCCGATCACGGAGACCGACGCGATGTTCAACATGAACGCCATCGCGGCAGGTGTCGGCGTCCTCAACACGAAGAGCTCGCTCAAGAGCTTCATTTCGTCGGGCTCGACGCAGTTCTCTTCGGACCCCGCGCCGATCGTCGCCATCGTGCCTGAGCCCGCCGTGTGGGGCCTGCTCGTCGTCGGCTTTGGCATGGTCGGCATGCAGACCCGCCGCCGCAATCGCGCAAAGAGCGTCATCGCCTAAGGATCACGCACCGCGCCACAAAGCACGGTTCTCGGAAAAACGCGCACTTCGGTGCGCGTTTTTTGTGCGGATTTGGCGTACGTCGGGACGGCCGGGTCGGCTTCCAGCAAGTTGGTTGGCGTGACAGACTTCCTGCCGGTGTTCAGCCCATATCCGCACCGCACGCGGGGCGTCATGTCGGGATCTGCCGAACAACGAGTCCCTCGCTGGTGCCAAAATCGTCAACAGAAACCGCTGTCCTACAGGACTCTTGATCGCCTAGCGTCGACGGATGAACGAAGTCGCCCCACAAGATGCCCCAGCAAATTCCGCCCAGTCGCCTGCACCGGCGAGCGGAGACGCCGATCGGCGCGACAGGGCGCAACAGCCATCGACCTGCGGCGGTGGTTCGTTGCCGTCGTCTGCGGGCGTATCGGGATTGCCCTTGCTGCGGACGCGGCGCGACGGCTGGACTGCAGCTCGGCAGGCAGTATTTTTGGACGCGCTTGCAGGTGGGTCCGGGGTTGCAGCGGCTGCGAAGACCGCCGGTATGTCGCGCGAGAGCGCCTCGCGCCTCCGCCGTAACCCGCGAGCAAACGGCTTTGCTGCACGATGGGCAGCGATAGAGGCGGCACCGGTCGTGGCGCTGGACTATGCGGCGATGCTTTGCGATGAGCGCCACGACACCCTGCACAGCAGCCGAATTCGCTGGCTCGATTCCCATGCCGCGAAGCCGCGCTTCGACAGCTGGCTCGTCGCGCGGCTCGCCGCTTTGGAAAATCGACGCCTAAAAGACTGAACTTCGCGTGACCTTTGGGCCGCTCGTGCCACAGTCCCCTGTCGAAAAATCGGCGTGGAGGATCGCTGCACGACCCTCCACGCCGGATCGATCAGACCTGCGGCGCGGGCTCACCAAAACCGCCGCGGCGCCCGGTCTTGGGGATCGCCGACAGTCCGGCCCCGAGCGCGACCGGGGTCGTCGAGCGGATGTCGTTGCGGTCGACCCGCTCGCCCGCCAGCACCCGCTTTATCTCGTCGCCTGATAGCGTCTCGAGCTCGATTAGCGCCGCGGCAAGAGCGTGCAGCTGGTCGATGTTGTCGCTGAGCACCTGCTTGGCGCGTTCGTAGCCGTGGGTAACGATCGACTTGACCTCGGAGTCGATCAACCGCGCAGTCTCCTCGGACACGTTCTGGGTCCGGGTGACACTGTGGCCGAGGAAGACTTCCTCCTGGTTGTCGCCGTACTTGAGCGGCCCGAGCTTGTCGGACATGCCCCACTGGGTGACCATGTTCTTGGCAAGGTCGGTCGCGTAGCTGATGTCCGACGACGCGCCGCTCGACACCTTGTCGTGGCCGAAGATCAATTCCTCGGCGACGCGACCGCCCATCGACACCGACAGGTTGGCGTACATCTTGTCGCGATGGTAGCTGTAGCTGTCGCGCTCAGGCAGCCGCATGACCATGCCGAGGGCACGTCCGCGCGGGATGATCGTCGCCTTGTGGATCGGATCCGATGCCGCCTCGTGGCACGACACGACCGCGTGGCCAGCCTCGTGATACGCGGTCATCTTCTTCTCATCGTCGGTCATAACCATCGACCGGCGCTCGGCGCCCATCATGACCTTATCCTTGGCGTCCTCGAACTCCTGCATCGCCACCAGTCGCTTGCCGCGACGCGCCGCAAGCAGCGCCGCCTCGTTGACGAGGTTGGCGAGATCGGCGCCCGACATACCCGGGGTGCCGCGCGCCAGCGTGCGGGCGTCGACGTCGGGGGCGAGCGGGACCTTCTTCATGTGGACGCCGAGGATCTTCATGCGGCCCTCGATATCGGGCAGCGGCACCGTCACCCGGCGATCGAAGCGTCCCGGGCGGAGCAGCGCCGGGTCGAGCACGTCGGGGCGGTTGGTGGCGGCGATGATGATGATGCCTTCGTTCGCATCGAAGCCGTCCATCTCGACCAGCAGCTGGTTCAGCGTCTGCTCGCGCTCGTCATTGCCATTGCCGAGCCCGGCGCCGCGATGGCGACCAACAGCGTCGATCTCGTCGATGAAGACGATGCACGGAGCGGACTTCTTGGCCTGGTCGAACATGTCGCGGACGCGGCTCGCGCCGACGCCGACGAACATCTCGACAAAGTCCGAGCCCGAGATGGTGAAGAACGGCACGCCAGCCTCGCCGGCGATGGCACGCGCGAGCAGGGTCTTGCCGGTGCCGGGGGACCCGACGAGGAGCGCACCCTTG
>JAYTTV010000064.1:0-9846 GCA_043745075.1 Sphingomonadaceae bacterium
CGGGGAGCCAGTCACCTATCGAGCCGCGTCCAGCGCGCTCCTCGAAGCCCCTGTTAGCGCAGGGGCTTTTGTCGTATTGGTGTTCAGCGCCGTCCAGCCCAATCCGGGGGTAGCCCCGTTCTGATGGGGGTATTCTGGGGGTAGCGATCCGCCGTTTCGCAACACGCGCGGTTGCTCTCCCAGTCATTGATCGTGCAAGATCGATGCCTGCACGAAGGGGGCACAGTGCATGCTTGGGCGCGGCAGATCATACGTGTGGCTTCTGGCCGGTCTGCTTGCGATCATCGCGGGCTTCTGGCCAAGCTTCTATGGCGACCCGCTCGGCAACGACGCGTGGCACATCGCGCACGCCATTGCCGCGACCTTATGGGTCGTCCTCCTGATCACCCAGTCGCTTCTGATCGGGCGCGGCAACCGGCAGCTTCACGAGCGGCTGGGCTGGCTGTCGCTCGGTCTGTTCGCCACCCTGTTCGCGACCACCTGCTACATGATGTGGGTGGAGCTCACCGGGCCGCAGCCATTTCCTGCGGTCGTGCGCCAGGCTTTGCTGTTCCTCAACGTCACCTTCCTGACGCTTTTTGTTGTCTTGTACGCATCCGGCATCGCCTTCAGGCGGACGCGACGGCTGCATACGCGGTTGATGGGATCCACCATCTTAATCGGGCTCGGACCGGCGCTCGTTCGCCTTTACGGGCATCAGATCCCCGCCCTCGACACGCCCGGCTCGGTGATCCTGACGTTCGCCACGATCGAGATCATCCTCGTCGCCGCGATCGTCATCGCGTTCCGTCACGATCGGCACGTCAGGCCGTTCCCCGAGATATTGGTCGCATTCGTGCTGATTCAGGCGGGTTTGCCATGGGCGACGGGGCCGACCTTTGCCGGCGTGCTCCGTGCGCTCGGCTCGCCAATCTGATCCGTTTAGGGGGAGGAGTCGGGGGTGGGCAGTAGCCGCACACTCCTCAGCGCGTAACCGCCCCACCCCCGGGCCACGCCAAGCGGCGCGTCTCTCGCCCCTCCCCTGAAGGGGAGGGGTAGCGCCCGCTCCGCTACTTCAGGTCGAGCATCACCACCGATTTCGGTGGCAGCGTCACGCGCAGCCCGTCACCGCTGAGCGCCGCGCCGGTGAACGCCGCCGGCTTGACCGCATCGGGGCGATCGAAGGTGTTGATCGCGGTCATCTCGGGCGCGGTCAGGATGCGCCCGCTGACTCCCGTCGCCGCCAGCCCCGGCAACCGCACCGACACCGTCATCGCGCGATTGGGATCGAGGTTGGCGAGCCCGACATGGACGACGCCGCCGGTGTCGCGCACCGCCGACGCACTGACCGCGGGCATCGTCCAGCGGTCCTTGGCGTACCACGGCGACTTGAGCTCGAGCGGCAGCACCGTCGCGCCCATGTACGCCTTGTACATCGCAAACACGTGGTACGTCGGCGTCAGGACCATCTTGTCGTCCTTGGTCATGATCATCGTCTGGAGGACGTTGACCATCTGCGCGATCGCAGTCAGCCGGACGCGGTCGGCATGGTGCGCGAAGATGTTGAAGTTGACGGCGGCGACCATCGCATCGCGCAGGCTGTTCTGCTGCTGCAGGAACCCCGGGTTGGTCCCCGGCTCGGGCGCGTACCACGTCCCCCATTCGTCGACCGCGAGCCACGTCTTCTTCTGCGGGTCGGTCTTGTCCATCTCGGCGGCGTGCTTTGTGATCAGCTCGTCTATCCGCCCGGTGTCGGACAGCGTCTCGGCCCAGCCCGCTTCGTCGAACCTGGTCGCCGAGGCCTTCGGCGGCCAGCCGCAGCAGCCGGGGACGGTGTAATAATGCAGCGACACCGCATCGACCTGCTTCGACGCCTCGCGCATCATTACGCCCGTCCACGCATAATCGTCGGTGTTCGCGCCGCTGGCGATCTTCTGGATCGTCGTCCCGGCGGGCGTCTTGATGTACGTCGCGTAGCGCCGCGTGACGTCGGCGGCATATTCGGGGCGCATGTTGCCGCCGCAGCCCCACAGCTCGTTGCCGATCCCGAAATACGCGACCTTCCACGGTGCCTTGTGACCGTTGCGCGCGCGTTCGTCGGCGAGACTGCCCGCGGGCGAGGTCATATACTCGACCCACTCGGCCATCTCCTGTGGCGAGCCGCTGCCGACATTGCCCGAGATATACGCGTCGGCGCCGATCTGTTCGGCCAGGTCCATGAATTCGTGGGTGCCGACCGCGTTCGGCTCGGTGACGCCGCCCCAGTTGGTGTTGATCTTGACAGGGCGCTTGCCCTGCGGGCCGATACCTTCGCGCCAGTGATATTCGTCGGCGAAGCACCCGCCGGGCCAGCGGATCACCGGCACCGACAGGTCGCGCAGCGCGCCGACGACGTCGTTGCGAAAGCCGCGGGTGTTCTTGATCTTCGACTTCGGCCCGACCCACAGCCCGCCGTAGATGCCGGTGCCGAGATGTTCGGCGAACTGCGAGAAGATCTGGCGGCTGAATACCGGGCCCGACTGGTCGGCGTGAATCGTCAGCTCGGCGGCCGACGGGTCGGTGCCCTGACCGATGGCCGCGGGCGAAACGCTCAACGCCAGCGCCGCCGCGACTACCCGCCATCCTCGGAACATGGTCATAAAATTCCCCCCAATCTTGCCCGCCACGACTGAAGCGCGGCTCGGTTACAGCACGCGGACTCCCGCGGTTTCGGCTTCGGCGACCGCGAGGCGATTGCGCAGCGGCAGCGTGAACGGCGCCGCCTCGATCTCGAAGACATCGCCGGGCCGGGTTCGCACACCATCGGCGAACGACAGCGTCGCGGTGCCGAAGAAATGGACGTGGACGTCGCCCGGGCGGCGGAACAGCGGATATTTGAAGTGATGCGCCTCGAGGTTGGCGATGCTGTGCGACATGTTCGCCTCGCCGCTGAGGAACGGCTTTTCCCACAGCACCGCGCCGTCGCGGACGATTCGGCTCATCCCCGCGACGCTCGCGGGAGGCGGCCCGACGAGCAACTCGGGGCCGAGCGCGGCGTGGCGGAGCTTCGAATGCGCGAGCCACAGATAATTATGCCGCTCGGTGACATGGTCGCTGAACTCGTTCGCCAGCGCGAGGCCGAGGCGGAACGGCGTGCCGTCGGGGCCGATCAGGTAGATCCCCGCAAGTTCGGGCTCCTCGCTGCCGTCCTGTGCGAACGACGGCGAGGTCAGGTCGCCGCCCGGGCCGACAAGCGACGTGCCGTCGCCCTTGAAGAACCACTCGGGCTGCTGCCCGGTCTCGCCCGGTGCAGGCTTGCCGCCCGCGACGCCTTCCAAGAACATCCGCATCGAATCGGTCTGCGCCGCCGCTGCCGCCGCGCGATGCATCTGGTCGCGTCCCTCAGCCGAGCCGAGATGCGTCAGCCCGGTGCCGGTCATCAGCAGATGCGCGGGGTCGTCATGGTCGATCGGCGCGAGCAACTCGCCCGCCGCGAGCGCCGCCGCGATATCGACCGCCGCGCCGGTGCCGCACGAAGCGACCATCGCCGCGAGGTCGACCCCGGCGGCGATCGCCCGCGTCGCCAGCGCGCGGACCGTGTCGACGCCGGTGACGAACGCCGCCCCCTCGTCGGTCGCGGCGATCACCGACCGGGTGCCGTCGGCGCTGCGATGCTGGAGGAGGCGCAGGGTCATGCCGTCGCCGCGATCAGGCCGCGACGCCGTCGATCAGGCGCGGGAATGACGCCGCGCCGTCGTCGCTGAGCACCGCCGGAAGCAGCTCGGCGGCGAGGTTCTGGTAGCATACCGGGCGGAGGAAGCGGTCGATCGCGAGGCTGCCGACCGACGTCGTGCGCCCGTCCGACGTCGCCGGATACGGCCCGCCATGGACCATCGCGTGACTGACTTCGACCCCGGTCGGCCAGCCGTTGGCGAGGATGCGCCCGGCCTTGCGCTCGAGCACGGGCAAAAGCCGCGAGGCCATCGGAATGTCGTCGGCGTCCATCTGCAGCGTCGCGGTGAGCTGGCCCTCGGTCGTCGCGAGAACCTTCGCCAGTTCAGCCTCGTCGGCGCAGCGGACGACGAGCGATGCCGCGCCAAAGACCTCGTGGCCGAGGCTCTCGTCGGCGAGAAACTCGGACGCACCCGTGGCGAACATCGCCGCACGGCCACGGCTCGCGCCCTCACCCACCGCGCCCTGCGCGAGCGTCTCGACATTGTCGTGAGCGAGCAGATGCGCGACGCCCTGCTCGTATGCCGCGTGGATGCCCGGGGTGAGCATCGTCGCCGCGCTCGCCGCCGCCATCGCCGTCCGCGCCGCCGCCTCGAACGCGTCGAGTCCCGGTCCAGGGATCGCCAGCACGAGACCCGGATTGGTGCAGAACTGCCCCGCCCCCATCGTCAGCGAGCCGACGAACGCGGTGCCGAGCGCCGCGCCGCGCGCCGCCAGCGCCGCGGGCATCAGCACGACCGGATTGACGCTGCTCATCTCGGCATAGACCGGGATCGGAACATCGCGGGCCTGTGCGAGGCGCACGAGCGCGAGGCCGCCGGTGCGCGACCCGGTGAAGCCGACCGCAGCGATCCGCGGGTCCTGAACGAGCGCGCTCCCGAGCGCGTTGCCGGGACCCTGCAGGTGGCCGAACACGCCCTCGGGCAGGCCGCACGCGGCGACCGCGGCGCGGATCGCGCCCGCGACCATCGCGCCGGTGCCGGGGTGCGCCGGGTGGCCCTTGACGACGACGGTGCAGCCGCTCGCGAGTGCCGAGGCGGTGTCGCCGCCTGCGGTCGAGAAGGCGAGCGGGAAGTTGCTCGCGCCGAACACCGCGACGGGGCCGAGCGGGATCATGCGGAGGCGCAGGTCGGGGCGCGGCAGCGGCGCGCGGTCGGGAAGCGCCGGGTCGATCCGCAGCCCGAGCCAGCCGCCGCGCTCGACGACCCCGGCGAACAGCCGCAACTGGCCGCAGGTGCGCCCGCGCTCGCCCTCGAGCCGGGGACGCGGCAGGCCGCTTTCGAGCATCGCCTGGACGATCAGGCCGTCGCCCAATGCCTCGATCTCGGTGGCGATGCGGCGGAGGAAGGCGGCGCGCTCGGCGGTGCCGGTCTCGCGATAGATGTCGAACGCGGCGTCGGCGGCGGCGCAGGCGGCGGCGACCTCCGCAGGTCCGTCGACGTGGTACTCGGGGCCGACCGGCTCACCACTATCGGCGGCGATCGAGCGAAAGGATGCCGAAGCCATTGTGTCACCTGCCGGATTGAGATTTAATAGTCCGACAATAAGGTTGGCGGTCGGCGAAGGCAAGATTGTTCGTCCCGCCGAAGACGACCGCATGCAATGCCAGCGGCAGCAAGGGGAGCCGATCCGTGGCCAAGCCGCCCGCCAAAGCCGCCCGCAAAACCGCCCGCCAGACCCGCGTTGGCGGCGGCGAAGCGATTGACAGCGAAGGCGTGCGCGACGCCGGTGCAAGCGCCGCGACCAGCGAAAACGACTCTCGCGAGCCTGCCGACGACCCCGTCCGCAGCCCGCGCGGCACCGGGCGCCGCCTCCACGGGGCGATCGCGCACAAGCTCGGCGTCGCCATCGTCTCGGGCCATTATGCCCCCGGCGACCGCCTGCCCGGCGAGGTCGCGTTCTCGGGCGAGCTCGACGTCTCGCGTAGCGCGTACCGCGAGGCGGTGCAGGTCCTTACCGCCAAGGGGCTCGTCGAAAGCCGCCCGAAAGCCGGGACGAGCGTCCTGCCGCGCAACCGCTGGAACCTGCTCGACCCCGACGTGCTGGCATGGGCGTTCACCGGCGATCCCGACATGCGCTTCATCCGCAACCTGTTCGAACTCCGCGCGATCGTCGAGCCCGCCGCCGCCGCGCTCGCCGCCGAACGCCGCGACCGGACCGACCTCAAGACGCTGAAGACAGCACTCGCGGCGATGACGCGGCACAGCCTTGCGACCGAGCTCGGCCGCGCCGCCGACCGCGAGTTCCACACCGGCATCCTTGCCGCGACGCGCAACGACGCGCTGATCGTGCTGAGCTCGAGCATCGGCGCCGCGGTCAACTGGACGACGGTGTTCAAGCAACGCGCCCGCGCCCTCCCCCGCAACCCGATCCCCGACC
Organism: Sphingomonadaceae bacterium; assembly: GCA_043745075.1. GTDB lineage: Bacteria > Pseudomonadota > Alphaproteobacteria > Sphingomonadales > Sphingomonadaceae > Polymorphobacter_B. The sequence goes on from JAYTTV010000064.1 coordinate 6,070, forward strand.
ACCGCCGGGTGTACGAGGCGATCGCCGCAGGCGATGCGGCGGCGGCGAGCACGGCGATGCGGGTGCTGGTGGATCTGGCGCTCGACGATATCAGCCGGCTGGGGGGCGAGGGCTAGCCGCTTCCCCTCCCCTTCCGGGGAGGGGCGAGAGACGCGCCGCTTGGCGTGGCCCGGGGTGGGGACTTCTTCGGGCGGATAGCTTGAGGTGACTCCCCCACCCCCGGCCCTCCCCTGAAGGGGAGGGGAGGATAAGGAGGCTAAACCCCCGCCACCTCATCCGGCAGCGCCGCCGTCACCTTCGCCCCCCACACCGCATAGAACAGCACATACAACTCGCACGCCGCGGTCAGCAGGAACGACGTCTGCAGCCCGTATGTGTCCGCGATCCACCCCTGGACGATGACCAGTGCGCCGCCGGCGATCGCCATGATCAGCAGGCCCGAGCCCTCCTCGGTCAGCGGGCCAAGCCCGCGGATGCCGAGGGTGAAGATCGTCGGGAACATGATCGAATGGAACAGCCCGACCGACACCAATGCCCACATCGCGACATGGCCGGTGGTGAAGGTGGCGACGAGCATGACGACGAAGGCGCCGATGCTGGCGCAGGCGAGCACGGTTTCGGCGGGGATCGTCCGCATCAGGACGCTGCCGACGAGCCGCCCGACCATCATCCCACCCCACAGGACGAACAAATAATGCGATGCCTGCTCGTGGGTCAAATTGCCGATTTCGGGCTGGCTGACGAAGTTGATGAACAGGTTGGCGACACCGATCTCGGCGATCAGATAGATGAAGATCGCCGGGATGCCGAAGACGAGGTTGCGGTGCGCCCAGAGCGAGTGGCCCTTGCGCGCCGCCTTGTCGACGCGGCTGTGCGCAGTGCCCATCGGCGGCAGCGGGAAGCGCGCGATGACGACGGCGAGGACCGCGAGGACGATCGCGACGATGAGGTACGGCAGCTGGACCGACTGGGCATCGGCGAGACGCGCGGCGGGCGACAGCGCCGCCGCCCCCGCGGTCGCGGTGCCCGACGCCGAGCGGCCAAGGATCAGATAACCGCCGAACAGCGGCGCGAGCGTCGTGCCGAGCGAGTTGAACGCCTGCACCAGATTGAGCCGCGACGACGCCGTCTCGGGCGGACCGACGACCGCGACATACGGATTGGCGGCGACCTGGAGCAGAGTGATGCCGCTGGCGATGACGAACAGCGCGACGAGGACGACGTTATACGACGGCAGTCGCGCCGCCGGGATCATCAGCAGCGCGCCCGCCGCCATGATGCCGAGCCCGACGACCATCGCCTTCTGGTAGCCGATCCGCTCGATCAGCCGTGCCGACGGCAGCGAGGCGAAGAAATAGGCGATGAACCACACGCTCTCGATCAGCGTCGTCTGGGTATAGCTGAGGTCGAACACCGCGCGCAGGTGGGGCAGCAGCGTGTTGTTGATGACGGTGATGAAGCCCCACATGAAGAACAGGCTGGCGAGCAGCATCAGGACCGGGCGCGGCTTGGCCTGCGCCACGCTGGCTGAACCGGCCGACGAGGCGCCTGCGGTGATCGGAAGCGCCATGATCGTCCCCTCGAAGTGTGCGGCGTCCGACCTTCTCCGGGCCGATCTTGCCGCTAAGCAATTTGTCCGACTATATAGCGTCGGCCAGAGCGTCAACGTCGAACGCTCACGCCGCGCGGGAGATCATATGCGGAATTTACACGCGAAGCACGCCCTGTCGCTTCGGGCCCTCTCGCTCGGAGCCCTCTCGCTCGGGGCGATCGCGGCGGCGATGACCTTCGCCACCGCTGCCGGTGCGGTCGAGGCGAAGCGCGCGCCCGCGGGCACCCTTGCCGACGGGACGCCGATCGAACTCATCACGCTGACCAATGCCAGGGGCGTCTCCGCGCGCGTGCTGACCTATGGCGCGACGCTCCAGGGGCTGCTCGCGCCCGATCGCAACGGCAAGCTCGCCGATGTCATCCTCGGTTACGACGCGCTCGCGTCGTACGTCGATCATCCGAATTATTTCGCGGTGACCGTCGGACGTTACGCCAACCGGATCGCGGGCGGGCGCTTCGTGCTCGACGGCAAGACCTACCAGCTGCCGATCAACGACAAGACCAACTCGCTCCACGGCGGCGGCAAGGGCTTCGACAAGGTCGCGTGGCACGTCGCCAGGATCACCAGCGGCCCGGTCGCGAGCGTCGTCCTGACCCACCGCAGCCCCGACGGCGATGCGGGCTATCCGGGCAATCTCGACGTCACGACGACGTATGCGCTCGACGAGGCGGGGGCGCTGACGATCACTTTCGCGGCGACGACCGACAAACCGACGATCGTCAACATGACCAACCACGGCATCTTCAACCTTGCGGGCGAAGGCGCGCCGCAGGGGACGTCGCAGCATGTCATGACGATCCCGGCGTCGGCGATCACCCCGGTCAACGCGAGCCTGATCCCGACCGGCGCGCTGATGCCCGTCGCCGGCACGGTGTTCGACTTCCGCAAACCGCGCCTGATCGCCGAGGGTATCCGCGACGGGCGCGACGAGCAGATGCGCTTCGGCCAGGGCTACGACCATAATTTCGCGATCGACACCGGGCTGACCGCCGAGCCGAAGTTGATGGCGCGGCTCCACGATCCGGCGTCGGGGCGGACGCTCGACGTGCTCAGCACCGAGCCCGGGGTGCAATTCTATACCGGCAATTTCCTCGACGGCACCTTCGTCGGCAAGCACGGCCATCTCTACCGGATGGGCGACGGCATCGCGCTCGAGCCGCAGAAATTCCCCGACGCACCGAACCAGCCGAAGTTCGCCTCGGCGCGGATCGATCCGACGCACCCCTACCGCCACGTCATGGTCTATCGCGTCTCGGTCGAGCGCTGACGGTACGGCGCCGAACACTCGGGCGTGGCGAAATTGTCACAAATGCCGGGATTACTTCCTGCGACATTTATAAGGCTTGGCTTACCAAGATTGTAGATTGACGATTGCTCGCGTCAGGGGACGCAATGGGCAAAGTCACAGGCTATGGCGCGCGGCACGGCCGGCCGCCGGGTTCCGCACCGCGATGATCGCGTCGATGCCACGCGACGCGGCCGGCCTGCTCGCGGGTGCCATCGGCATCGGCTTCGATAAATGCATCTACGGGATCGATGAACCCGACGGCGTGATCGATCCGCCGTGGCAGTTGACCGGGGCGGGACTGACCGACTGCTACCGCAGCGAATATCTCGACCGGGTCAACCAGGACCCGATGCGCCGGATGGTGGCGCGCGGCGAGATCGTCGTCGCCAACACCCCCATCGTCTGGGAGAATGACGGGTCGCGGCTGTCGATCTCGCCCGACCGGCGGCTGTCGGCGAGCGACACCGCGATGCTCCGTTGGTTCCTCGCGCAGGGCATGCGCACCGGCATCGCCTTCCGCATCCGCATGCCGCAGGGGCGATGCGCGTCGATCAACTTCTTCAGCGCGGGCGAGCACACCGCCGACGATCTCGACCGGGCGATGCAGGTGCTGTTCCTGATCGGCCATCGCCTCCACGCGCGGCTCGAGCCGACCTCCCCCGAGCCGCGCGACCGGCTGCTGTCGCGCCGCGAGAGCGAATGCCTCGAATGGATCGCGCGCGGGCTGGGCAACCGCCAGATCGCCGACACGCTCGGCCTGTCGGTGGATACCGTCAAGGAACACGTCCACAGCCTGTTCATCAAGCTCAAGGCGACGAGCCGCGCGCATGCCGTGACGCGCGGGCACAGCCTGTCTTACCTCGACTAGACCGGGCGA
>JAYTTV010000065.1:0-9660 GCA_043745075.1 Sphingomonadaceae bacterium
GATCTCCAGCGATCTCGCAAGCGCGGCTTTTTCAGTGTCAGTCATAGTGTGTTCCCTTCCACCATATTTACGCGGGTGACGGGAAATGACCGGGATAAGGCGTTAAAACCGCTGTAATTTATAGACGTGATTGATCAAACGTTCCCGTACGCTCAAGTCCCACTTTTGAGGCTTTCTCAACGGCACCCATTTGAGTTCGCCTGTTAGGGGAATCATCAATCCAACCTTGAGAAACGCCACCCCGCGTCGCTCTTTGGGTAAGGCTAGGAACCAGCCCTCATCGTCCACTATAAATGTCTCGGATGCGCGAGGACCAAGGGTATAGAGCGACGAATTAGGGTCTTCCATGTCCCTAGCAAAACTTAGGCGGACCGGAAGAAAAGCCGTACGCATGAACCACGCGGGTCCGACATAGCTAAAGGACATCGGAAGGTCTGACCGATTGGTGATGATAAACTCATGCCATGTGTGATGTGCGTCGCTGTTCACTGCGTAGTCGATGCAAACCCTTAGTCGCCTGCGCCATAACCCCGCAAAGAACGTGTAGAGACCGGCGAGACCGCCGACGGGTCCGATGAACCAACCGGCATCCTTGAGCCAAGTCGGGATGAGTGCCCAATCCATCGCCGAAATCCCATCACCGCCCACGCTGCCGAGCGAAGATCGGTAGCGCGATTCCAATGCAGCGACAAAAACAACATACGCACGGCATACGCAAAGCTCCGTGCGTATGTTCCTGCGTATGCCGTCCGAAAAAAGGTTTCCCCGTGAGGGGAGGAAAGTGTCTAAGTTATTGAAAAGGTGGTGCCGCTTAGAGGACTCGAACCTCCGACCCCATCATTACGAATGATGTGCTCTACCAGCTGAGCTAAAGCGGCCTGGTACCCTACTAACGCCCTACTAACTTTTTCGCCGTGCCGCCAGCCCATTGTTATCGCATCGAAATGTTGCGGTGACCCGCTAATTACGAATGATGTGCTCTACCGGCTGAGCTAAAGCGGCACGGTGCGGCGGCATAGCAGCGGGTTTGGCGAGGCACAAGCAAGTAGCATCGATCAATGTCGTTATCTGGATGGTCGCTCCCAGTCTTTGAGGACCATCGTGTGAAGCATGCGTCTATCATCGAACAACGTCGTCGGCGCGAACCGGCGTTCGACATGCCGCCGCAGTTCACCGGTGTCCACGACCGACGGCTTGGCGGGCGGATCGTCGCATTGTGGTCTGATCGCTGTGACACTGACGGACGTCCGGCAGATGAGTTCAGGGCCGCACTCGACGCGGACTGGCTGGCATATATCATCTGGCTCGATTGCGGCGTGGGCGGCGTCAGCGTGCGTGAGGTCGGGGCGCCGATCGCGGCGACGTTTGGCCTTGGTGCTGGTGCCCTGTCGGCGGAGACGCCATTTGGTCGTGCGCTGGGGCTCGCTGCACTGACGAGTGACCACGATGGCGCTCCGGCGCAATTCGAAGGTGGCTTCGCCCGATCGCCCACGGAGCCGGCGACCTTGCTGACGCGCGGCGTCGTGCTGCCGCTGACAGGTGCCGCGGGCAGCACCGCCTGCGCTGTCATCACGTGGACCGAGCCATTGGCAACGGTCGATAGTGACCTGCTGCGGAGCGAATTATGGCTCTCTATGGGGCTGCCGCCGAATGCTTCCCGCGCTCCCGCGCTCGACTGGACGCCGGCCTGGATGCGCTGAGCCGACAGCCCGCGCCTTGTCGCCGCCGCCGCCGCGACGCATAAGCGCGACCGCGTGCCGGAGCGGGAGTTGAACATGGCGACGATTGGTCAAACCGGCGCGGCGACGCCCGGCGAACGCGCGCTGGCGGCGGCATTGTTCGATTCGGCACTCCCAGGCGAGGCCGATAATATCGATGGCGCGGCAGCGGCGCGGATCGTCGCCTTCGTCGAGGCGGCGGCGGCGGTTAGGCTTCCCGGCACCCCGGTGGTATCGCTCGAAGCCGCGACGGCAGAGCGCGCGCATCCGGGGCGGCGGCGGCTGGCGTTGGCCATCGTCAACGACAACATGCCGTTCCTCGTCGATTCGGTCTCGCTTGCGATCACCGCCGCGGGGCTCGGGATCGACCGGCTGCTCCATCCGATTGTCGACGTCCGCCGCGATGCGGAGGGGCGGCTGGTCAAGCTGATCGGCATCGGCGCGGGCCCGATCCCCGAAGGCGCGACGCGCGAATCGATCATCTACATCGAGCTCGAACGCGCCGGTGCACGCAGCCGGGCCGACTTGCTCGACGCGCTTGCCCGGGTGCTCGACGATGTCCGCGCCGCGGTTGCCGACTGGCCGGCGATGCTGGCGATGCTCCACGAGTCGACGCGCGCTCTGGGCGAGAACCCGCCGCCGATCGCGCCGCATGCGAGTGCCGAGGCGATGGCGTTCCTCGAATGGCTTGCCGCCGACCGCTTCACCCTGCTCGGCACCCGCCGTTATGCGCTCGACGCCAACGGCGACGAGATGCCCGACGCGACCGGGCTCGGCCTGTTGCGCGATCCCGCATTCAAGGTGTGGGACGACGACGGCCCGGCAACATCGGCGTCGTTGCGGCGCTTCCTGACGTCGCCCGAGCCGCTGCTCATCACCAAGGCAGGCGCGCTGTCGACGGTGCATCGCCGGGTCAATGCCGACCTGATCGCGGTCAAGACGTTCGATCGCGAGGGCCGCGCCGTCGCCGAGACGCGCTTCGTCGGGCTGTTCACCAGTGCTGCATTGGCGACCAGCCCGCGCAACGTGCCGCTGCTCCGCCGCAAGGTCGCCGGGATCACCGACGCGCTCGGCTTCGATCCGAAGGGGCATACCGGCAAGGCGCTCGCGCATGTCATCGAAGGCTTCCCGCGCGAGGAGCTGTTCGAGACAACCCCGGCGCGGTTGCGGACGATGGCGCTTGGGCTGTTGTCGCTGCTCGACCGGCCGCGGCCGAAGCTGTTCGCGCGCGCCGATGCGTTCGGGCGCTTCGTCTCGGTCCTCGTCTATGTCCCGCGCGATGCCTACACCAGCGGCGTCCGCGAGAGCGTCGGGGCGATGCTGACATCGGCGTTCGGCGGCACGCTGACGCGCTATGAGGTCGAATTGCGCGCCGAAGGGCTCGCACGCGTTCATTACGTCATCGCCGTCCAGCACGACGTCGGCGAGATCGACGAGTCGGCGCTCGACGCCCGGCTCGACGCGCTCGTTCGCGGCTGGGACGAGGCGCTCGAGACGGCGCTGATCGAGGCGGTCGGACCCGCCCGCGCCGCCCGGCTGACGCTCGCTAGCGGCAAAGGCTTTTCGGCGAGCTACCGCGCGCAATATTCGGCTGTGGAGGCTGCGGCCGATATGGTCGCGCTATCGCGGCTCGACGACGATGCCGGGCGCGCGGTCCAGCTGTACCGCCGCGACGGCGACCTCGACCACCAGCTGCGGCTCAAGATTTACCGGGCGGGCAAGATCATCGCGCTGTCGGACGCGGTGCCGGTGCTCGAGAACTTCGGCCTGCGGGTGATTGAGGAGTTCCCCTTCGATCTCGATGACGGCGCGGGCTGGGTCCACGACTTCCTCCTCGAGGCCGCGGACACCACGGCGCATTTCGACCTCGCTGCGCTCAAGTCGCGAGTCGAGCCCGCGCTGACCGCGGTGCTGCTTGGGACGCAGGAGAATGACGGCTTCAACGCGCTGGTCATCGCCGCCGGGCTCGACGCCGAGGAAGCCGGCTGGCTGCGAGCCTATTTTCGCTACCTGCGCCAGACCGGGGTCAGTTACGGCCTGATGACCGTCGTCGACGCGCTGCGCCGCTACCCCGCCATCACGCGCGACCTTATCGGCTTCTTCCGCGGCCGCTTCGAGCGCGCCGAGGATGCGTCAACCGACGCGATCGACGCCGGGCTCGCCGATGTCACCGCGATCGACGACGACCGCATCCTCCGCCTCTATCGCTCGGTGATCGCGGCGACGTTGCGGACCAACGCCTTCGTCCCGGGCGGCCCCGAGGCGCTCGCGTTCAAGCTCGACAGCAGCGCCGTCCCCGGGCTGCCGCGGCCGATCCCGTACCGCGAGATCTGGGTGTTCAGCCCGCGCGTCGAGGGTATCCATCTCCGCTACGGCCCGATCGCGCGCGGCGGCTTGCGCTGGTCCGACCGGCGCGACGACTTCCGCACCGAGGTGCTCGGGCTGGTCAAGGCGCAGAAGGTCAAGAACACCGTCATCGTGCCGACCGGTGCCAAGGGCGGCTTCTATCCCAAGCTGCTGCCCGCCCCGTCGAGCCGCGACGCGTGGCTCGCCGAAGGGACCGAGGCGTACAAGATATTCGTCCGCGCGTTGTTGTCGCTGACCGACAATCTCGCCGTCGACGGGAGCAATATCCCGCCCGCGCACGTCGTCTGCCGCGACGCCCCCGACCCGTATCTCGTCGTCGCCGCCGACAAGGGGACAGCGACCTTCTCCGACACGGCGAACCAGATTGCCCTCGACGCGGGCTTCTGGCTCGGCGACGCTTTCGCGAGCGGCGGGCGCGTCGGCTACGACCACAAGGCGATGGCGATCACCGCCAAGGGCGCGTGGATTTCTGTCCAGCGGCACTTCCGCGAGCTTGGCCACGACGTCCAGACCGAGCCAACGACTGTCGTCGGCGTCGGCGACATGTCGGGCGACGTGTTCGGCAACGGCATGCTGTTGTCGCCCGCGATCCGGCTCGTTGCGGCGTTCGACCACCGCCACATCTTCCTCGACCCCACCCCCGATGCCGCCGCGAGCTTCGCCGAGCGTCAGCGGCTGTTCGTGCTACCGCGCTCGTCGTGGGACGATTTTGACAAGGCGCTGCTGTCGCCCGGCGGTGGTGTCTTTCCGCGCAGCCAGAAGGCGATCCCGATCAGCGCCGAGGTCAAGGCCGCGCTCGGCATCGCCGCCGACACCCTCTCGCCGTCGGAGCTGATCGTCGCTATCCTGACCGCCAAGGTCGACCTGTTGTGGTTCGGGGGCATCGGCACCTACGTCAAGGCGGCGGGCGAATCGAACAACGACGTCGGCGACCGGGCCAACGACGGCCACCGGATCGACGGCGCGATGATCGGCGCGAAGGTCGTCGGGGAGGGCGCGAACCTCGGCCTGACGCAGGCGGGCCGGATCGAATTCGCCAGCAAGGGCGGCCGTCTCAACACCGACTTCATCGACAATTCGGCGGGGGTCGACTGCTCGGACAACGAGGTCAATATCAAGATCGCGCTCAATGCCGAGGTCGCCGCCGGGCGGCTGACCGAGGACGCGCGCAACGAGCTGCTGGCGTCGATGACCGACGATGTCGCGGCGCTCGTGCTTCGCGACAATATCCTTCAGACGCAGGCGCTGAGCATCGCCGAGCGCGGCGGCGTCGCGGCATTGCCGGGGCATATCCGGCTGATCGAGATGCTCGAGGACGGGGCCGCCGAACTCGACCGCAAGGTCGAGGGGCTGGCGTCCGACGAGGTGCTGGCGCAACGCGGGCGGTCGGGGCAGGGCCTCGAGCGCCCCGAGCTTGCGGTCGTCCTCGCCTACGCCAAGATGGCGGTCTACGACGCGCTCGTCATCAGCCCGCTGGTGACTGACGCGCTGCTGGTCCCCGACCTCCACGCCGCCTTCCCCCGGGCGATGCAGGAGCGCTTCGCCGCCGCGATCGACAGCCACCGGCTGCGCCGCGAGCTGATCGCGACCAAGCTGGCGAACGAGCTGGTCAACCGCGGCGGGCTTACTCTGCCGTTCGAATTCGCCGAGGAATTCGGGGTCGACCTCGCCGAGGTCGCCGGGGCGTTTGTCGCCGCGCGCGACCTGTTCGATTTCCGCGGGCTATGGGCAGCGATCGACGCCGCGCCGGTCGCGGGGCCGGTTCATCTCGACCTCCACGTCGATGCGGTCGCGGCGTTGCGGATGCAGATGGCCGACCTGCTGCGCGCGGGAAGCTGCCTCGCGCCGTCGGCATTGGTCGAACGGCTCGCGCCCGGCATCGCGCGGCTCGGCGATGCGCTCGGCCAGTTGCTCCGGCCCGAGCCCAAGGCGCAGATCGATCGCTTTGCTGCGCGGCTTGCAGCGATGGGGGCACCTGCCGATGTGGCGGCACAGTTGGTCCGGATCACCTCGCTCGACGGCGCGGTCGGCACAGGGCTACTCGCCGCCGATCTCGGCGTTCCCGAAGCGGCGATCGCGAGCGCGTATACCGGGCTCGGCGAGGCGACAGGGCTCGACTGGGCGAAAGGCGCGACCGCCGGGCTGACCCCCGCCGACCCGTGGGAGCGGTTGCTCCAGGCGGGACTGGTCCGCGATTTCGAGGCGCTGCGGCTCGACCTGCTCCGCCGCATCGTGCCGCCGGGCGGCGATCCCACCGCCGCGGTCGCTGCATGGGAGACCGCCAACGCCGACCGTCTCATCCGCATTGCCGGACCGATTGCCCGCGCCCGCAGCGGCGGGCCGGTGACGACGGCAATGCTCGCCCATCTTGCCAGCCAGGCGCGGGCTGCTTTGGCGGCCTAGACGTCAGCGGCGCGGTTGTGCCGCGCGACAAGACCCCAAAGGTCACACAAGTCCACGCAACGACCAGCTTTTCAGCATCAGGAGCGGGCTTTCGCGGTCTCGACACAGCGAACTGGCGATCAGACATTGGCGGGCAGCCACGCCCGAAGGTTACACAAGTCCACGAAACGACCGGCCTTTTCATATCGGCGAATGGCTCTGGGCGAGGTTAGCGAAGTATCTCGGCAGTTGGATTACGGAGCCAACCGTTGCCGAAGGTCACACCAGTCCACAGAACGACCAGCTTTTCGCGAATTACGCGCGGAGTTCGCGCGACGGATTTTCGGATTTCAGCGACGGTTCGCTTCCGTCGAAGGCCACGAGTCCAGCAATGAGAAAGAACGCGGTGCCGGCTGGATACGCGCCGACTCGATCACCCATCGTACTCCATTCACGGTCCTGTAGGACAGCGATGATCTAAGTGAGGCGAGGTGCCGGCTGCACTTTCTGGGTCTCGACGACACTCGGCAGCCGGATCGCGGGATTGAGCCGGGCAATGCTGCATAGCCCGGCGATCATCGCCAAACCTGCCGCGACGAGCGCTGGGACCGAGCCGCCGCCGATGCCTATTGCGAGCAACGCCGCGACCAGCGTCGCTCCTGTCGTCTGCCCGCAGAGCCTCAAGGTCGAGACCAGGCCGCCCGCCGATGCCGCTCGCTCACGTGGAGACGAACCGACGATCAATCGGGCGTTCGGCGACATGAACAGGCCGAAGCCGGCACCGCAGAGCGACAGCCGCCATGCGATGTCGATATAAACGGGGTGAACCGGCAGCATCGCGACGGTGAGCAGCCCGGCGATCGCGATTGCCATGCCGATCCCTCCAAGCAGCCCAGCGGGGTATTTGTCCGACAGCGTCCCAGCGAGCGGCGCGACGAACAGCGTCGTCAGCGGCCACGGTGCAATCATCGCGCCGACCTGCTGCGGGGTGAAGCCGAAGCTGTGCTCGAGCCGGAAGGGGAGTGAGATGAGGATAGTCATCGACGCGACGAAGACGACAAAGCCTCCAAGCGCCGAAAGCGCTACCACCGGCCGCGCCAGCAGGTCGACCGGGAACACTGGGCGCGGGTGCCGCCGCTGGTTCCGGACAAGTACAACTGCGAAGATTCCGCCGATACCCGTGATCGCCGCCGAGACGACCGGCGACCCGCCATGCACCGCGCTCTCGAGTCCGCCGATGATCAGTCCGAAGGTCGCCGCCGACAGGAGGGCGCCGGTGAAGTCGAATGGCTCGGCGCGCGGCTCGGGGTTTGGCAGGAAGCGTCCGAGGGCAAGCGAGAATACTGCCAGCGGCGCGGCGGCGGTGAACAGCCACGGCCAGTTCGCGACGCCGAGGATCAGGCCTCCGGCCGTTGGGGCCAGCGCCGCCGCTGCCGAGACGACGACGCTGTTGAGGCCAAGACCGCGGCCGAGGTGTTCGGGGGCATACAGGGTCCGCAGCATCGCGGAGGTGACGCTGAGCGCCGCCCCTGCGCCAAGTGCCTGCAGCATGCGGACGATGAGCAGGAACGGCAGGCTGTGGGCGAAGAAGGCAAGGAGGCTGGCGCAGGCGAACAGCACTTGCCCGCCTTGGTAAAGCCGCCGCAAGCCGATCCGCTCGCCGACCGCCGACAGGGGCAGCAGTGCCATGACGAGGACGAGCTGGTAGATCGTGACGATCAGCACCGCCGCCGACGCATCGGTACCGAGGTCGCGCGCGATCGTCGGCAGCGCGACGTTGGCGATCCCGCCGTCGAGGACGACGAGTGCGGTACCGAAGGAGAGACCGGCGATACCGGCGATGGTGCGAATGTTTGACACGCGGCCCTTACGCACCGGGGAAGCTATTGGCTTCCCGGCGCGGCGTTGGTGGAGCAGAGGGGGATCGAACCCCTGACCTCAGCAGTGCGATTGCTGCGCTCTCCCATCTGAGCTACTGCCCCACACGACGGAAGGCGGACCGTATAGGGGCGCTAGCCGACGCTTGCAACGACCGTTTTGCCGTGACGCTGCGTGCCGCGATTTATCACCGTATCGCCGGGTTGCAGGTCGGTGATCGCGATGTCGGGTTGCGTCGCCAGTGCGGCGTAAAGCGGGGCGAAGTCGGTGTCGAGCGTCGTCCGCAGCAGCTGCTCGAAGCTGTCGATGACGACGTAGAGCGCCTGATAGTCGTCGATCTTGTACGGCGTCCGCATGACACGGGCGAGGTCGAAGCCGATCCGGTGCGGCGACGCGTCATCGAGCGCGAAGATGCTCTCGCCGTGGCTCGAGACGATGCCCGCGCCATACAGCTTGAGGTCGCCGTCGTGGCGGACGAGGCCGAATTCGACGGTGTACCAGTACAGTCGTGACAGCCGGGTCAGCGCGTCGAACTGGAGGCTGCGCAAACCGCCCTGACCGTAGGCCTGCATGTAATCGGCGAACACCGGATCACTGAGCAGGGGAACGTGGCCGAAGACGTCGTGGAAGACGTCGGGGGCTTCGAGATAGTCGATCTGGTTTGCCGAGCGGATGAAGTTGCCCGCGACGAAGCGCCGCTCGGCGAGGTGCTGGTAGAACACCGCGTCGGGCACAAGGCCGGGTACCGCGACGACCCGCCAGCCGGTGACGGCGTCGAGCCGGTCGCTCATCTCCTCGAAGTCGGGGATGCCGGGCTTCGACAGATCGAGCGTGGCCAGCCCATTGAGGAACGCGGGATGGGCCCGGGCGGCAAGTTGCTTGGTCTGTCGCGCGTACAACCGGTCCCACAGCGCATGGTCGGCCGGCGTATAATCGCCCCAGCGTTGGTCGATCGTCCAGTCGGCGGCGGCGTGTTCAGGCGGAGCGGCGGTATTCACCGGTCAACGATAGCAGCTTGTTCCGAAACAAGAAACGGATGCCCCGCGAGAAACCCATCCTCGTGGCTAAGTTGTCGGCCTGACTGCATTAACTGGGAAGGCGACTTGCGGGATGCCCCGCAGGATGCCCCAACCTGCGGGATCGACCTTCCATTCATCGACTTCGCTTTCAATCCAACAAACCGGGCCGCCGGGCAATCCGTAGCAGTACGACGCGGGAAAGTGACCTTGCCCTCGTCCAGCGTCTCCCTTGGCGTGGTGACTATGCTGCCAAGCTAATTTGTCCGGCAAGCCATTTTTGTTCGAAGGCCATGGGG
>JAYTTV010000066.1:0-9544 GCA_043745075.1 Sphingomonadaceae bacterium
TAGCCGATCACGGCGACGCGCGGGCGGGTCAAATGCAGCGCTGCGACGATGACGGCGCAGACCGCGGCGATCCCCGCAGCCAGATACAGGCTTCCGCGCACATCGCTGTCGGTGACGACGAGCGAGGCAAGGAATGGCCCTGCCCCGCACCCGAGCAACGATGCCCCTGGCGCGAGGAGCGCCGCACGCCGCGTCGGATCGGCCTCGATCGCCATCGGCGTCAGATAGGGGGAGGCGAAGATCCACAAAAACCCGAACGCCGCCGACGCAGCGAGGAACACGACGCTCGACGGCAGAGTCGCGAAGACGCCGAGCAGGACGATCATGCCGGCCAGCGACCCGACCAACGCCCACAGCCATGCGATCCGCCCCGCCGCGATCGTCGCCAGCGTCCCGCCCGCGACCTGCGCCCCGAGCGACAGTGAAATCGCCAATCCCGCCGTGCCCGCTGCGTGCCCCGACTGTCGCGACAGTGGCTCGACGTAGATCCACGCCGCGAGGATGAACGCCTGGAAGCAGAAGGTCGCGGCGAGGGCGACCCAGCCGCGCCCGCCAGGCAGCCCCCGCGGATTGTCGGTCGCTGGCAGCGGAGCGTAGTTGGGCGGCACCGCGAGCCCGATGATCGCCGAGACCAGCCCGACCGCTGCAAGCGCGAGGAAGCCGCCGTCGACGCCGAACGGACCGATGATGAAGGCGGTGATCCCCGCGACGACGACGAGCTGCGCGAGGGTCTGGAGCGTCAGATAAAGCCCGGCGCCGCGTTCGGGACGCGGCGACCGCACGATCAGCCCGGTGACGAGCCAGATCAGCACGCCACTCGGCAGCCCGGCGAGAGCGCGGACGAGCGTCAGCATATCGCCGGATACTTTAGTCGTCGCGACGTTGAGCGCGGCGAGCAACAGGCCGCAGACGACCGCGATGATACGCAAATTACGCGAGCCGAGAACGGCCCCGGCGAGGCCCGCGCCGATACCCATCGCCAGCAGCTCGACCGTTCCCGCCTCGCCGAGCTGGGTCGCACTGAGCCGGTGCGTCGCTTCGAGCCCGCCAAGCAAAAGCGGTCCGACACCGGCGAACAGCACGCCGACGATGCCGACGACATACGCCGCGATCTGCTGGCCGGCGGGTGGCGGCGGCCCGATCCAGGCTCCCGCAGCGGTCAATATTTGAAGCGCAGATACAGGCCGTAGGTCCGCGGCTGGCCGACGCTGAAGATATCGAAACCGAGGCTGGGGACCGGCGTGATGTCGACGATGTTGGTCGTGTTGAAGATGTTGCGCCCGAACACGCCGAGCTCGTAGCGGCTCTCGCCGAGGCGCCAGCCGACCTGGCCGTTGACGAAGATACGCCGCGGGTCGCTCAGCCGCTCGGTGTTGGCGGTGTCGAAAAAGACCTTCGAGCGGTAGGTGAAATCGAGCTGCCCGACGAAGCTGCCGACCGGCAAATCGTGCTCATAGTGTGCGGTGCCGTTGATGCTCGCCTTGGGGGCCGACGGCAATGTGTTGCCCGAATAGCTCGTTCCCGCCGAGACGAAATCACGATATTCGGCGTGGAGCAGCGAGACGCCTAGCGACAGGTCGAGCCCGGTGAACGGCGTCGCCTCGAATTCGGCCTCGCCGCCATAGATCCGCGCCGCCGAGGCGTTGGTGAACAACTGGACCGTCAACAGCCCGCGCTGGACCGTCGTATAGACCTGCAGGTCCTTGTAATCATAATAGAATGCCGAGAAGTTGGCGCGCAGACGGTTGTCGAAGAACTGGGTCTTGGCGCCGATCTCATACGCGTTGACCTTCTCGTCCCGGTACGGCCCGATGTCGGCAGGATCGGTCGTCTGGCCGCTGAAGAAACCGCCGCTCTTCGACCCGCGATTATAGCTGGCGTAGAGGTTGATGTCGTCGGTCGCTTTATACTGGATGCCGACCCGGCCCGACAGTGACTTGAACGTCCTGCTCTCGTCGAAGGTGAAGATCGGGATCGCGCCGTTCTCGGCCTCGCTGACATAATGGAATGACTTGTGATCGCTGGCGAAGCGCAGGCCGGCAGTCACGGTCAGCCGCGATGTCAGATCATAATCGACCTGTCCGAACACGGCATAGCTCGTGGTCATCTGATGCAGCGGCCAGCCGAACAGCCCGATGCTGTTCGCCACGTCGGCACCGCTCGGGTTCTCCGGCGTCGGATCGCGCAGCGCGCGCAGCACATCGTACTGCGAGCGATTGTCGAGGTCGTCGTAGGAGAAATATCCACCGAGGACGTAGCGCAGCGGGGTCTTGCCGTTCGACTGGAGCCGAACCTCCTGGCTCGTCGTATTCTGCCGCGCGATATAGCTGGCGGTGAAGATCGGCAGCGGGTTGGCGTCGGTCTCCTCCTGGTCGTTCCGCGCCGCATGCTGGTAGCCGGTCACCGAAACCAGCGATACCGGCCCGAAGTCGTAGGTCAGCGTGTTCGTCGCCGCGAACAACCGCACGACGTCCCGGCCGAGGAACTGATAATCGCCGGCGTATAGGTTCTTGCTGGTGTTGGCGTAGCCGAGGACGTTGGTGCACTGGCCCGACGTGTAAAAGGCCGGCGCGCACAGTCCGTCGGCACCCGTCGCGGCGGTCGTCTGGGACAGGATCGACCGATTATACGCGAGTATCGAGCCGCCGTGCGACTGGTTGGCGCTGACCTTGAGGTCGTCGGTCAGATTGTCAGTCGGACGCCAGCGCAACGCCCCGCGGATCGCCCAGCGATTGGCGTTGTTGCCGTATCGGCCACTCGTCCGGTCGAGGGTGTAGCCGTCATCGCGTGCATACAGGCCTGAAACGCGCGCGGTGAGCTTGTCGCCTGCGATCGGCCCGCCGACCCCGCCCTCGAAATTGACCGCGTTGAAGCGGCCGTAGTCGAGCGATGCATCGGCGGCGAGGCTGTCCGATGGGGCCTTCGTGGTGACGTTGATCGCGCCGCCAGTGGTGTTGCGGCCATAGAGCGTGCCCTGCGGACCGCGCAGGACCTCGACCTGCTGGAGGTCGTAGAACGATGCGAGCTGTGCGAGTGGCGAGGCGATGTAGACGCCGTCGACGTAGATGCCGACCGCGCTGTTGGTCGACGGGTTGAAGTCGTTGACACCGACGCCGCGGATGAAGATGCGCGGATTGGCGGCGTTGTCATCGGTCTTGATCTGCAGTCCGGGTGCAAGGCCCGACAGGCCAAGCAGGTTCTCGACCCGCTTGTTCTTCAGCGCTTCGGCGGTGATCGCGGTAATCGCGATCGGCACCTCCTGCAGATTTTCCGATCGCTTCTGTGCCGTGACGACGATGTCCTCGACGCCAGCGCTCACCGCGGGGGCAGCAGCTGGAGCTTGCTGCGCGGCCGCCGCACTGGCGACCGACAGGCTAGCAACGAGACAGACCGGAAGTTTACGCATCGAACATCCCCGCATGACGATTGGATTACAGTAGCCTCGACTACCGTTTCCACAAGCCTGCATTTTCTCGTGCGCGCGCCGCGGTATCTTGACCGAGCGGTGTTCCAGACTGTCCTATTGTCCCGTCTGCGGCGCGGCCTGCGAGGAACCTAGCTCGCCGTTGACCGGCGCACCCCACGGGTCGCGCTGTGGCATTGCCCTTCCGTCCGCGCCGAAGTTCATCAGCGTGTCGCTTGCCCGTGTGTAGCGTGGCCATTCCGGTAGCCCCGCCCCGTTCGGGTTGCCCGTCCCGGCGAAGTTTACGATATATGCGCTGATCGTCTTGCCCATCGCGACGTCCTTCGGCGTGGTCTTGTCGCCATATTTGATCGCGGTCGTGTCGAAGAAGAACGGGATGTCGCTCGCGTGCTGTGCACCCGGCTGGCCGACCGAATCAGCGACGTAGGAGAAGCGATACTCCCACACCGGCACGCTCTTTTCCGCGATCGCCGCAGCGGCCTCGCGTGCACCCGCGATCATGAAGCCGCTCTTGCCGCCCATGTCCGCGCTCGTCGCGCCGATGACGATCGGCACCCTGGCGAACCGCCCCGACGCATAGGCCTCGCCGCTATCGACGATCACCGTGCCGTCGACGACTGGACCGCTATAGGTCAACGGCCCCGGCTTGGGGCGGAACATCTGCATCATGCTGAGCCCATCGGTGACCTGCTCGGCGCTGAGCGCGCGCAGCTTGTCGAGCGCATCGGGCGCGTCGGGGTCGATATTCTGCGACTTGGCGAAATCCTTGCTGATCTGCTCGACCGAGGCGAGCGTCTTGCTGGGATCCGATTTGCCATTGCCGCCTGACATCACGAACGCCTTGTGGAACAGCCCGGCGGCGAGCGGCGACGTCACCAGCGCATGGACCGACATGCCGCCGGCACTCTCGCCGATAATCGTCACGTTCGACGGATCGCCGCCGAAGCTGGCGATATTCGCCTTTACCCACTTGAGCGCGGCGATCTGGTCCATGATCCCGTAGTTGCCCAGCCGCCCGCCATCCGGATCGGCCTTGGTCAACTGCGGTAGCGCGAAGGTGCCGAAGCGGCCGACGCGGTAGTTGAAGCTGACGAACATCACGCCTTGCCTGGCGATGTTCGCCCCCGAATAGGTCGGTGGGGACGCGCCGCCGTTGACGAAGCCGCCGCCGTAGATCCACACGATGACCGGCAGTTTCGCGGTCGCGACGGCAGGCTTCCAGACGTTGGCGTACAGGCAGTCCTCGGCCGGCTGGGTCCCGAGCGGTGCAGCGTCGCTCGGGAACGGCAGTTGCATGCAGTCGTGCGAATAAGCGGTAGCGTCGCGAATGCCCGGCCACGCTGCGACCGGCTGCGGCGCTCGCCAGCGAAGGGGACCGACCGGCGGCGCAGCAAAGGGATGCCCTTCCAGCTCGCGACGCCATCGACCATCGTGCCACGGATGCGACCGCTGTCGGTCTGGGCCACCGGTTCTACGGTCTGCGCGGAGATCGCAAACGGGGTCGCCAGCGCTGCCAGCAGGATCGTCAGGCGGTGCAATCTCATCTCGGGCGTTCTCCAGAATGTGGCTTTGCCTCGCGACCCGTATAGCCGCTACAGAAATTACAAAATGAGCAGATACTCGGCGAGAAACGAAATGACCGCGCGGATTCGCGTCCTGTTGCTCGCCAGCAGCGCCTTGCTCGTCGCTGCGGGTCCGCCCGAAGCGGCCGAGCGGTCACCGGGGCAGCGCATATCTGCGGCGCAGCCGTGGGCCGATGCCCGGCTCTCCGTCGATAGCCGGGTCGCATTGCTCCTGCCGCAGATGACCCAGGCGGAAAAGATGACCCTGATCGTTGGCTATTTCGCCACCGATTTCCCGCCGCGTCACTCCATTGCGCCCGTAGCCGGTCGCGCTGGATCGGCCGGCTATGTGCCCGGCGTCCCGCGGCTCGGCATTCCCGCACAGTGGCAGACCGATGCCGGGATCGGCGTCGCGACGCAGGGCGGAGCAGCGCGCAAGCGTGAGCGCACCGCCCTCCCCTCCAACCTCGCGATCGCGGCGACGTGGGACCCGGCGGTCGGGCGGCGCGGCGGCGCGATGATCGGGGCGGAAGCTCGTGCGTCGGGCTTCAACGTCATGCTGGCCGGGGGCGTCGACCTGACGCGCGAGCCGCGTAACGGCCGCAACTTCGAATATGGCGGCGAAGATCCGTTGCTTGCCGGCACGCTCGTCGGTGCACAGATCGCCGGGATCCAGTCCAACCACATCATCTCGACCGTCAAGCATTGCGCGATCAACGATCAGGAGACCGATCGCAACGCCGGCAATTCGGTGATCGACCCGGCGGCGGCGCGGATGTCCGACCTGCTTGCCTTCGAATTCGCGATCGAGGCGGGTCGGCCCGGAGCGGTGATGTGCGCGTATAATCGCGTCAACGGGCCATTCTCGTGCGAGAGCCCGTGGCTGCTGACCGACGTGCTGCGGCGCGACTGGGGCTGGCGGGGCTATGTCATGTCGGACTGGGGCGCGACGCATTCGACCGCGCCGGCGATCGCTGCCGGGCTCGACCAGCAGTCGGGCTACCCGTTCGACAAGGAACCCTATTTCGGCAAGAATCTCGAAGCCGCGCTTGCTTCGGGCGAGGTCAAGCAAGCGGCGCTCGATACAATGGTCTCGCGCATCCTGCGCGCAATGTTCGACAAGGGGCTGTTCGATCACCCGGTGACCGCGGCGCCGATGGACCTTCCCGCGGCGATGCTCGCCGAGCACGCGACGATCAGCCGTGAAGCCGCCGAACAATCGATCGTGCTGATGAAGAATGCGCGCCAGACGCTACCGCTGTCGCCGACGATCCGCTCGATCGTCGTCATCGGTGGTCATGCCGACAAAGGCGTGCTGGCGGGCGGTGGATCGTCGCTCGTCTACCCGGTCGGCGGCAACGCCGTGCCGGGGATCAAGCCGACCGTCTGGCCGGGACCGGTGATGTATTACCCGTCGGCGCCGCTCGAGGCGATCCGGCGGCAGGCGCCGAATGCGCGGGTCACGTATGTCGATGGTGCCGATCCGCAGGCGGCCGCAGCCGCCGCCCGCGATGCCGACGCCGCCATTGTTTTCGCGACGCAATGGGCGGGCGAAAGCTTCGACGTCCCGCTCGCGCTGACCGATGGGCAGGATGCGCTGATCAACACTGTCGCGAGCGCCAATCCGCGCACCGTCGTCGTGCTCGAAAGCGGCGGTGCCGTACTCACCCCTTGGGCAGGCAAGGTCGCCGGGTTGGTCGCCGCCTGGTATCCGGGGACCGCCGGCGGCGAGGCGATCGCCAACGTCCTGTTCGGGCAGGTCAATCCATCGGGCCACTTACCGATCAGCTTTCCCGCCGGCGTGGCGCAGCTGCCGCATCCGGGCGAGCCGGCCGACGGCGACGTGACGTACAGTGAAGGGGCCGCGATCGGTTACAAATGGCTCGACCTGCAGCGACAAACGCCTGCCTTCGCGTTCGGCCACGGCCTGTCCTACACCAATTTCACCTACTCTGGGCTCCGCGCCGAGGCGGCTGGAGGCAGCATCGTCGCGAGCGTCAGCGTCCGCAACGCGGGCACGCGCACCGGCAAGGCGGTGGTCCAGCTGTATGTCTCCGGTGCGGGGTGGGAGGCACCCAAGCGGCTCGGCGCCTTCCGCAAACTCGACCTTGCCGCCGGCGCGGAAACCAAATTGGAGCTGCGCGTCGATCCGCGCCTGCTTGCGACGTTCGACGAGCGAGCGCGCGTGTGGCGGATCGCGGCGGGGACGTACAAGGTGATGGTCGGCGACGCATCGGACGCCCTCGGCGACGCCGCGGTCGTGCAACTTGCGGCGCGCACCCTACCGGCGAGCTGGCATCCTTGAGCAAGTGCGTGAGGCTGGGGCCGGACGGTTCAGACCCGCAGTGAAAGTCGAATTTGGCGGATAGTATTCTATAACGGCGGACCGGTGGGGGTTGGGGCCGATATCGGCCGACAATACTCCGCGCCGGGCTTGCTCAATAGTGAAGCTGGTCTTGTCGGCTCCTGCGCGGGGGCGACCCGGCCGTGGCTATTTCCAGCTTTGCTTGCCAGGGCGCTTGGGCTAGTCCGGATGGATGACGGCCAAAGCGGACAACAGCCCGGCCCCTGCCGACCATCTGAACCTCGGACGGCTCGGCGATTTCGTCGGCTTCCGGCTACGACGTATCCAGAACCAGCTCTCGCGCGATTTCTCGGTAAAGTCGGCGCGCTATGAGCTGCGACCCGGTGAATTTTCCGCGATGGAGCTGATCTCGGCCAATCCGGGCCTATCCCAGGTGATGCTGTCGCGCGAGATCGGCCTCGACAAGTCGCTCACCGTCGCGCTGATCGACGACCTCGAGGCGCTCGGCCTCGCCGAACGCCGCCAGTCGCCGACCGACCGCCGCCGTCACGCCTTGTATACGACGCCGAAAGGCGAAAGCGTCCTGAAGTCGCTTTTCGACATGCTCGAGCCGGTCGAGCGCGAGACGCTCAACGCGCTGGGGCCCGACGACCTCAAGACACTGAGCGAATTGCTCGACCGCATGTACGACGCCTGCTTCCGCAAATAAGCGGGACGATCCGAGCCGGCAGTCTACAGGGAGATCGTTGCCGTCAGCGAGATCAGGCGGCCGACGGGATTGGACACGGTCGGATCGAAGCCGCCACCGCCGTTCGGGCTTTCGGCGATGTTGACGAACGGCGGATCCTTGTCGAACAGGTTCTGGACGTCGACGGCCAGGGTCAGGCGGTTCGTCTTGCTCAGCGAACCCCCGAAGCTGTGCGACAAATGAATGTCGAAGGTCGAATAGCTGCTCACGGTCTGCACCGGGTCGATCCGGTTGTTCCGATACGCGTTGGTGAAATTCCAGAAAGCGATTGCCGAGTTGGCGTCGTCGTTATAGCCGACCGAACTCCGCGACCTGAACCGCGGCGGATAAAAGATCGTGTTGACGCTCTCGAGCAAAGCCCCCGACGGCGAGACCGCCGTTGCGAACTTGGTGAAGTACGTCCCGCTCGTGGAGATATCGAATTTACCCATGCGGTAGCCGATCTGATAATCGATCCCCTGCGCCAACGTCTTGCCCGCATTGACGTTCTGGCCGTAGACGAACAGCGTCGGACTGGCCGGAAGCACGCCAAACACCGGGTAGCCGGCCGCCACGAACGACTGGATGACACTCGCCGCTTTCGCGCCTTGCACGATCCGGTCTGCATATTGCGCCGCGGTCGCCGGGCTCTGCAGGATCGACAAGTCCTGCAGGATAGCATTGACTTGACCCGTGTAGCGCACGTTGAAGTAATTCACGCTCGCCCGCAGGTTCGGCACTGACGGCAGCTTGATATCTGCACCGAGCAAAAAGGTCCGCGCATGTTCAGGCGCCAGGGGATTGCCGCCGGCATAGCCCGACAACGTTGCGCCCTGCACCACCCCGGTCGGCGTCCGGTAGTTCTGGATGAACAAGGCGTTCAACGCGCCGTGGATCTGGGTCAGCACGGGCGCTCGGAACGACGTGCCGTAACTGCCGTGCAGCGTCAGCCCGTCGACGGGTTCCCAATTCACGCCGACCTTTGGGTTGTAAGACGTCCCGACGTCCGAGTAATCGCTCATCCGGCCCGCGAGCGACAGGTCGAGCCGCCGGAACCCGGCGGTCGCATTGTCGGCGCCGAAGATCGGTACGTTGAGTTCGCCGTAGAGCGACTTGATTGTCCGTGCCGCATAGCTGCGCGATGCGTTGACCGAGCCGATCGTCCCCGAATCGAGCCCGGTATAGATGCTGTCGCGGATGATCTCGCCACCGACCGCCATCCGCACGCGCCCGCCGGGCAGCGTCGCCAGCGAGCCCGAGAAATTGAGTTCGCCCTGATGCTCCTCGTTGATGCCGGGCGCCTCGAACACCGAGTTGAACACCGTGTCGAGCACGCTGCGGCTGTTGACCCCGAACGGATTGAGCGCCGTCTGCGGGGACGTCGAAGCCAGCGCGGCGAACAGCGCGGGATTATTCACGCCATGCTCGGAAATGCTGTAGCTGCTGTCGCGCCCGTAAGTGTAGCTGCCGTCCATCACCCAATCGGCGAACATCTTCCAGCTTACGCCGGCGGTTGCCTGGAAGAC
>JAYTTV010000067.1:0-9537 GCA_043745075.1 Sphingomonadaceae bacterium
CTTCCCGGCGCTCTACAAGAAGTTCTACGGCACCCCGTCGTTCACCTGGGGCAAGACCCTCGGCAAGGGCGACGACATCACCCAGGCGAACCGCAACCCGTTGCTCGGCCGCGTCGCCGGGGCCGATGGGCTCAAGACCGGGCACACCGAGGAGGCGGGCTATGGCTTCACCGGCTCGGCCGAGCAGGACGGACGGCGGCTGGTCCTCGTCCTCGCCGGGCTAGAGTCGTTCAACGAGCGCATCGCGCAGTCGGTCGCGTTCAT
This sequence comes from Sphingomonadaceae bacterium, assembly GCA_043745075.1. Taxonomy (GTDB): domain Bacteria; phylum Pseudomonadota; class Alphaproteobacteria; order Sphingomonadales; family Sphingomonadaceae; genus Polymorphobacter_B. Next base: position 265 of record JAYTTV010000067.1, read on the forward strand.
GGAATGGGGCTTCCGCGCGTGGACCCAGCTGCCGCTGGTCAAGGCGGGGCAGGAAGTCGGGCGCGCCGAGGTGTGGATGGGCGCAGCGAACGACGTCGGCCTGACCGGGGCGAGCGACCTCAAGATCACCGTCCCGCGCGGCTACGGCGCCGAGCGCAAGGTGACGCTCGTCTATGACGGCCCGATCAAGGCGCCGATCGCTAAGGGCCAGAAGATCGCCGAGCTCGTCGTCACCACGCCCGGACTGCCCACTGCGCGCCTGCCGCTCGTCGCCAGCGAAGCCGTCGCCATCGCCGGGCCGTTCGGGCGCGTCGGCAGTGCGTTCCGCCACCTCGTCATGGGGAAATGACGGGCAAGTTCATCACGCTCGAAGGCGGGGAGGGGGCGGGCAAGTCGACTCAGGCTGCACTGCTCGTCACCGCACTTCGCGCCGAGGGGCTCGAGGTCGTGGCGACGCGCGAGCCGGGCGGCACTCCGGGGGCCGAAGCGATCCGTTCTTTGATCGTCGAGGGCGACCCCGACCGCTGGAGCGCGCTGACCGAACTGCTGCTCGTCAATGCCGCCCGCGCCGACCATGTCGCCCGCCTGATCCGCCCTGCAATGGCGCGTGGGACATGGGTCGTGTGCGACCGCTTTATCGACTCGACGCTCGCCTATCAGGGAGCAGGGAAGGGGGTGTCGCGTGACGTGCTGATCGATCAGCACCGGCTGGCGACGGGCAATCTTTGGCCGGACCTGACGCTGGTGCTCGACCTGCCCGTCGACCTCGGCGAGATGCGCGCCATCGGGCGCGGGCGTCTGGACCGCTTCGAACTCACCGGCGGAGGCTTCCACGACCGCGTCGCCAAGGCCTTCCGCGCCTCGGTGCTCGATGATCCGGCACGCGTCCGGTTGATCGACGCGACCTGCGACCCCGCTGCCGTTGCTGCCGCAATCTGGGATGAAGTCGAGCCGCTGCTCGTATGATCGCCGGGCACACCGAGCAGGGGCAGGCGCTCCGCGATGCCTTCGCCGCCGGGCGGATGCACCATGCGTGGCTGCTCGCCGGACCACGCGGCGTCGGCAAAGCGACCTTTGCACGCGCTGCCGCTGCGTGGGTACTGGCGCGTGCCGCGAGCGGCGGGACCGACGATGACAGCTTCGAGCTCGACTATGATCACCCCACCGCGCGGCTGCTCGCGGCGGGGAGCCACCTCGACTACCGCCTCGTCGAGATCCTCGAGAACCCCAAGACCGGCAAGATGCGCCCCGGCATTTCGGTCGACCAGTTCGTCAAGTCGGACTCGACGATCGGCGAGCCGCTCGCGTCGATCTTCCGGACCAAGCCCGCGCTGTCGGACTGGCGCGTGATCGTCGTCGATGCCGCCGACGACCTCAACCGCAACGCCGCCAACGCCTTCCTAAAGAACCTCGAGGAGCCGCCGCCGAACACCTTGTTCCTCGCGATCAGTCATTCGCCGAGCCGCCTGCTGCCGACCATCCGCTCGCGCTGCCGCGTCCTGCGCTTCCAGCCGCTCGCCGAGCCCGAGGTCGAGGCGGTGATCTGTCGCCTGCTACCAGATCTGCCCGAAGGCGATCGCGCCGCCCTAGTCGCCGCCGCCGAAGGCAGTCCGGGCCGGGCGCTCCAGCTTGCCAGCGCGAACATCGCCGGGCTGGTCGCTGACCTCGATGCGCTCGCTTCGGCACCGGCGGCAATGGCGGCGGGCAAGGCACTGGCGGTCGCGCGGAGCCTGAGCAGCAAGGCCGCGACCCCGCGCTACGAGGCGTTCCTCGGGCTCGTCCCCGCGTACATCGCCGGCGCGTCGCGCGAGCGGACCGGCGCGCGGCTTGCGCGGGCATTGGCGCTGTGGGAGAAAGCAAATACGCTCGCCGCGTCGGCGCTGGGGCTCAGCCTCGATCCGCAGAGCGTCGCTTTCGAGCTCGCCGAACTCGTCGCCGGACTTGCCACGCCGTCGCGCAATCCGTTGGATACAAATGAAATCGCCTGACAAATATTACATCACGACGGCGATCGCTTATCCCAACGGCAAGCCGCATATCGGTCACGCCTATGAGGCGATCGCGACCGATGCGATCGCGCGCTTCCACCGCCTCGCCGGACGCGACGTCACCTTCCTGACCGGCACCGACGAACACGGCCTCAAGATCGCGCAGGCCGCCCGCGCGGCCGGGATCGCGCCCAAGGCGTATGTCGACGATATGGTGCAGGCGTTCCAGACGATGTCGACGGTGTTCGGCATCAGCCACGACCGCTTCATCCGCACCACCGACGCGGACCACGCCGCCGCCAGCCAGGCGTTGTGGCGGGCGATGCGCGACGCGGGCGATCTGTACCTCGACCGCTACGAAGGCTGGTACTCGGTCCGCGACGAAGCCTATTACGACGAGAGCGAACTGATCGACGCGACCGGGGCCGACGGCAGCCCGACGCGCCTGTCGCCGCAGGGGACCGCGGTCGAATGGACGATCGAGGAAAGCTGGTTCTTCCGGCTGTCGGCGTATCAGGACAAGCTGCTCGACTGGTACGACAGCCACGCAGAATTCATCCAGCCATCGAGCCGTTTCAACGAGATGCGCAGCTTCGTTGCCGGCGGGCTGCGTGACTTGTCGATCTCGCGGACGAGTTTCGACTGGGGTGTGCCGGTGCCCGATGCGCCCGGTCACGTCATGTACGTGTGGGTCGATGCGCTGACGAATTACCTCACCGGGGCAGGCTATCCGGGGGCAGGGTATGACGACACTTGGCCCGCCGACCTCCACGTCATCGGCAAGGACGTCGTCCGCTTCCACGCGGTCTATTGGCCGGCGTTCCTGATGTCGGCGGGACTGGCCTTGCCGACGACGGTGTTCGGCCACGGCTTCATCCTCGACCGCGGCGAGAAGATGTCGAAATCGCTCGGCAACGTCGTCGATCCGCTCGAGCTCGCCGAGACGCTCGGCGTCGACCGGCTGCGCTGGTTCCTCCTCCGCGACGTGGCGTTCGGCGATGACGGCAGCTATAGCCACGCCGCGATCGTCGAGCGGACCAACGCCGACCTCGCTAACGGCATCGGCAACCTCGCCCAGCGCTCGCTGTCGATGATCGCCAAGAACTGCGACGGCCGCCTGCCCGGTCAAGGGGTTGGCGGCGACGCCGAAGACGCGCTCGCAGCAATGCTAAGCGAGCAGGCAACGGTCTTTATCGCGGAGATGCACGCGTTAAAGCTCCATCGCGCGCTTGAAGCGATCATGACGATGGTGACCGCGGCCAACGTCTACTTCGCCGACGCCGCGCCTTGGGCACTCAAGGTAACCGACCCTGCGCGGATGGCGGCGGTGCTCGCGGCGGTGGCCGATGCGACGCGGCGGATCGCGATCCTCATCCAGCCGATCATTCCCGACGCCGCTGCCCGGCTGCTTGATCAGCTCGGCGTCGCTCCCGATGCAAGGCAGTATGCCGATCTGGATACGCGTGTCGCGGCGAACACCACGGTGCCCGCGCCCGCTGGCGTCTTCCCGCGTTGGGTAGAGTCCGCATGATGCTCGTCGATTCACACTGCCACCTCAATTACAAGGGGTTGCGCGAGAATCAGGCGGGCGTGATCGAACGCGCGCGCGCCGCCGGGGTCGGGACCATGCTCGGAATTTCTACGCGGGCAGGGGAGTGGGACGAGGTCGTCGCGCTCGCCGACGCGCATCCCGACATCTGGGCGACGATCGGCATCCACCCGCACGAAGCCGACGCGCACCCCGAGGTCGACGCCGCCCGGCTGATCGACGCCGCAACACATCCCAAGGTCATCGGCGTCGGGGAAACCGGGCTCGACTATTTCTACGACCACAGCGACCGCGACCAGCAGCGCACCAGCTTCCGCGCCCACATCGCGGCGTCGCGGGCAACGGGCCTGCCACTGATCGTCCACACCCGCGATGCTGAGGAAGACACCGCCGCGATCCTCGCCGAGGAAATGTCGGCGGGGTTTTTCCCTGGCGTAATCCATTGCTTCACCGCGAGCGCAGCCTTTGCCGAACAGGCACTTGCACTCGGTTTCTACATCTCGTTGTCAGGGATACTGACCTTCAAGAACGCCCGCGACCTGCAGGCCGTAGCGGCGACGCTACCTGACGACCGCATTCTCATCGAGACCGACTCGCCGTTTCTTGCGCCAGTGCCGATGCGCGGCAAGGTGTGCGAGCCGGCCTATGTCGCGCACACCGCGACTGTCCTCGCCGGTCTGCGCGGCGTCGATGTCGAGACCATTGCCGCGCAAACCAGCGACAATTTCTTTCGCCTGTTCGGCAAGGCGACCCGCCCGGCATGAAGGTTACGATCCTCGGCTCGGGGACGTCGAGCGGCGTACCGCGCATCGGCAACGACTGGGGCGATTGCGATCCGGCCGAGCCTAAAAACCGGCGGCGGCGCGTATCGCTGCTTGTCGAGCACGACGGCGCGACGGTCGTCATCGACACCGGACCCGACTTTCGCGAACAGATGCTGGCGGTGAATGTCCAACGTCTCGACGCGGTCCTCTACACCCACGACCACGCCGACCACACCCACGGCATCGACGACTTGCGCCAGTTCTTTCACCTCATGGGGACCCCGGTCGAGTGCTACGCAAGCCCGACGACATGGGAGATATTACTTCCGAGGTTCGCCTATGTTTTTGCTGGGACGTCGTTTTACCCGGCGAGCGCAATCGCCAACCCATTGCCGCCGGTACTTGAGGTCGGCGCGATGACCGTCCGCTGGTTTCCTCAGAACCACGGAAATATCGACAGCCTCGGGTTCCGGATCGAAGCTGCCGGCAAGGCGATCGCGTACTCGACCGACATCAAGATGTTACCGGCTGCATCCGAGCCATTGGTGGAAGACCTCGACCTCTGGGTCGTCGACGCGCTGCGACACAAGCCGCATCCGACGCATAGCCATCTCGACCAGACCCTCGAATGGATCGACCGTGCGAAGCCGCGCCGGGCAGTCCTGACGCACATGGACAATACGATGGATTATGCAGCTTTGTGCCGATCTTTGCCTGCCGGGGTCGAACCGGGTTTCGACGGCCTGACAATCACCCTCTGATCGTTCATCATTTAACATAATACATATTATCGGATATTTGTTTGGCGCGAACGGTCCCGCGTTTCGATAGACTGCAGCATCACGAAACCGTAACATTGCTGACATGAAGCCGACCTGCCCCTGTTGATGAAACGCAGCGCCGATCTGCCGTTCGATATCCGGCCAGTCATCGCGCTCGCTGACGACTATCCCGCTGGCTACGTCGACAAGTGGCACTCGCATTCACGGTCGCAGCTCTGTTTTGCCCGCAGCGGCGTGATGTCGCTCGTCACCGAGCAGACGAGTTTCGTGCTTCCGCCTAACCGCGCGGTCTGGCTTCCAGCGGGCATGTTGCATCAGGTCGCCTGCCTTGGGCCGGTGTCGGTGCAGGTCCTGTATGTCGATCCGGGCCTGCCGTCGGGGCTGAAAAGCTGCTGCCTGTTCGAGGTGTCGGGCCTCGTCCGCGCGCTGATCGATGAGGTACTTGGCTTCGACCACGCCTATGACGTCGATGGTCGTGAAGGCCGGATCGTTGCGCTGATGCTCGACGAATTGCAGCGGATGCCGACACGTCCGCTTGAGGCCCCGATGCCGGTCGACCGGCGGTTGCGGCGGATATGCGACATGATCCTCGCCGACCCAGCCGATCCGCGCGACCTCGACGATTGGGCGCGTGTTGCGGGAATGGCCCGGCGGACACTGACCCGCGCTTTTCGGGAGGAGACCGGGATGGGCCTGTCGACGTGGCGCCAGCAGGTCCGGCTGATGGCCGCGCTGTCGTTGCTCGCGACCGGCCGCTCGATCAGCAGCGTCGCCTATGACGTCGGCTATGAGAGCCCAAGTTCATTTACCGCCATGTTCCATCGCACGCTCGGCGTGCCCCCCAGCGGCTACGCGACGACCTGATCAAGCGGATGGCCCGACCGCGACAGACATTCGTCCGGATGCCCGACGTCATTGCTCGGCTGCCCTGCTAAAAGGCGCAAGACTTTGATGGGGCGTGCATGAGCATCGAGCTTCTTGATCCCGAGATCGCGGGCTTCGTTCGCCGCGTCCAGGCGGATTGGTCGAGCCACCCGCCGTTCATGACGCTGCCGCTCGCCGCCGCGCGCGCGGTTGCCGAGGAGGTCCGTGCCCCTTGGCGGCAAGGCGGTCCGGTCGTCGCGGCGATCGAGCTCGCGGTACCGGTCGCGGGCGGCACGATGACGGTCCGCGTGCTTGATCCCGGACGTGCACGCCCTGCCCCGGCGCTGATCTATCTTCACGGCGGTGGCTTCATGCTGTTCAGCATCGACACCCACGACCGGTTGATGCGCGAGTACGCGGCCGCCGCCGATGTCATGGTGCTGGGCGTCGACTATCCGCTGTCCCCCGAAGCGAAATATCCGCAGGCGCTCGACGCGATCGTGGCGCTGGTCGACTGGCTGCAGGCCAATGCTGCCGCGCTCGGCATCGATGCGACGCGGTTGGCGATAGGCGGAGATTCCGCCGGGGCCAATCTCGCGCTGGCGACGGCGTTGAAGCTTCGTGACCGCGGCGACGACCGGATGGTATCGGGGCTGCTGCTCAATTACGGCGCCTTCTCGCCCGATTGCTCGGACGAAGCCGAGCGCGTGAACGGCGGTCCGGGCGCCGTCCTCGACCGCGCCGAGGTCGAATATTACTTCGACAACTATGTCGCCAGCGCGAGCGACTTCGCCGATCCGTACGCCTGCCCGGCGGGTGCTCGGCTCGAGGGGCTACCCCCAGCGTTCCTCGTCATCCCCGAACGCGACGTCCTCGCCGAACAGAGCATCGCCATGGCCACGCGGCTCGCGGCGGCGGGGGTGGCGGTGACGAGCACGATCTACCCCGGCGCGACTCACAGCTTCCTCGAGGCGATGTCGGTCGCCAAGCTTGCGCGCGAGGCGATCGCGGATGGGGCGGCGTTCGTTCGCGCGGTGCTATCGACGGATGTCGCGCAGCGATGACGCGATCGTGACTATATAAGCATTCCAGGCACTTACACTCAAGAACCACGTTTGGCGCTGTTTGAAAGGTCACACGAAGTTCACGGTATTCGACATCGTTTTCGCAACACCCGCTGTTGCGCGTTGATGCACAGAATGGGGAGATCCCCCTGCCTCACAGTGGCGGGGAGCAGCACAGGGCGACCAACAATGAGAAAGAACACGGGTCAGGCTGACGAAGTCTGACTCGCCATGAGCGTATCGCGTCCCTGCCCCTGTAGGACAGCGGAATCACTTCCCGTCGCCCGCGTCCGCTACTTCGGCGCCATCGTCGCCAGATAATCTGCGGCGGTCGTTGGCCCGCGCACCGTCGTATCGGTATGCGACGCGATGAACTCGCGGATCGTCATGAAGAAATCCGAACCCGACGGCATCCCGAGCTTGTCCCACGCCGCGTCGATCCGCGCGTTCTCGGCGGCCGTGTAATGCGCCGGCTGGAGCAGCATGAAGTCCCATTCGGCGCCGTCGCTGTGGACGAATAACTGGCGCGGCGCGACCCCGGCGAGGCGGTTGACCTCGTCGCATCGCGCGATGAAGCGGAGGAACGCCGCGTGTTTGCCCGGCGCGATCCGATAGAGTTCGACCTGCTGGGTGCCGATCTCGGGCGGAGCCGCGAGCGCTGGCACTGAGAGCGCGAGCAGCATCGCGGTCAGCAATATCCTCATCGGGTCGCTCCATCGGGCAGGTATCGGGTGTCGGGATTGGCGAACCACGGCGGCGGCAACTTGCGCTGCTCGGGCCAGAGCTCGTCGAGGGTTGCCGCATCGTACAGCATACCGCCGCGCATCACCGCGACGGGGTGGCGGAGCGTCGTGAAATCGGCGACGGGATCGCCGTCGAGCACGACAAGATCGGCGAGCTTGCCACTGACGATACTGCCGAGATCGCGCGCGCGCCCGATATGCTCGGCCGAACCGATCGTCCCGGCGTGGAGCACCGCCATCGGCGTCATGCCGCCAAGCCGATGCGCCTCCATTTCCCAGCGGAAGCCGTACCCCGGAGTCTCACCGTGCGAGCCGATGCCGACCAGCCCGCCGCGCCGTTGCAGCGCCGCCGCATCCGCCGCAATCGCCGGAAAGCGGTATTCGCTCAGCGGACGCCACGGGCGGCTCAGCATCATCTGGTCGATCGCCGGCTGCGGCCAGAAGCGCTTGATCCACGGGTCGTGCAGCGGATTTTCGGCGGCGATGAACCAGTCCTCCCCCGGCGCGCCGCCATTGGTGATCTGAAGCGTCGTCGTATAGCCGGTGCGCGTTTCGGTCAGAAGCCGCAGCACATCCTCGCCGAGCGGCGCGGCGACGAACGCGTGTTCATTGTCGGCGAACCCGTCGATCACCTGCGACAGGTCGAGCTTCATCGCCAGCGCGCCCTCGGTCGTCGGCTGGAGTCCGAGCTCGCGCGCGGCGATCGCCACCCACTGGCGAACGCGCCGGTTGCCGGTGCGATATTCCTTGATGTTGCGCAGCCGATAATCGTCGCGGTAGCGGCGCAGCACCGCGCGGACCTCGTCGAGCGAGGCGAAGCGCTGCATCGAGAATAACGCGACCCCGGTCTGGCGCAGCCGCGGCCCGGTCATCAGCCCGGCATCGAGCAGGTCCTGATATGCGAGGAGGTCGATCGTCAGCGTCGACGGATCGAAGCTCGTCGTGACCCCCGCCGCGAGCCGCGCGCGCAGCCCCCAGTCCTCGAGCCCGAGGACATCGCGCCGTAGCGTCGCGACATGGTCGTGCGTATCGATGAAGCCCGGGACGATCGTCTTGCCGGCAAGGTCGCGGACCGTTGTGCCGGGCGGGACCGCGATGGTGCCGTGCGGCCCGACCGCCGCGATGCGGTCGCCCGTAACGAGAATGTCGGCGTGGTCGATGACGCGGTCGCCGTCCGCCATCGTCAGCACCCGCGCATCAGACAGCACCAAGCTCCCCGCCGGACGCGGTCGCGGAGTCTCGACGGCGGCGAGAAAATCGTCGGTGCGCCCAGTGTCGGCTGTCCAGCCGGGGCGGTCGGCGGGATTGAGGGCGATGTCGGCGAGCGCGCGGCGGTGGAAGGTCGACCCGGTCGACCATGTCACGGTGCGTCCGCCGTCGCCCCACTCGAAATAATCGGCCCCGCCGCTGGTGACTCGCCGATGCGCGACGCCGGGCGCAAGCAGGTCCAGCGTCGTCGTCCCCGCCGAAGGCATCGCGACAAGGTGGAGTTGCTGCGAGACCTGCGCGAGCAGCCAGC
>JAYTTV010000068.1:0-9471 GCA_043745075.1 Sphingomonadaceae bacterium
GGTCGAGGAATACCTCTCCGCCGCCAACCAGGCGTTCTCGATGTATCCGGGCCTCACCAATGGCGCGGTCGCCTCGATCCTTACCAAGGGCAGCGCCGAGCAGCAGGCGCTCTACGTTCCCAAGATGGTTTCGGGCCAGTGGCTTGGTACGATGAACCTGACCGAGCCGCACTGCGGCACCGACCTCGGCCTGATCCGCACCCGCGCCGCGCCGCAGGCCGACGGCAGCTATGCCGTCACCGGCACCAAGATCTTCATCTCGGCGGGCGAGCACGACCTGTCGGACAACATCATGCACCTCGTGCTGGCGAAGACGACCGGCGCGCCCGACAACGTCAAGGGCATCAGCCTGTTCATCGTCCCCAAGTTCATCGTCGGCGACGACGGTACGCTCGGCGAACGCAACGGTGTGAAATGCGGCTCGATCGAGCACAAGATGGGCATCCATGCCAATTCGACGTGCGTGATGAACTACGACGGCGCGACCGGCTATTTGATCGGCGAGGAGAACAAGGGGCTCCGCGCGATGTTCATCATGATGAATGCAGCGCGATTGGGCGTCGGCGTTCAGGGCCTCGCGCAGGGCGAGGTCGCCTACCAGAACGCCGCGATCTATGCCCGCGACCGGGTCCAGGGCAAGGCGTTGACCGTTGCTGGCTCGGCTACTGTCGCGCCGGGCCCGGGTGCCGATGTCGTCGCCAGCAAGGCCGACCCGATCATCGTCCACGCCGACGTCCGCCGGATGTTGATGGACGGACGCGCGTTCAACGAAGGGGCGCGCGCGCTGATCCTGTGGGGCGCGCTCCAGGTCGACCTCGCGCACAAGGCGGCGACGCCTGAGGAGCGCCAGACCGCCGACGATTTGATCGGGCTGCTGACCCCGGTCATCAAGGGCTATTGCACCGACAAGGGCTATGACATCGCGACCGCGTCGCAGCAGGTCTATGGCGGCCACGGCTATATCGCCGAATGGGGCATGGAGCAGTTCGTCCGCGACGCGCGCATCGCGCAGATCTACGAGGGCACCAACGGCATCCAGGCGATGGACCTCGTTGGGCGCAAGCTAGGCATGAACGGCGGACGTGCGCTGCGGGCGTATCTTGGGCTGCTCGCGGAGACGATCGCCGATGCCAAAAGCGACGAGCGGCTGGCGAAGCTGGCGGGCGGGCTCGACAAGGCCAGCGGCGAGCTGCAAGCGTCGACGATGTGGCTGATGCAGAACGGGCTGTCGAACCCCGACAATGCCGGGGCGGCGGCGACCGCGTATCTCCACCTGATGGGCATCGTCGCGCTCGGCCAGATGTGGCTGGTGATGGCGAAGGCGAGCCACGCCGCGCTCGACGCAGGCGCGAGCGACGCGGCATTCTACGAGAACAAGCTGATCACCGCGCGCTACTTCGCCGAGCGCTTCTTCCCCGACGCGGGCGCGCTGCGGCGCAAGCTCGAGGCGGGGTCGGAGAGCCTGATGGCGCTGCCCGCCGAAGCATTCTGACCGACCCGCTATACGCTGCGACAAAATCCTTGGGAGATCGACCATGGCTGAAGCACTGATCTACGACGCGGTCCGTACCCCGCGCGGCAAGGGCAAGAAGGACGGCAAGCTCCACGAGATCACGCCGGTCCAGCTCGCGACGCAGGTGCTCCAGAGCGTCCGCGACCGCACCGGGATCGATACCGCCGACGTCGACGACGTCGTCCTCGGTTGCGTCGCGCCGGTCGGCGAGCAGGGCAGCGATATCGCGCGAACCGCCGTCCTCAACGCCGATTATGCCGAGACCACCGCGGGGGTTCAGATCAACCGCTTCTGCGCGAGCGGCCTCGAGGCGGTCAACATGGCCGCCGCCAAGGTCATCTCGGGCGAGGCGATGTTCGCGATCGGCGGCGGCGTCGAGAGCATGTCGCGCGTGCCCATGGGGGCCGACGGCGGCGCATGGCCGATGGACCCGGCGGTCGCGTACAAGACCTATTTCATGCCGCAGGGCATCGGTGCCGACCTGATCGCGACCAAGTACGGCTTCAGCCGCGCCGACGTCGACGCCTATGCGGTCGAAAGCCAGAAGCGGGCCGCGCGCGCATGGAGCGAGGGCCGCTTCAAGAACTCGGTGATCGGGGTCAAGGACGTGATCGGCGAGATCGTCCTCGCGCACGACGAGCATATGCGTCCCGGCACCGACATGCAGTCGCTCGGCAGCCTCAACCCGGCGTTCGAGGCGATCGGCGAGGGCATGCCCGGCTTCGACGCGATCGCGTTGCAGAAGTACCCCGAGGTCGAGAAGATCTTCCACGTCCACCACGGCGGCAATTCGAGCGGCATCGTCGACGGCGCGGCGGCGGTCCTCGTCGGCAACCGCGACATGGGCGCGAAATACGGCATCAAGCCGCGCGCGAAGATCCTCGGCATGGCGTCGATCGGCTCGGAACCCGCGATCATGCTGACCGGACCGACGCCGGTGACGCAGAAGCTGTTGAAGCGCCTCGGCATGACCGTCGCCGACATCGACCTGTTCGAGCTGAACGAGGCGTTCGCGAGCGTCGTCCTGCGCTACATGCAGGCGCTCAACATCGATCACGACAAGATCAACGTCAACGGCGGCGCGATCGCGATGGGCCACCCATTGGGTGCGACCGGCGCGATGATCCTCGGCACCGTGCTCGACGAGCTCGAGCGGACGGGCAAGTCGACCGCGCTGGTGACGCTGTGCGTCGGGGCCGGGATGGGCACTGCGACGGTGATCGAGCGGATCTAGGTCTAAATTTCGTCATCCCGGCGAACGCCGGGACCCAATCGAACCATCATTGGGTCCCGGCGTTCGCCGGAATGACGTCCAATATCTCTGGGGAGAACCAGCCATGACCACGCTCCACCACGACCTCGACGCCGACGGCACCCTGACCCTGACGATCGACCTGCCCGGCCAATCGATGAACGTCATCAATGCCGACTTCACCACCGACCTCGCCGCGGCGATCGAGACGATCAAGTCCGACGCCGCGATCAAGGGCGTCGTCATAACGAGCGGCAAGGCGTCGGGCTTCATGGCCGGGGCCGACCTCAAGGGGATGGGCGGGCTGGTCGGCGGTGCCGGGACCGACGGCGGCAAGTCGCGGATGGCCAAGCTATTCGACAACGTCTTCCGCCTCAACCAGCTGTTCCGCAGCCTCGAAACCTGCGGCAAGCCGGTCGCGGCGGCGATCAACGGCCTCGCGCTCGGCGGCGGACTCGAACTGACGCTCGCGTGCCATTTCCGGGTATGCAGCGACAACCCCAAGGTCCAGCTCGGGCTCCCCGAAGTCCTCGTCGGGCTGTTCCCCGGCGCGGGCGGGACGCAGCGGCTGCCGCGCCTGATGGGCGTCCAGCCCGCGCTGATGTACCTGCTCCAGGGCAAGTCGATGTCGCCACAGGAGGCGCTCGGCTTCGGCGTCGTCCACGCGCTTGCCGCCGCCGCCGATGTCGTCGCGACCGCGAAGGCGTGGGTCAAGGCGAACCCGACCAAATTCACCCAGCCGTGGGACGAGAAGAGCTTCAAGTTCCCCGGCGGCGTCGGCGCGATGAACCCGAACTTCGCCCAGACCTTCATGGCGGGAGCGGCGATGGTCGCCAAGCAGACCAATCACAATATGAACGCCCCGATCGCGATGCTGTCGGCAGTCTACGAGGGCACGCAGCTGCCGATGGACACCGCGCTCCGCGTCGAGTCGAAGTACATGGCGAAGGTCGTGTCCGACCCGCAGGCGGGCAACATGATCCGCTCGCTATTCGTCTCGAAGCAGGCGGCGGAAAAGGGCGCACGCCGCCCGAAGAACGTGCCCCCGATGCCGCCGAAGAAGATCGCGATGCTCGGGGCTGGGCTGATGGGCGCGGGCGTGGCGATGGTCGCGGCGCAGGCGGGGATCGACGTCGTCCTGCTCGACCGCGACATGGCCGCCGCCGAGAAGGGCAAGCAGTACACCGCCGACCGGCTGGCGAAGAAGCGCACCGACCCAGCCAAGATGGAGGCGCTGCTCGCGCGGATCCACCCGACCGCCGATTACGCCGACCTCGCAGGCTGCGACCTGATCATCGAGGCGGTGTTCGAGGAGCGCGGGATCAAGGCCGAGGTGACCAAGCACGTCGAGACAGTCGTCGGTGCCGACACGATCTTCGGGTCGAACACCTCGACGCTGCCGATCACCGGGCTGGCCGAGGCATGGTCGAAGCCGGCGAACTTCATCGGCATCCACTTCTTCTCGCCGGTCGAGAAGATGCCGCTGGTCGAGATCATCGTCGGCAAGGAAACTGGCCCCGAAGCGATCGCCAAGGCGCTCGATTTCGTCGCAGCGATCCGCAAAACCCCGATCGTGGTCAACGATAGCCGCGGCTTCTACACCTCGCGCTGCTTCGGCACCTATGTCCAGGAAGGGCTGACGTTGCTCGCCGAGGGCGTCGGCCCCGCGCTGATCGAGAACGTCGGCAAGCACATGGGGATGCCGGTCGGCCCGCTCGCGGTCAACGACGAGGTCGGGCTCGACCTGTCTTTGAAGGTTGCCAAGCAGACCCGCGCCGACCTCGGCGATGCGTACAAGTCGAGCCCGAGCGAGGAGGTCATCGCGACGATGAACGAGCTCGGCCGCTTCGGGCGTAAGAACGGCAAGGGCTTCTACGTCTACCCCGAGGCGCCGGCGAAGAAGTATCTGTGGCCCGAGCTGTCGGCGACGGTTGCGACCCCGGGCGAGCATAGCGACGCGACCCCCGAGGCGATCCGCGAGCGGCTGTTGTACCGCCAGATGGTCGAATGCGCGCGCTGCTTCGCCGAGGGCGTGCTCGAGACGCCCGAGGACGGCGACCTCGGCGCGATCTTCGGCTGGGGCTTCGCGCCGTTCACCGGCGGGCCGTTCAGCCACATGGACACGCTCGGACTGGCGACCGTCGTCGCGATCCTCGACGGCCTGACCCAGCGCCACGGCGACCGCTTCACCCCGCCGCAACTGCTCCGCGACATGGCAGCGGCGGGGGAGACATTCTACGGGCGCGCGGCAGCGAAGCTTGCGGCGTAGCATCTGATCGGCGAGGAGGTGGCGTGCGCCGCCTCCTTGCCTGCCTCCTTCTCACCGTCCTGCTGTTCGCTGCGTTCGCGATTGCCGGCTGGCGCGAGGCGACCCGCGTGCCCGTCGTCGTCCGCTACGACGTCGCAGTGCCGAACTGGCCCGCGGGGCAGCCGCCGCTGCGGATCGTCCAGCTAAGCGACACCCACGCCGGGCTGCCCGACATGCCGCTCGACCGGCTGTACGCGATCATCGCGCAGGCGAATGCGCTCAAGCCCGACCTGATCGTGCTGACCGGCGACTATCAGGGCGAGAAGCTGTTCGTCCGCACCCCGACCAGTCTCGACAGGGTGGTCAAGCCGTTTCGTGCGCTACGCTCGCGACTGGGTACATTTGCCGTGCGCGGCAACCACGACGACGCCTTCTGGTCGCCGATCGTCCTGCCGCGCTATCGGCTGACGTATCTCCAGAACCGCTGGGCCGATGCGGGGCCGGTGATCATCGCCGGGATCGACGACCTGTCGATGGGCAGCCCGAATGTCGCCGCCGCGCTCGCGGGCATCCCGCCGGGCAAGCCGGTGATCATGCTGATGCACGAGCCCGACAATTTCGTCGATGTCCCCGCGTCGGTCGCGCTGACTCTCGCCGGGCACACCCATGGCGGACAAATGACCTGGCCGTTCGTCGGCGCGCCGTGGATAGGGACGGAGTTCGGCCGCGACCACCGCCGCGGGCTGTATGTCGAGGGCGGCCACACCTTGATCGTCTCGTCGGGAGTCGGCACGACGACGGTCCCGATCCGCCTCGGTGTTCCCCCCGAGATCGTGCTGATCACCCTCCACGGGTGAGACGCTACTCCTGCGGCAGGAAGTCCGGGACCGACAGGTAACGCTCGCCGGTGTCGTAGTTGAAGCCGAGAATTCGCGATCCCGCCGGAAGCTCGGGCAACTTCTGCGATATCGCGCACAAGGTTGCCCCGCTCGAAATGCCGACAAGCATGCCTTCTTCCTTGGCCGCCCGCAGCGCCCACGCCTTGGCATCGTTGGGATCGACCTGGATCACGCCGTCGAGGATCTGCGTGTGCAAATTCTCGGGGATGAAGCCCGCGCCGATGCCCTGGATCGCGTGTGGCCCCGGCTGCCCGCCCGAGATCACCGGCGACAGCGTCGGCTCGACCGCGAACACCTTGAGCTTCGGCCAGATCGGCTTCAACGCCTCGGCGACGCCGGTGATATGGCCGCCGGTGCCGACGCCGGTGATCATCGCGTCGATCGGCATCTCGTCGAAATCCTCGAGGATCTCGCGCGCAGTCGTGCGGACGTGGACTGCGACGTTCGCCGGATTCTCGAACTGTCCCGGCATCCAGCTGTTCGGCGTCGAGGCGACAATTTCGTGCGCGCGCTCGATCGCCGCTTTAACGCCGCCCGCGCGCGGCGTCAGGTCGAAGGTCGCGCCATAAGCGAGCATCAACCGCCGCCGCTCGATCGACATCGAATCGGGCATGACGAGGATGACGGTGTAGCCCTTGATCGCGCCGACGAGCGCGAGGCCGATGCCGGTGTTGCCGCTGGTCGGCTCGACGATCGTCCCGCCCGGCTTGAGCGAGCCGTCGGCCTCGGCGGCCTCGACCATCGCCAGCGCGATTCGGTCCTTGATCGACCCTCCGGGGTTCGACCGCTCGGACTTGATCCAGACTTCGTGGTCGGGGAACAGCCGCGCCATGCGGATGTGCGGCGTATTGCCGATCGTGGCGAGGATCGAATCTGCTCTCATCGCGCTGTCTCCGCTTGCTCGGTTTCAATAGCAACTTCGATCGCCGCAAGCGAGGACGCTTCGGGGGCAACGAAGCGGTCGGCGTTGCGCAGGCCTGGAAATTGCCACGCCCAGATCAGCGTCACTGCCACCGCGCCGACGCCGCCCGCAACGACCGCCTCGACCGGGCCGAGCCACGCCGCGGTCAGCCCGCTCTCGAACTCGCCCAATTCGTTCGACGCCGAGATGAACACCGACGACACCGCCGACACCCGCCCGCGCATCGCGTCGGGGGTGTGGAGCTGGATCAGCGACGACCGGACATAGACCGAGATCATGTCGGCCGCGCCGAGAACCGCGAGCGCGCCGAGCGACAGATACAGGTCCTTCGACAGGCCGAAGACGATCGTCGAGACCCCGAACAGCGCAACGCAGGCGAACATCTTGATCCCGACATGCCGCGTGATCGGCAGCCGCGTCAGCAGCAGGGCGGTGATCGCCGCGCCCGCCGCCGGGGCCGCGCGCAACGGCCCGAGCCCGGCGACACCGACATGGAGGACGTCGCGGGCATAGACCGGCAGCATCGCCGTCGCTCCGCCGAGCAGAACCGCGAAGAGGTCGAGGCTGATCGCGCCGAGGACGATCTGGTTATGGCGAACGTAGCCGAGCCCCTCCAGCGTCGCGCGCCACGGGCTGAGCAGCGACCGCGCCGGACGCGGGACCGGGGTGATCATGAACAGCGCGGCGACCGCGATCGCGAACAGGACCGTGGCGAGGAGATACGGTGCAGCGGGCGAGGCGGCGTAGAGGAACGCGCCGAGCGGCGGCCCGACGACCCCGCCGCCCTGCCAGCCGATCGAATTCCATGCGATCGCCGTCGGCAGCATCTCGCGCGGGACGAGGTTCGGGGCGAGCGCCGACAGCGCCGGGCCGATGAACGCGCGCCCGATCCCGAGCAGCACCGCGACGACGAACAACGCCGTCAGCGTGACGTTGTGGGCGAGCGCCAGCCCGCCGAGCAGCGCCGCGCAGAACAGCACCAGCGCGGTCGCGGCGCGCGCGATGTAGCGCCGGTCGACGCGATCCGCGACATAGCCGACGACGAGCGTCAGCGCGAACAACGGCAGGAACTGCGCCAGCCCGATCATGCCGAGCAGGAACGCCGCGTCCTTGGTCGACATCGTCAGCCGCGCGATATCATAGACCTGCCAGCCGATGACGATGACGAGCATCGCGCTGGCGACGTTGGCGGCGACCCGCGCGGCGAAGAACGCGCGGAAGTTGGGAATGGCGAAGGGGTTCACGCGGTGGGTGTTAGGGGAGCGACGTGGGACAGGGCAAGAAAGCATTGTTTCTTCTTTCTCTCACTCTCGCTCTCGGCTTCGTTTGCGGGACGGCGGCGGAAGTGACGGGAGCGCGCAACCCCGCTATCCCCCCGCAATGACTCCCCCACGCTTCGCCTTCACTATCGCCGCGACCGACGGCGCGGCGCGCACCGGCACGATCGCGTTGCGCCGCGGCACGGTCCGGACACCCGCCTTCATGCCGGTCGGGACCGCCGCCACCGTCAAGGCGATGCGCCCGGCGGAGGTGCGCGCGTCGGGGGCCGACATCATCCTCGGTAACACCTATCACCTGATGCTCCGCCCGACCGCCGAGCGGATCGCGCGGCTCGGCGGGCTGCACCGGTTCATGGGTTGGGAGCACCCGATCCTGACCGACAGCGGCGGCTATCAGGTGATGAGCCTCGGCGCGCTGACCAAAATTACCGAGGAGGGGGTGACCTTCGCCTCGCACCGCGACGGATCGAAGCATGCGGTTACGCCCGAGCGTTCGATCGAGATTCAGCGGCTGCTCGGCTCCGACATCGTCATGGCGTTCGACGAACTCGTCGCGCTGCCGGGGACGCCCGAGGCGGTCGCGAGCGCGATGCGGCGATCGATGCGCTGGGCCAAACGGTCGCGCGACGGCTTCGATGGCGGCGGCGCGCATGCCGAGGCATCGGCGATCTTCGGCATCCAGCAGGGCGGTCTCGACGAGGCGCTGCGCGGCGAATCGGCGGCCGCGCTGACCGAGATCGGCTTCGACGGCTATGCGATCGGGGGGCTCGCGGTCGGCGAGGGGCAGGCGGCGATGCTCGGGGTGCTCGACTTCGCGTGCGCGCAATTACCCGCCGACCGCCCGCGCTATCTGATGGGCGTCGGCAAGCCCGACGACATCGTCGGCGCGGTGCTGCGCGGGGTCGACATGTTCGATTGCGTCCTGCCGACGCGGTCGGGGCGGACGGGGCAGGCGTTCACCCGCGATGGTCCGCTCAACCTGCGGAACGCCAAGTATGTCGAGGATGATGCGCCGCTCGACGCCGAGTGCCCGTGCCCGGTGTGTGCGACCGCGAGCCGGGCGTATCTCAGCCATCTGGTGCGGTCGGATGAGATCCTCGGGGCGATGCTGATGACCGAGCATAATGTGTGGTTCTACGAGACGTTGATGGGGGATTTGCGGGGAGCGATCGGGGAGGGGCGGGTGGAGGCGTTCGCGGACAACTTCCTAAAGCGCTATTCTTCCCTCTCCCCTTGAGTGAGAGGGACGGCGCCCTTGCGCCAGGGTGAGGGTGAGTGCCTGCAATAATCGAAGCGGCGAGGCGCGTAATACCAAGCCCTCACCCTCACCCTGGTCGCGCGAAGGGCGCAACCGTCC
>JAYTTV010000069.1:0-9465 GCA_043745075.1 Sphingomonadaceae bacterium
CCCCTCGGTCGGTGGTCGCGGGCTGACGCGATTCGCGCGCCCATCTGGTGCAATCGGCTCGGAAGTTGACGAAGTTGACGCCACGTCGAACCAAAACACCTTCCCCGCGCGGGCACTGTGGTCGGCGCGGACGTGGGTGAGGGGCGGGGCGGCGGCATCGGGGCGAGCCTATGCCGTTGACGATGCTGTAGGACAGCGAAAAATTTGTATGTGGTTGCGCGTCAGTCCTCGAAGGCGAAGTCGCCAATATCTCGCGCGCCGTGGATCACACGATAGAGTTCGATGCCGCCGTCGACGACGCCGTAAAACAGCGAATAGCGGCCGACGACGAAGGAACGGATGGTGTCACCCAACTCAGGCCGAGCCGGACCGGCGTGTGGAGTGCCGCCAAGAAATTGCAGCGCCGCGTCGATGCGATCGAGCAGCCTGTCGGCGGCGGCGGGGTTGTCGGCGGCGATATACGACCAGATAGCGACCAAATCCTCCTCGGCTGCCGGCCGCCGGAGGATCGGCATCAAAATGCGGTCGGGTCGCTGCGCTGCTCGAACTGCGCGCGGGCGCGTTCCTTGATCGATGTCATGTCGAGCGGCGTTGCCGCCCCGCTGTCGATGCCGCGCTGGATTTCGGCACGAAGAAGGTCGAGCTTCAACGCATCGCGCTGCTGACGATCGTGCAGAAGTCGAAGCGCCTCGCGCACGACCTCGCTGGACGACTGATACCGGCCACCGACGACGGCTTCGCGCACGAAGCGGTCGAGTTCGGGGGTAAGCGAGACGTTCATTGCCGACATGACGCACTCCATGAGGGATTGATCAGCCACGACTCGCGCAGGATGTCAAACTTTGACAACCGACTATAAGGGCGAAAAGCGGACCTACTTGGAAGGCGCGAAGGCCTCATTGCCGATGAACCCGAACGTGAAGCCAGCAAAAGCGGTCGCGTTGATCAGGCACGACAATGTTTCAGTACCCTCGCGCTTCGCCGGCAGTTCGAGTTGTCTGGCCCAATCCGGGCTTAAAGCGTGAAAGCCATATTTAGATTGGAAGGCACCCTTTGCTTGCGGGCCGCATAGCGCCTCGACCTGCCGCGTGAATGCGCCATCGTCCGTGAGACCTGCTTGATACTTTGGAACCCGGTTAAGTAGACCTCGGGCAGACAGTCATTCAAGAGCTTGAGCCCTTACCCATACGACCGCCGCCGCGCTTCGCATTGCATCAAGCGAGGTTGGACTTTCGGCGGCAAATCCAAAGTGTAGGAGAAGCCGACGACCTTGTACGCACACGCGAGTTGGTCGTCCGTGGCGGACTGAGCGCTACTTGCAACGAGAATGTCCTCTCGGAGGTCTGAATCATAGTGAGTGGTGACCGGGCCGAGGCCACATTTGGAAACTCGCTTAGCCGCCTCTGTGGGCGTGATGCGCTCTACGGCTGGAAGTGCCGAAGAGCTCGCGAGAAGGCCAAGCAGGAAGGTGAGCACATAAGGAATATCGCATCGATGCCGAATGTCTGCAAATGGGCGAAAGCCGCCATTCCTACGGTCCCCCTACTCCCGCTCGATCCGAACCGGCACCGACTTCGCCGCCAGCACGAAGCTCTGCTCCGCGTGGTGCGCCAGCGGGATCAACACGTTCGCCTCGGGATAGTACGTCCCGATGCACCCCGTCGGCAGCGAATACGGCGTGACGCGCAGGCCGCCCAACCGCCGCTCGACGCCGTCGCCGTATTCGGTGCGGAGGCCGACAATGTCGCCTTCGGCAAGCCCGTGGACCGCCATGTCGGCAGGCGAGATGAACAGGACGTCGCGGGTGCCCTTGACGCCGCGGAAACGGTCGTAATAGCCGTAGACCGTCGTGTTGAACTGGTCGTTCGACCGCAGCGTGATCAGCCGCATCAGCCCCGGCGCGTCGGCGAAACCGGCGGCGTCGAGCATCTTCGGCACGGCGAATTCGGCCTTGCCGCTCTCGGTCTCGAAATTGCGCTCGCGCGCCTTGTTTCCCTTGTAGAAGCCGCCGGGGGTGAACATCCGCTTGTTGAAATCGGCGAAGAAGTGCGGGTACGTTTCGGCGATCGCGTCGCGGACCTTGCTATAGTCACCGACCCATTCGGCCCACGGCAGCTTGGGGTTCGGTGCCAGCGTCGCCTCGGCGATCCCGGCGACGATCGCGGCTTCGGACAGCAGGTGCGGTGAGGCGGGGTCGCGCTCGCCGAGCGAGCCGTGGATGCAGCTCGTCGAATCCTCGACCGACACCGACTGCGGCCCGGTCGCCTGGACGTCCTTCTCGGTGCGGCCGAGGCACGGCAGGATGTAGCTGATCTCGCCCGGGACGAGATGCCCGCGGTTGAGCTTGGTCGCGACATGGACCGTCAGCCGCTGCTTGCGCCACGCCGGCTCGACCTGCCCGCTGTCGGGGACGGCGCGGAGGAAGTTGCCGCCGAGGCCGATGAACGCCTTGACCGAGCCGTCGACGACGCCCTCGCACGCCTCGACGGTGTTGAGCCCCTTCATTCGCGGCGGCTCGAAGCCGAACTGCGTCTTGAGCTTGTCGAGGGGGACGAGCTCGGGCTTCTCGCTGATGCCGACGGTGCGCTGGCCCTGGACGTTGCTGTGACCGCGGACCGGGCAGACGCCGGCACCCTCGCGCCCGATATTACCGCGCAACAACAGCAGGTTGACGATCATCTCGACGTTTTCGATGCCGTGGACGTGCTGGGTCAGCCCCATGCCGTAGATGCCGATGACGCGATTGGCGGAGGCATAGACCTCGGCGGCGGCGCGGATGTCGTCGGCGGGGAGGCCTGAGGCGGCTTCGATCGACTCCCACGTCGTCGACCGCGCGGCGGCGGCGAATTCGTCGAAGCCGTGGCAATGCTCGGCGATGAATTCGTGGTCGAGGACGTCGCCGGTGCGGTCGTCGGCCTCGATCGTGTACTTGCACATCCCCATCAGCACGGCGATGTCGCCGCCGGCGCGAACCTGATGATATTGCGCCGAGATCCGCGTCTCGCCGCGCGTCGCCATCTCGAACGGATTCTGCGGGTCGGTGAAGCGTTCGAGGCCGCGCTCGACGAGCGGGTTGAAGGTGACGATCGTGCAGCCGCGCTTGACCGCGCTGCGCAAGGGGTGGAGCAGGCGCGGCGCGTTCGACCCGACGTTCTGGCCGAAGAAGAAGATCGCGTCGCAATGCTCGAAATCTTCGAGCTTGGTCGTCCCGACCGGAACGCCGATGCGCGTCTTGAGCGCGACCGAAGTCGTCTCGTGGCACATGTTCGAGCTGTCGGGCAGGTTGTTGTTGCCGTACATCCGCGCGAGCAAGCCGTACATGTACGACGTCTCGAGGCTGGCGCGGCCGCTGGCGTAGAACACCACCGACTGCGGATCGAGCGCGTTCAATTCGGCACCGATCTCGGCGAAGGCGGTCGCCCAGGGGATCGGCAGATAGCGGTCGCTCGCGGCGTGATAGCGCAGCGGCTCCGTCAGGCGGCCCTGCTGCTCGAGGTCGTAATCGCGCCAGCCGAGCAGGTCGGCGACCTTGTTATTGGCGAAGAATTTGCCATCGGCGCGGTGGCTGGTCAGCTCCCACGCGGTCGCCTTCGCGCCGTTCTCGCAGAATTCGGCGGGGTGGGCGTTCGCCGGTTTCGCCCATGCGCACGACACGCAGGCGAAGCCGTCGGTCTTGTTCTGGCGGAGCAACTCACGCGAAACGTTAATGACATTGCCCTCGCGCGGGAGAATCTCGGCGACCGAACGGAGCGATCCCCAGCCGCCGGCGGGACCGGCGTAGGGGGTGAAGTCGGGCTTGCTAGTCATGTCTGGTCCGATCGGGAGGCTGGACGTTCAACGCGGGCGGACTATGGCGGTTCAATGGACAATCGGCAAAGCATGGCGGCGGGCGTGGTGTCGCGGGTGCAATGGCGCGACGGAGCGCGGAGCGACGGCACGCGAACGCTCGCTGGCGAATGCCCGGTGGCGATCGTCGTCAACGGGTCGACGCTGGCAGTGATGCTCGCGACCCCCGCCGACCTCGCCGACTTCGCTACCGGCTTCCTCGTCACCGAGGGCATCGTCGATACCGCGGCGGGCGAGGTCGAGGTCGTCGCGCACGCCAGCGGGATCGAGGCGCGGCTGTGGCTCGACGACGAGCGCGCCGCGCGGCTCGCCGACCGGCGGCGGGCGATGACCGGGCCGACCGGGTGCGGCCTGTGCGGGATCGAGAGCCTCGACGCGGCATCGCGCGCGCCGCGACGGGTGACGGGCACGGGGCCGCGACCGACGCCGGGCGAGATCGTCGCGGTGATGGCGGGGCTGGGCACGGCGCAACCGTTGGGTCAGGCGACGCGCGCGGTGCACGGCGCGGCGCTGTGGCGGCGGGAGGCACCGCTACTCGTGCGCGAAGACGTCGGGCGGCACAATGCGCTCGACAAGCTCGCCGGGGCGGTGGTGCGGGCTGGGACCGGCACGGGCGACGCGATGCTGCTGCTGACGAGCCGGGTGTCGCTCGAGATGGTCCAGAAGGCGGCGATGCTGGGCGTCACGGTGGTGGTCGCGGTGTCGGCCCCGACACGCCTCGCAGTCGAGACGGCGGAGGCGGCGGGGCTGACGCTGGTAGCGGTCGCGCGCGCCGATGGTTTCGAGGTGTTCAGCCACCCCGGCCGGATCGCGTGGGACGACTGATGGTGCGATGCAATAAAGGGTGCGCGCGGGGGATAGCCGTGGCAGGGAAGGCGGCAGTCATCACGGGGGACCTATGCTGAACCGGCTCGATCGGCTCGTCGCGCGACCCGAAGTCGAGCGGCGGCTGGTGGCGATCATCCTCGCCCTCGGTTTCGTCGGTCGCATCGCGTGGCTGTTCCTCGATCCCGCGAACCGGCTCGGGCCGCATAAGTCGGAGATGTGGCACGTCGCGGCGACCTTCGCGGCGACCGGGGTCCTCGGCGACGCCTATGGGCCGGTCAGCGGGCCGAGCAGCCATGTCGGGCCGTTCAACCCGATCCTCGGCGGGCTGGTCTATCGCGCGCTCGGCATCGGCTCGCCGACGGCGGAAATCGCGCTCGCGGTGATCGCGGGCGCGGTGATCACCGCGTTGTTCTGGCTGTTGTACCGGATCGCCGCGCGGCTCGGCGTCGCCCCGGTTCCGCGCCTCGCGGCGCTGGTGCTGCTCGCGCTCGTCCCGCTCAATTTCTACGTCGAGGCGGTCGATTTCCGCATCCGCGAGGGCGGACTTGCGGCGATGCTCGGCGCGGCGCTGCTGCTGTGGACGCTCACGCTCGATGCACGCGGACCGCTGACACTGCGCGCCGTCGCGCTGTTCGGCCTCGTCGCGGGGTTCGCGTTCCTGATCAATCCGGGGATCGCGCTTGGTGCCTATGCCGGGCTCGGCCTCGTCGCGCTGCGCCATCTGCGCTGGCAGCGCTGGCTCCCCGCCGCAATGCTGCTCGTCGTCGGCTTCGCGGTCGTCAACGGGCCGTGGATCGCGCGCAATGCCGAAGTCTACGGCCGGTTCATGCCGTCGCGCGGCAATTTCGGGATGGAGCTCGACACCGCCTACCACGACGCGGCGGTTCATCCCGCCGACCCGCGCGCGGTGTTCATCGCCCGCTCGCAGGAAATCCATCCGTTCTTCAGCGACGCCGCCTTCGCCCGGTTGATGACCTTCCCCAACGACGCGACGTATTTCGACACCCTGGGCGTCGAGGCGAAGCAGTGGATCGCGGCGCATCCGGGCGCGGCGGCGGGGATCACGCTGCGCCACCTGCGCGAGCTGTATTTCCCGCCGCTGTGGCTGTTCGACCAATATGGCGTCGGCAAGAACAACCTGCTGGTCAAGCTGGCGATCGTCTGGGCGACGACGGCGCTGGCGCTCGCCGCGATCGTCGTCGGCCTGCGCGAACAACCGCGGCGGTTCGTGTTCGTCGTGCTGACGATGGTCTTCCCGACCCTGCTCTACATCATCGTCCAGCCGACGCTGCGCTACCGCTACGCCTTCACCGAGCTGCTGACCTTCCTCGCGGCGGGGCTGGTGTGGCGGCTGATCGGCGGGCGACGCGCAGCCGCGGATGGCGCACCGCGGTGAGCGAACGCGGCTGGGTCCAGCGTCGCGAGCCGCTCGTCGTCGCCGGCATCATCGTCGCCGGGATCGCCTTGAGGATGCTGGGGTGGATCAGCCTGATCCCGCGGACGTCGGAGACGTGGCATGTCGCGGTGTCGCTGGCGACGACCCGGCAGTTCGCCGACGTATTCCGCCCGGGGAGCGGCCCGACCGCGCATGTCGCGCCGGTCATGCCGCTGCTGATCGCCGGGGTGTACAAGCTGTTCGGCGTGTCGACCCCCGCCGCCGAATGGGTGCTGTGCCTGATCGCGGCGGTGCTGATCGGCGTGTCGATCGGCTTCGCGTATCTGCTGATGCGCGCGCTCGGCATGCCGTCGCGCGCGCGGATCGCCGCGGTGGCGCTGTGCGCGCTGCTGCCGATCCAGTTTGCGATGGAGGTGCGCGAGCTCAAGGTGTGGGAGTCCCCGCTCGCCGTCGCCGGGCTGATCGGGCTGCTCGTGCTCGTCGTCCGCCTCGACACGCGCGGGGTTCGCCGGGTCGCCGAGACGATCCCGGTCCTCGTCATCGCCGGGTTCCTCGCCTTGCTGTCGCCGCCGGTCGGGCTCGCCGGGTTCGTCGTGATCGCGATCCTCGTGGTGCGGCGCATCGCCTTCCGCCAATGGCCGGCGGTCGCGGCGCTGACGATCGTCATCACCGCCTGCTTCATCGCGCCGTGGGCGCTCCACAACCGCGCGGCGCTCGGCCAGACGATCCTGACGCGGAGCGACCCCGGACTCGAGCTCGCGGTCGGGCTCAACGATACGATGCTCAACGCGACTGACCACCGCGCGGCGATGAACGCGCGCCTGCTCGAAATCCATCCGATCACGCCGAACGGCTATGCCGCGATGCAGGCGGCGGGGGGGGAGGTCGCGTATAACGCCGTGCTCGCCAGGCAGACGAGCGCGTGGATTTCGGCGCATCCCGAGGGCGCCGCGATCCTGCTCGCGCGCCATATCCGCGAATATTTCATCCCGCCGCCGTGGTTCTTCAGCCCGTTCGGGACAAAGGATTCGCCGTCGGCGGCGATCCGCTGCGCCTATCTCGGGGTTACGGTGCTGCTGGCGATCTTCGGCATGCCGGTCCTGATCGCGCGCAACCGGCAATATGTCTATGTGCTCGCGGCGGCGGCGATCCTCGTCATGCCGTACCTGCTGGTCCAGCCGATCCTGCGCTACCGCTACCTGATCTACACGCTCAGCGTGTTCCTCGCGGTCGACGTCGTCGCGGCGCTGTGGGCGCGGTACCGGCAGCGGGATAGCGCCCGTCGTGCCGCGCCGATCGCGTAAGGGCGCGATCTCCCGCTCGCGCCGATCACTGCGAGCGGGAGATGCATTGGACTAGGCGTCCGACTTGACCCCGGCTTTGCGCGCCCGGTCGATCGCCTCGTTGAGCAGGACGACCGCGCCGTCGGCATCCTTCCACTCGCCGATCGTCACCCACTTGCCCTTTTCGAGATCCTTATAGTGCTCGAAGAAATGCGCGATCTGCTCCATCAGCGTCGGCGGCAAATCCTGCGGGCTCTTGATGTTGGCGTAGAACGGGTGGAGCGCGTCGACCGGCACCGCGATCAACTTCTCGTCGCCGCCGCCTTCGTCTTCCATCACCAGCGCGCCGATCGGACGGACGCGGCAGACCGCTCCCGGAACGAGCGGGGTCTGCCCGACGACGAGAACGTCGATCGGGTCGCCGTCGGCCGACAGCGTGTGCGGGATGAAGCCGTAATTGCCCGGGTAGAACATCGCGGTGTGGAGGAAGCGGTCGACGAACAGCGCGCCGCTCGCCTTGTCCATTTCATATTTCACCGGCTCGCCGCCCATCGGCACTTCGATGATCGCGTTGATGTCGTACGGCGGCGCGCGGCCGGTGGGGATTTTCGAGATATCCACGGGTGTTCCCTGGCTGAGTGATTGACGCGCCGCCATAGCGTGCCGACATGACGCTTGTCACCGTCCGCTGGAATTTGCCGCATGACCGATCCCGTTGTTATTCTTTCGTACGCCCGCACGCCGATGGGCGGTTTTCAGGGCGCGCTGAGCGGGGTCAGCGCGACCGTGCTCGGCAGCACCGCGGTCCGCGCGGCGATCGAGCGCTCGGGCGTCGCCGGTGCCGATGTCGACCAGATCATCATGGGCTGCGTCCTCCCCGCCGGGCTCGGCCAGGCCCCGGCGCGTCAGGCGGCGATCGGGGCCGGGCTGCCGCTCGGGGTCACCGCGACGACGGTCAACAAGATGTGCGGCAGCGGCATGCAGGCGGCGATCATGGCGCACGACGCGCTCGCTAGCGGCTCGGCCGATATCGTCGTCGCAGGGGGCATGGAGAGCATGTCGAACGCGCCGTACCTGCTGACCAAGCATCGCGCGGGGGCGCGGATCGGCCACGACGTCGTCAAGGATTCGATGTACCTCGACGGGCTCGAAGACGCCTACGATCCCGGCAAGTTGATGGGATCGTTCGCCGAGGATAGCGCGCGCGACTATCAGTTCACCCGCATCGAGCAGGACGACTATGCGCTCGAATCGCTGCGCCGCGCCACCGCCGCGATCGCCGACGGCGCGTTCGCCGGCGAGATCGTCGCGGTCAACGTGCCCTCGCGCGGCGGGCCGGTCACGATCGACACCGACGAGCAGCCGGGGAAGGCGCAACCGGCGAAGATTCCCACACTCAAGCCGGCCTTCGCCAAGGACGGCACGATCACCGCGGCGAACGCCTCGTCGATCTCCGACGGCGCGGCGGCACTGGTGCTGACACGCGAAAGCGTCGCGCTGGCGCACGGCCTGACCCCGGTCGCCCGCCTTGTCGCCCATGCGGCGCACGCGCACGAACCCGGCAAGTTCACCACCGCCCCCGTCCCCGCGGTGCGGAAAGTTCTCGACAAGGCCGGCTGGAACGTCGCCGACGTCGACCTGTTCGAGGTCAACGAGGCATTCGCCGTCGTCGCGATGATCGCAATGCGCGACCTCGGCATCCCGCGCGACAGGCTCAACATCCACGGCGGCGCGACCGCGCTCGGCCACCCGATCGGCGCGAGCGGCGCGCGGATCATCGCGACGCTGGTCGCGGCGTTGCAGCGGACCGGCGGGCGCAAGGGCGTCGCCGCCTTATGCATCGGCGGCGGCGAGGCGACGGCGGTGGCGGTCGAGCTGGTCTGACGCATCAGCCGTCGAGCGCGTGCGTCACCGCCCGGCTGATGCGGTGGAGCGCGTCGGCGATCGCCGTGGCGGTGGACCCGTGCTGGCCGGTAACCCACGCGTCGATGATCGCAATCTGTCCATTTGCGAGGTGAGCGGCGGCGATCGGGGCGGGCAGGAGCGACCGCATGGGGGCGGTGCGGGCCAGCCGCTCGCCGATCAGCAGCGCCAGTTGCCGGACGACGACAT
>JAYTTV010000070.1:0-9405 GCA_043745075.1 Sphingomonadaceae bacterium
CTCCGCGTCGCCGAGGCACGGATGGCCGCGATCAACGCCGCTTATGCCGAGGTCACGCGGCGCGGCGCGGCTCCCGACGCTGTCGGCGGTGAGGCCCCATCCGAGGCAGCCAGCGCGGCGTGATCGAGCGGCTGAGCCCCAACTTCGACGCGCGGACGCTGCCGATCTCGATGATCGTGCTGCACTATACCGGCATGCAGAGCGCCGCTGCCGCGCTCGACCGGCTCGCCGACCCGGTCGCCAAGGTCTCGGCGCATTACGTCGTTGCCGAGGACGGGGTCGTCGTCCGCATGGTCGACGAGGCGAACCGCGCGTGGCACGCGGGCAAAAGCTGGTGGCGCGGCATCGTCGACGTCAACAGCGCGAGCGTCGGCATCGAGATCGTCAATCCGGGGCATGAATTCGGCTATCGCCCGTTTCCCGCGCCGCAGATGGACGCGGTCGAGGCGCTGGTCCGCGACATTGCCGGGCGCTGGCGGGTCGCCCCCGCGATGACCGTCGGCCACAGCGATATCGCGCCCGCCCGCAAGGACGATCCGGGGGAGCTGTTCGACTGGCCGCGCCTCGCCCGCGCTGGGCTCGCCGACCGCATCCCGGCGGCGCGGACCGATCCGAACTGGACCGATGCGGGGTTCATGGCGGCGCTCGGGCGCTACGGCTACGACGTTAGCGAAGCGCAGCCCGCAGTCGTCGCCTTCCAGCGCCATTTCCGCCCGGGCGACATTAACGGGGCGATCGACGGCGAATGCCGCGCGATCCTGTTCGGGTTGTTGCGCCCCGATCTTTAACGCGGGGGAATGAGCGGGGGCGCGTCGCCGGTGTAGGCGCGGTGTTCCTTGTCGCCGCCGAGGCCGCCGGGGAGGACCGCGGGCTTGACCTTCTTGCCGCTTTTGCCGCCGGCGCGCGTCGGGCTGGTCTCGGAGTTCTCACCCGCCGAGTTCGGCGGTGCCTCGCCGCCCGGGCGGCCGCTGTCGCCGATCGTGACGCCCTTGTCGGCCGCCTTCTGATACGCGCCGAGGCCCTTGCGAACGCTTGTGCAGCCCGCGAGCGCTACGACCAGCACGATGATGACGGCGCGACGCATTGTACCTCCGCAAACGATGGCGTCCCCTTGAACCGGGGGGCGTGGCTTGGCAAGCCGGGGGTTGACCGCTAAGCCCGGTCGCAGGCCAGAGGATTGGACGGTCGCCGCTCCCGCAGGGGAGGGGAGGAAAGTCCGGGCTCCACGGAACGACGGTGCCGGGTAACCCCCGGCGGGGGCGACCCCAGGGACAGTGCCACAGAGAGGAGACCGCCGGACTTCGGTCCGGCAAGGCTGAAAGGGTGCGGTAAGAGCGCACCGCGCGAGCGGCAACGTGAGCGGCAAGGTAAACCCCACCGGGAGCAAGACCGAATAGGGACGGCGCGCGGGTTCGCTCGCAGGGCAGGAACCGGCCCAGTCGTCCGGGTTGGTTGCTTGAGGCCGTCAGTAATGGCGGTCCTAGAGGAATGACCGTCCACGGGTGGCGACACCCCGGACAGAACCCGGCTTACAGATCCTCTGGCCGCGTAGCGCGGCGAAGTCGCGCGTTGCGCCTCGACTCGCGCAAGCGCGGCCGGCGGGGCGGCGGGGCCAACCCACCGAACCCGTCCGACGGCGCGGCTTTGCCGCGACGCCCTCCGAGCGCCGCCGCGTCACAAATCCCTCAACGAAACTTCTTCCCCCCGCCGCATCTCTCCGCCATGCGGCTCCAAACTCGATGGGGACCACCATGCGCTCGAAATACCTGCTCGCCCTGCCGCTGGCACTCGCCGCCGCCCCCGCGGCCGCCGCCGGATGCGACAGCCTCGCCGCCTTCCACGCCGACAAGACCGAGCTCCACGCAACGACGATCGCCGCCGACACGCCGTTGCCGTTCGCGCAGGGCGCCAAGCTGCCGTTCGCCTTGTGCCGGGTCGAGGGCGCGGCGCACCCGACGAGCGATTCGGACATCCGCTTCGAGGTGCTGATCCCCCAGGGCGCTGGCTGGAACGGGCGCTTCCTCCAGGTCGGCAACGGCGGTTTCGCCGGGCAGATTCCGTATGGGACGATGCTCCTCGGGCTCGCCAAGGGCTATGCCGTCGCCGGGACCGACGACGGCCACCAGACGACGGTCAACCCCGACGCGAGCTGGGCGCTCGGCCACCCCGAGAAGGTCGTCGATTTCGGCAGCCGCGCGGTCAAGACGACGACCGACGCGGCGAAGGCGATCCTCGCGGCGTACGGCGCGGTGCCGAAAAAGGCGTATTTCTTCGGCTGCTCCGACGGCGGGCGCGAGGCGCTGATGACCGCGCAGCGCAACCCGGCCGACTTCGACGGCATCGTCGCGGGCGCCCCCGCGTGGTGGTGGACCCGGCTGCAGGGCAGCGCCGGGACGCTGCTCCGCGACAGCATGCTGCCGGGACGCGCGCTGCCGACCGGCAAATTGATCGCGCTGCAGGAAGCAGCGCTCAAGGCCTGCGGCGGCGGCAAGACGTATATCGCCGACCAGAAAAGCTGCCGCTTCGACCCGGCGACGATCGCGTGCAAGGGCGCCGACAACGATTCGTGCCTGACCCCGGGACAGCTCAAGACCGTCAAGCTGATCTACGGCGGGACGCGCGACCCCGCGAGCGGCAAGCGGCTGCCCGGGCTCAAGCCGGGGGCCGAGGCGCTCGACCATAGCTGGAAGGACTGGGGCATCTCGACGACCCCCGGACGGGACGACCCGACGCGCGACTATCCGCGGAACCACTTTGCTTTTCTGGTCAAGAAGGACCCCAACTTCAGCCTGGCGAACCTGACCGACGCCGACATCGTTCAGGGCGACCGCGAGCTTGGCCCGATCCTCGACGCCGCCTCGCCCGACCTCAGCGCGTTCAAGGCGCGCGGCGGCAAGCTGATCCAGTATCACGGCTGGAAAGACCCCGCGATCGCGCCGGGGTACAGCCTCGAATATTACAGGCAGGTGCAGGCGAAGATGGGCCCGAGCAGCGATTTCTACCGGCTGTTCATGGTCCCCGGCATGCTCCACTGCGCGGGCGGCGATGCGCCGACGCGGGTCGACTGGTTCGCGACGCTCGAGCAATGGGCCGAGGAGGGGAAGGCCCCGGCGTCGGTCATCGCGCGCGACAAGAACGGGGCGACGCAGACGGTGACGGCGGAGCGCTGACGCTACGCCGGGTCGACCACCAGCGTCGTGCCGTCGACGCGGACGATCCGGGCGAGCGTCCCCACCGCCATGTCGGGTCCCGCCGCGGGCCATGGTGAGTCGCCGACCTGCACGCGGCCGACGCCCCCGGCGATCGGGTCGACGACGGTGACGGTGGTGCCGATCATCGCCTCGGCGCGGCGGTTGAGCTTGCCGGGGGCGCGGCGGACGATGCGGTGCCCGAAGACCTGCCGCCCGAGCAGGACCGCGATCGTGGCGAGCAGGACGAAGTGGACGATCTGCCACTGCCAGCCGGTGTCGATCGCGAAGGCGATGCCGGCGGTCGCTGCGGCAGCGCCCGCGAGCCAGATGAAATATGCTCCGGGCGCATGGAGTTCGAGCGCGGCGAGGACGAGCGCTGCGGTCGCCCAACCCCATGGCGCGAGCGTCGGGCTCACTCGAACGGGCCGATCCGGCGCTGCTGGCCGACCTGCGGCGTGCCCGAGCCCTTCGGTGCCGGTGCCACCGGCGCATCACCCTGCGGCCGGACCGCCTTGACCAGCTCGCCGATGCCGCCGAGCGAGCCGACCAGCGCCGACGCCTCGATCGGCATGAAGATCGTCTTCGCGTTCGGCGAGGTGGCGAACGCCGTCATCGCCTCGACGTACTTCTGCGCGACAAAATAATTGAGCGCCTGCGGGTTGCCGTTGGCGATCGCCGCCGAGACGAGCTCGGTCGCGGTCGCCTCGGCCTGCGCCGCACGCTCGCGCGCCTCGGCGTCGCGGAACGCCGCCTCGCGCCGGCCTTCGGCCTCGAGGATCTGGCCCTGCTTGGCACCCTCGGCGCGGAGGATCGCGCTCGCCCGCGACCCTTCGGCCTCGAGGATGTTCGCACGCTTCTCGCGTTCGGCCTTCATCTGGCGGCCCATCGCGTTGACGATGTCGGCGGGCGGGCGGATGTCCTTCAGTTCGACGCGGGTGATCTTGATGCCCCACGGATGGGTCGCCTGGTCGACCACGATCAACAGCTTGGCGTTAATCGCGTCGCGCTTCGACAGCGTCTCGTCGAGGTCCATGCCGCCCATCACGGTGCGCAGGTTGGTCGTCGTCAGGTTGACGATCGCCGAATACAGGTCGCTGACCTCGTACGCCGCCTTGGCCGCGTCGAGCACCTGGTAGAACACGACCCCATCGACCGCGACGATGGCGTTGTCCTTGGTGATGATCTCCTGCCCCGGAATATCGAGGACCTGCTCCATCATGTTGATCTTGCGCCCGATGCGGTCGACGAACGGGGTGATCAGCGAAAAGCCGGGACGCAGCGTCGTGGTGAAGCGACCGAAGCGCTCGAGCGTGTATTCGAACCCCTGCTTGACGACGACGACCGCCTGCGCCAGCGCCGCGACCGCCACGACCAGCAGCACCAGAACGAAAATTCCCGCCGTCATCGCCAGGCTCCTCAAGCGCGAGGGACTTTGCCTCGCCCCCCGATAGATGGCATCGACGCGGTGATTTTGCGAGGTGAGCCATGGACGAAATACTGCTCCGCCGGTCGGTCCTGTTCCTCCCCGCCGCAAACCCGCGCGCGATCGCCAAGGCGCGGACGCTCGACTGCGATGCGGTCGTCCTCGACCTCGAAGATGCGGTCGCTCCAGCCGCGAAGGCCGCCGCGCGCGAGGCGGCGGTGGCGGCGGTGACCGAGGGCGGGTGGGGGCACCGCGCGCTGTTGATCCGGGTCAACGCGCTGGCAACGTCATGGTCGGACGGCGACTTCGCTGCGGTCGCCGGGCTGGGCGGGCTGGCGGGGATCGTCCTGCCCAAGGTTGCCGACGCTGCCGATGCCGCCATCGCGGTCGCGCGCGGCGGCGGGCTGGCGGTGTGGGCGATGATCGAGACGCCCGCCGGGGTCCAGGCGGTCGACGATATCGCCGCCACGCCGGGAATTACCGCGCTTGTCGCCGGGACGACCGACCTCACCGCCGATCTCCGCGCCCGCCGGGTCCGCGAGCGAACGCCATTGCTCTATAGCCTGAGCCGGATCGTCGTCGCGGCGCGCGCGGCGCGGATCGCAGCGTTCGACGGCGTGTTCACCGCTCTCGACGATGCGGCGGGACTTGCGGCGGAGGCCGAGCAGGGCCGCGATCTCGGCTTCGATGGCAAGACATTGATACACCCCGGACAGATCGCGACAGCCAATCGAATTTTCGCGCCGAGCGCGGAAGACGTTGTTTTTGCACATGGACTTATTGACGCGTATACGGCTGCGCTCGCCGATAATCGCGGCGTCACGACCTATGCCGGCAAGCTCGTCGAGGGGCTCCACGTCACCGCTGCGCAGAGGATATTGCGCCAAGCCGACGCGATTGCCGCGAGATCGCGAGAAGCGTTGCCGCCATTAACCTCGGACAACGACGGGGGGAACTAAGTCGTTTTGGCGTCGTTATGTCGTTGTGCCAGCGTCGGCATCGGCCCATGCTCGGCCATTCACATCGTTAATGTCCAGCGACCGGGAGTCCAATGGTCCTCGCAGTGCAAAATGCTGTGCGTCCGACGCTGATCGCATTATCGCATCTGCGCTGGGATTTTGTTTTTCAGCGGCCCCAGCATCTTTTGACCCGCGCTGCTGAAGATTATGACGTCATCGTCGTCGAGGAGCCGATCTGGACCGATGCCGCTGCGCCCGGAGTTGAATTGCTCGACCGTGAGCATGGTATTCGTGTCATTCAGCCGACTCTGCCGCACGGCACCCCGCACGCCGCCGCGATCGATCACCAGCGCCTGATCCTCGATGGCCTCGTCGCCGGCACCGAAGGGCCGTTGACGCTGTGGTATTATACGCCGATGGCGCTGCCGTTCAGCCGGCATATCGAGCCCGAGGTCACCGTCTTCGACAAAATGGACGAGTTGTCGGCGTTCGCCAATCCGCCGCCGCTGCTCCTTGCGCTCGAGCAGGAATTGCTCGAGCGCGCCGATGTCGTCTTCACCGGCGGCGCGGCGATGCACCGTGCCTCGGCAAACCGCCACGCGAATATTCATTGTTTTCCGTCGAGCATCGATACCGCGCATTTCGGTACAGCGCGTTCCGGTCTGCTCGATCCATCTGATCAAGCTGCAATCGCTCGCCCTCGCATCGGCTTTTTCGGGGTGATCGACGAGCGGATGGACGTTGCGCTTGTCGGCAAAGTCGCCGCGCTCCGCCCCGACTGGCACATCGTCATGATCGGGCCGACCGCGAAGATCGACCCCGCGCATCTGCCGCAAGCCGCCAACCTCCACTGGCTCGGGGGCAAAAGCTACGCCGACCTGCCGCCGTACCTCGCCAATTGGGACGTCGGCTTCATGCCGTTCGCGATCAACGATGCGACGAAGTTCATCTCCCCGACCAAGACTCCTGAATTTCTCGCCGCCGGGCTGCCGGTGGTGTCGACCGCGATTGCCGACGTCATCGCACCCTACGGCGACCTCGGCCTTGTCGAGATCGCGACCACCGCGCAGGAGACCGTCGCCGCGATCGAGCGCGTCATGGCGCGCGATCGCGGACCGTGGCTCGCCAAGGTCGACGCGCAGCTCGCCAAGGGATGTTGGGATCAGGTCTGGTCCGACATGCACGCATTGATGCTCGCCGTTACCCCGTCCACCACCAAACTCAAGGAGAGCGCCCGTGTTTGATTGGCTTATCGTCGGCGCGGGCTTCGCCGGGGCAACCCTTGCCGAGCGTATCGCGACGCAGCGTATCGAGAAGGTTCTCATCGTCGATCGCCGTCCGCACATCGGCGGCAATGCGTACGACCGCTACAACGACGACGGCCTGCTGATCCACGAATATGGCCCGCACATCTTTCACACCAATTCGGCGGCGATCTTCGACCATCTGTCGATGTTCACCGAGTGGCGGCCGTATGAGCATCGCGTTCTCGGCATGGTCGACAACCAGCTCGTGCCGATCCCGATCAACCTCGACACGGTCAACAAGCTCTACGACCTCAAGCTGACGAGCGAGGAACTGCCGGCTTGGTTTGCCGCGCGCGCCGAGAAGGTCGACCCGATCCGCACGTCGGAGGATGTCGTCGTTTCGGTCGTCGGGCGCGAGCTGTATGAGAAGTTCTTCCAGGGCTATACCCGCAAGCAGTGGGGCATGGACCCGTCCGAGCTCGACAAGTCGGTCACCGCGCGCGTGCCGACGCGGACGAACCAGGACGACCGCTATTTCACCGACGAGTTCCAGGCGATGCCGAAGCACGGCTACACCCGGATGTTCGAGAAGATGCTCGACCATCCGAACATCAGCGTGATGACGCAGACCGACTTCCGCGACATCCAGAACGAGGTGTCGTTCAAGCGGCTGATCTACAGCGGTCCGGTCGACGAGTATTTCGACTTTCGCTTCGGCAAGCTGCCGTACCGCTCGCTCAGGTTCAAGCACGAGACCCACGACACCGAGGTCATGCTGCCGACCGGCACGGTCAACTATCCGCAGACCGAGGCGTACACCCGCGTAAGCGAGTATAAGTACATGACCGGTCAGGTTCACCCGAAGACCGCTATTACTTACGAATACCCGAGCGCCGAGGGTGATCCATACTACCCGATCCCGCGCGCCGAGAATGCCGAACTGTACAAGAAGTACGAGAAGCTCGCGATGGCGACGCCGAACGTCTGGTTCGTCGGGCGGCTGGCGACGTATCGCTACTACAACATGGATCAGGTCATGGGGCAGGCGCTCGCGACCTTCCGCCGGATTCAGGAAGCGCTGCCGTTGGATGGGGTGAAGAGCAACGTCATAACCGAACCGCGGTTCGTCGCGGCGGAATAGGAACGCTTCTGCTCCCCTCCCCTTTAGGGGAGAGGTTGGGGGTGGGGGAGTACGCCGCGCGTTCGGGCCGCCTTCCGAACGACTGCCCCACCCCCGACCCTTCCCCTCAAGGGGAGGGGAGGAGTTCAAATGGCCGACACTTTCCAGTCCTTCTTCCTCGGCGGCTTCGAATCCTCGACGCAGCGCCGTCACGACGGGGTCCGGCTCGACCTGATCGCCTCGACCGAGCACGACATCCGCGCCGCCGAGGATTGCGCGCTGATGGCGGCGCACGGCATCCGCACCGTCCGCGACGCCGCGCGCTGGCACCTGATCGAGCGGCGGCGCGGCGATTACGATTTCTCGTCGCTGCTGCCGCAGGTCCGTGCCGCGCGTGACGCCGGGACGCAGGTGATCTGGGACCTGTTCCACTACGGCATGCCGAACGGCGTCGACATCTGGGCACCGCGCTTCGTCGAGCGCTTCGCCGCGTTCGCCAAGGCGGTCGCGCAGGTCATCAAGGACGAGACCGACACCGTCCCATTCTATATCCCAATCAACGAGATCAGCTTTTTCTCATGGGGGGCAGGCGACGTCGCCTATCTCAACCCGTTCGCACGCGGGCGCGGCGGGGAGCTCAAGGCGATCCTCGTCCGCTCGACGATCGCCGCAATCGAGGCGATCCGTGACGTCGACAGCCGCGCGCGCTTCTCGGTCGCCGAGCCGCTGATCAACATCCTGCCGCAGTCGCCGTCGCCCGAGCATGTCCGCGCGGCGGCGGATTACATGGACGCGCAGTTCGAGGCGGTCGACTTAATCGCCGGCAAGCGCGCTCCCGAACTCGGCGGCGGCCCGCAATATCTCGATCTCGTCGGGCTCAACTGCTATTTCAACAACCAGTGGATCGACCACGGCCCAACGGTCTACCTCGGCGATCCGTCGAACAAGCCGCTGCGCGAACTGATCGAACTCGCCCACGCCCGGACCGAGCGCAAGGTGTTCATCGCCGAGACCGGGACCGAGGGCACCGGCCGCGCGCCGTGGCTCCACCATGTCGCCGACGAGGTCGCCGCGGCGATGATCGCAGGCGTGCCGGTCGAGGGCATCTGCCTGTACCCGGTGCTCAGCCACCTCGGCTGGGACGACTTCCGCCGCTGCCCGAACGGCATGATCGAGGCATTCGGCAACGGCGAGCCGCGCAAGGTGTTCAAGCCGCTCGCGGATGAACTTGCGCGCCAGCAGGGGTTGTTCGCGAGCGGGTTTCTGCAGCGCGAATAACCTCGCCTCCCCTTCAGAGGGGTCGGGGGCGGGGCAGTCGTCCGAGATGAGGGCACAGCGCGCGCCGTACTCGCTACGTCCGGTCCCTCCCCTGAAGGGGAGGGGAGGCAGAAGCGCTAGATCGGCGCAGCCCCATCCTTGTACATCAGCGTCACGCTGATCCGCCGGTTGCGCGGGTCGTTCGCGT
>JAYTTV010000071.1:0-9349 GCA_043745075.1 Sphingomonadaceae bacterium
GCCCCCGTCCTCGCGTCAGCCGACAAGCTCAGCCGCGACGTCACCGTGCTGATCGCCGACGCCGAGAAGCTGCGCCCCGACCTCCGCATCGCCGCCGCCAACCGCGACGCGGCGACCGCGCAAATTCGCGCGGCCCGGTCGGACCTCCTGCCGACGCTCGCGGCGAGCGTGCAGGACAATCTCGGCTACGCGAACTCGTCGACCGACAGCAACCGCGGCAGCGTCGGGCTGACGGTGACGATCCCGTTCTTCAACGGCGATGACCGGACCTACCGCGTCGCCGCCGCGCGCGCCGAGGCCGACCGGCAGGCGGCGTTGTTCGAACAGACCCGACAGCAGGCCGGGCTCGACGTCTTCACCCAGGCGACCGCGCTCGACACCCAGATCAGCGTGCTGGCGACCGCACGCGAACTGATCAAGAGCGCGACCGCGAGCGCCGACATTGCACAGGGGCGGTTCAAGGCGGGGGTCGGCACCTTTACCGACCTGCTCAACGCGCAATCAGCGCTGGCGAACGCGCGGCAGCAGCTGGTCAGCGCCGACTTCGGGGTCCGCGACGCGCAGGCGCGGCTGGCGCGCGCGATCGGTGACGTCAGCACGGCAGTTGATGCCAACAGGAGCAGCCGATGACGCGCCGTCGCTGGATCATCCTCCTCGTCCTCGGGCTGGCCGCCGCGGCATGGTTCGGCTGGAAAGCGACCCACCGCCCAGACCCCGCCGCCGCCTATACGACGCAGCCGATCGTCAGGGGCGACCTCAACGAGGCGATCACCGCCAATGGCGTGATCAACCCGGTCCGCGTCGTCAGCGTCGGTACGCAGGTGTCGGGCACCGTCGCCAAGCTGATGGTCGATTATAATTCGCGCGTCACCGCTGGTGAGTTGCTCCTCGAGCTCGACCCGTCGGTCTATGCCGCGCGGCTGGCGGCGAGCGAGGCCAACCTCGCCAATATCCGCTCGAGCCTCGCGCTGCAGACCGCGAACGCGCGCCGCTCGGCCGAACTGTTCAAGCAGAACTACATCAGCCGGCAGGATTATGAGACCGCGCAGCAGGTCGAGGCATCGGCGGCGGCGCAGGTCGCGGCGGCCGAGGCGCAGATCAAGCAGGACCGCACCAACCTTGGCTACACGATCATCCGCTCGCCGGTGTCGGGGGTCGTCATCAGCCGCCAGGTCGACCTCGGCCAGACCGTCGCGGCGTCGTTCAGCACGCCGACCTTGTTCACCATCGCCCGCGATCTGACGCAGATGCAGATCGAGGCGGCGGTCGCCGAAGCCGACGTCGCCAAGGTCCGCATCGGCCAGCCGGTCAACTTTACCGTCGACGCTTACGGCAACCGCAACTTCACCGGCACCGTCCGCCAGATCCGGCTAAACCCGACGACGCAGCAGAATGTCGTGACCTACACCGTCATCGTCGGCGTCGCGAACCCCGACGGCGCGCTGCTGCCGGGGATGACCGCGAACGCCTCGTTCCTCGTCTCGGATCACAAGGATGCGCTGCTGATCCCCAACGCCGCGCTCAGCTACAAGCCGGCCGACTACAAGCCCGCCAAGCGCAAGCCCGGCGAGCCGCTCAGCGACGGGCTGACGGTGTTCGTCCTCCACGGCAGCTCGCCCGACCCGGTGCGGATCAAGATCGGCGCGTCCGACGCCGATAACAGCATCGTCACCGCCGGGCCGCTCGCGGTCGGCGACAAGATCATCACCGCCGACACGCTCAAGGACAAGCCGAAGGGCAGCGTCCTCGGGCCGCCGGCTAGTGCCAAGAAGAAATGACCCCCGCGTCGGTCGCCTCGCCCCCCGTCCTTTCACTCCACGACGTGGTCAAGGACTATGTCGGCGAGGCGGGGTCGTTCCGCGCGCTCCACGGCGTCAGCATGGACGTCGCCGACGGCGAGCTGATGGCAATCATGGGGCCGAGCGGATCGGGCAAGTCGACGCTGATGAACATCATCGGCTGCCTCGATTCGCCGACGACCGGGGTCTACCGCTTCGAGGGCGTCGACACCGCGACGCTGTCCGAACGCGCGCTCGCCCGGATGCGCAACAGCGGCATCGGCTTCGTCTTCCAAAGCTTCAACCTCCTCCCCCGGCTCAGCGCGCTCGGCAACGTCGCGCTGCCGCTGGTCTACGCCGGCCTCAGCCGGGCCGACCGCGAGGCGAAGGCGCAGGCGCTGCTTGCGCAGGTCGGGCTCGGCGACAAGCCGCGCTCGCGCCCGTCGCAGCTGTCGGGCGGTCAGCAACAGCGCGTCGCGGTCGCGCGGGCACTGGCGAACAGCCCCAAGCTGCTGCTGGCGGACGAACCGACCGGAGCGCTCGATACCAAGACGGGGACCGAGGTGCTCGGGCTGTTCAAGTCGTTGAACCGCGAACAGGGCGTAACGGTGGTCATCGTCACGCACGATCCCGAGGTGGCGAAGGCGACCGACCGGGTGGTACGGATTCAGGACGGGCTGGTATTCTACGACGGCCCGCCCACCGAGGCGGCGCTGTACGGGCATGCGCCGGAGGTGGTGGGATGAGGACCGCAAACTTCCCCTCTCCCAGTTGGGGAGAGGGAAGGGCCCGCTCGCCGCTTGGCGAGTGGAAGGGTGATGGTCTCAGGGATCGCGGTGAGGCACCCTCACCCTCCCACCGCCGAAGGGGCGGCGGGCCCCTCCCTCTCCCCAAGTGGGAGAGGGGAATATGATCGACGCGATGCTTGCCGAGGCGTGGTCCGCGCTCGTTGCCAACCGGTTGCGGTCGGCACTCACTATGCTCGGCATGATTATCGGCGTCGCTGCCGTCATCCTGATGCTCGCGATCGGCGGCGGGGTGCAGAAGCAGGTGTCCGACGCGATCTCGGGGCTCGGCTCGAACATGCTGATCGTCACCGCCGGGTCGAGCAAGCAGGGCGGGTTCAACAGCGGCGCGGGCACCGGGGCGACGCTGCGGCTGGAGGACGGCGACGAGATCGCGCGGCTCAAGAACGTCGTCGCGGCGGCTCCCTCGACGCAGATTCCGGCGCAGGCGGTCGCGGGAGCATCGAACTGGGCGACGACTGTCACCGGCACGACCCCGTCGTACTTCACCGTGCAGGACTGGCGGCCCGACGACGGGCGGACCTTTTCCGACATGGAGGACCGCGCAGGCGCGCGCGTCGCGCTGATCGGCCACTCGGTCGCCGACAATCTGTTCGGCGCCAACGACCCGATGGGGCGGAGCGTCCGCGTCAAGGGGATCAGCTTCACCGTCATCGGCATCATGGCGCGGCGCGGCCAGGGCTTCGGCGGCGTCGACCGCGACGATGTCATCATCGTGCCGCTGACCACCGCGCTGCGCCAGTTGCAGGGCAACGCCTTCCGTCGCTCGATCCGCGCGATCTCGGTCGGGGTCGACACCGCCGAGGACCTGACCGACGTGTCGGACCGGATCACGGCGTTGCTGCGGCGGGTGCATCATCTCGACAAGACCGCGCCCGACGATTTCACCGTCAACAATTTGACCGCGGTGACCGACACGCTGTCGTCGACGACGGCAGCGATCTCGCTGCTGCTCGCGGCGATCGGGTCGATCAGCCTCGTTGTCGGCGGGATCGGGATCATGAACATCATGCTCGTGTCGGTGACCGAGCGGACGCGCGAGATCGGCATCCGCATGGCAATCGGGGCGAGCCGAGCCGCGGTCCGGCTCCAGTTCCTGCTCGAGGCGCTGATGCTGTCGCTGCTCGGCTGCGGCATCGGCGTCGCGCTCGGCTGGGGGCTAGCGACGCTGGCGAGCCAGGCGATCGGCTTCGACACCAGCGTCACGCTCAGCGCGGTAATGGTCGCCTTCGCGGTATCGGCGTCGATCGGCATCTTCTTCGGCTGGTACCCCGCGACCCGCGCGGCGAAGCTCAGCCCGATCGAGGCGCTGCGGTCCTAGCGGTTGCTGAGGGTCCGCCCCGGCAGGACCGTCGCGACGATCCGCTTGCCCGCCCAGATCTCGATCGAGTGCGCATGGTCGCGCTCGGTCGCGGTCGCGACTGCCGACGGGTCATCGGCGCAGGCAGCGTCTTCCCGGCGGAGGATTTTGTCCTCGTGGTCGAGGAAGTAGAAGCGGTAATCCTCCATGCGGAGTTGCTACGCGCCTCGTTACGGACGTGGTCTGTACGCATTCAGACAATTGCCAGCACGGTCTGAACGACGTCGAGGCCGCCCCCGCGAAACCCGCCCTCGCAATACATCAGGTAATACTGCCAAAGGGTTGTAAAGCGATCATCGAACCCCGTGGGAAGTCGCCCGGCCGCGGCTGCCGCATTGAACCGTGTACGCCAGCACGCGAGGGTCCGCGCATAGTCGCCGCCGAAACGGTGTTCGGCGGCCACCCGGAAGCCCGCCGCAGCTGCAGCGCCGCGCAGGCGGCTCGGGCTCGGCAGCATGCCGCCGGGGAAGATGTACGCCTGGATGAAGTCGGTCGACGCGCGATACGCCTCGAACACGTCGTCGGCGATGGTGATGATCTGCAGCCCCGCCCTTCCCCCCGGGCGCAGCCGCGCGCGGACGACGTCCATGAAGGTCGCCCAGTGGCGCTCGCCGACCGCCTCGAACATCTCGACGCTGACGACATGGTCGTAGGTGCCGGTGACCGCGCGATAATCGGTCAGAGCGAAGGTCGCGCCCGGCACCCGCGCGCGGGCGTAGGCGAGCTGTTCGGCCGATAGCGTGATGCCGTGGACGGTCGCGCCATAATCGCGCGTCGCGATCTCGGCGAGGCTGCCCCAGCCGCAGCCGATCTCGAGAAGCTGGTCGCCCGGCCTCACCCCGATGGCATCGAGGAGCGCGCGGATCTTGGCAGTCTGCGCCGCCTCGAGGTCGTCGGTGCCGTCGAACAGCGCGCTCGAATAGGTCATGCCGGGGTCGAGCCACGCGGCGTAGAAGTCGTTGCCGAGGTCGTAGTGGAACTCGATATTCAGGCGCGGGCGAACCCGCTCCTCGACCGCGCGAACCAGCCGGTTGAGCAGGCGCGTCGCTCCGCTCGCGCGCGCCGCGCTACCCAGCGTCGTGCGGTTGGCGACGAACAGTTCGAAGATCGCGACCGGATCGGGCGAGGTCCAGTCGCCGTCGAAATGCGCGCGCGCGAACCCAACCGACCCCGACAGCATCAGACGGACGACGGGCATCCAGTTGCGCAGGCTGATCGCTGCCGCCGCTCCCGGCGCCCTGCCCCCGAGCAACACCCGCCGTCCGTCGGGCAATGTCGCGTCGAGCGATCCCGCCACCAGCCCGGCATCGATCCGCGCCAGCACCGCCTCGACCCGGCACATCGCGAGACGCCCGAGCAGACCGCCGCCAAGCGCGAGACGGCGGTCGGCGGCGACCAGATGTGCGCCACGGCGTGAAGTCGGCATCTCCATCGCGCGGCTCTTACCCACGCCAGCGCGGGCCGCAAAGTCGCGATTGCCTCACGGGTCGAGCAGTCCAAGCGTCACGTCATCGGGCCGCCCGCCGTACCAGCGGGCGAGCGCGGCGGCGAAGTCATCTCCGCCGCCCGCCGCGATGAACAACGTCAGCGACGACCGCAGCTTGATCGCGTCGACACCGCCAAGCACCGCCTCTGCCGTCGTCGACGGCAAGGCGGCGAGCGCCGCAAGGCACTCGTGCAATCGCGGCCCGACCGTCGGATGCGCGAGATACGCGCGCGCTTCGTCGAGCGAGCCAAGCGCATAATATCGCGCCGTCGAACTGTGCCCGAGCCCGGCGATCTGCGGAAAAACGAACCACATCCAGTGGCTCGTCTTGCGCCCGCGTTTCAGCTCGGCGAGCGCCCCGGCATAGGTGTCGCGCTGGGCGTCGACGAACCGGTCGAGCTCGTCGCTCATCCCTTGGTCTCGGCATATGCCGCGAGCGCCCGCGCCCGCGCCTCGGCATGGTCGACGATCGGCTGCGGATAGGTCTTGCCGAGCGCAACTCCCGCCGCCTTGAGCGCCATCGGCGATGCGTCCCACGGCGCATGGATCGCGTCGTCGGGCAGCTTCGCCAGCTCGGGCACCCACTCGCGGATATATGCTCCGCCGTCGTCGAACTTCGCGCTCTGGCCGACGGGAGTGAAGATGCGGTTGAACGGCGACGAGTCGACCCCCGACCCCATGATCCACTGCCAGCCGAGGCTGTTGTTGCCATAGTCGGCGTCGACGAGGCAGTCCCAGAACCAGCGCTCGCCGTGCCGCCAGTCGATCAGCAGATGCTTGGTCAGGAACGACGCGACGATCATCCGGACGCGGTTGTGCATCCACCCGGTCGCCCACAGCTGGCGCATCCCGGCGTCGACGATCGGGTATCCG
The DNA here is from genome assembly GCA_043745075.1 of Sphingomonadaceae bacterium. Taxonomy (GTDB): domain Bacteria; phylum Pseudomonadota; class Alphaproteobacteria; order Sphingomonadales; family Sphingomonadaceae; genus Polymorphobacter_B. The sequence continues at coordinate 6,304 of JAYTTV010000071.1, forward strand.
GTCTGCCCCCGCTGCCACGCGCGCAGCCCCTTCGGGTCGTCGCGGAACGGAAATTTGCCAAATTGCGGGCGGTTGGGCTCGTCGCCGAGGCGCGGGAATTGCTGGACGATGTTGATCGCGAAGTCGCGCCAGCCGATCTCGCGGCGGTAGCTGACCGGCCCCTCGCCGCGCCCGCTGATCGCCGCCCAGACCTGCGCCGGACTGATTTCACCATGGTGGAGGTGCGGCGACAGGCGCGAGGTCAGCGGCTTGGCGGGATAGTTGCGGCCGTGCTCGTACTCGGCGGCGACGTCGGCGAACGCATCGAGAGCGGCGTGCGCCCCCGCCTCGCCGGGGGTCCACACGTCGAACCCGCCCGCCCAGTCGGGCTTCGTCGGCAGCAGCTCCCACTCGTCGAGATCGTCGCTTTTTGGCACATCGGCAAAGCGGATCATCGGCGCGGGCTCGGGATCTCCGGGCGGCATCGCGTGCTGGAGCGCGTTCCAGAACGGGGTGAAAATCCGGTACGGCGCCCCGCTCCCCGACCGCGTCGTCCCCGGCGGCGTGAGATACGCGCCATCGTGGAGCGTCAGGTCGAGCGCCTGCGCCACCGCCGCCTCCTGCGTCACCGCCCACGGCTCGTAATGGTGGAGCGCGTGGACCGCGGTCGCCCCGCTCGCCTTCGCCAGCGCGGCGAGTTCGGCCGCGGGACGGCCGCGCCGCAGTACCAGCGCGCCGCCCATTTTCTTGAGGTCGGCAGCAAGTGCGGCGAGGCTGTAGTGGAGCCACCACCGCTGCGCCGCGCCGATGCGCCACTTCCCCGGCGTCTCGTCGTCGAGGACATAGACCGCGATCACCGGCCCGGCCGCCGCCGCTTCGCGCACCGCCGCCTGGTCGGCGAGGCGAAGGTCGTTACGGAACCAGATAATCTGCGGTGCGGCCATATTGTCTCCCTGTCCAGCGCGGTCTACGCCCAACTCTCCGCAACCGTGAAAGCGCCAAATGCCGCGTCTCGCCTATGTCGATGGCCAGATTATCCCGCTCGTCGAGGCGTCGGTCCCGGTCGAGGACCGCGGGCTCCAGTTCGCCGACAGCGTCTATGAGGTTTGCGCGGTCTTGAACGGGCGGCTGCTCGACTGGCCGCTCCACCTCGCACGGCTGGGGCGGAACCTCGGCGAGCTGACCATCGCCGCGCCGATGGCCGACGCCGCGTTGTCCCTCGTCGCGCGTCGGCTGATCGCGGCGAACCGGGCGAGCGAGGCGTTGCTCTATATCCAGGTGTCGCGCGGGACGGCGAAGCGCGATCATGGCTTCCCGAGCGCACGCATGCCGACGCTGGTGATGACCGTCCGCCCGTTCGACTTCGCCCAGCGCGTCGCGCAACAGGCGAAGGGCGTCGCGGTGATCAGCGTCGCGGACCAACGCTGGGGCCGCTGCGATATCAAGACGACCGGGCTGCTCGCGAACGTGCTGGCGAAGCAGGCGGCGCGCGACGCAGGCGCGTTCGAGGCGTGGCTTGTGCGCGACGACGGCACCGTCACCGAGGGCGGGTCGACCAACACTTGGATCGTCGATGCTGGCGGGACGATCATCACTCATCCGCAGTCGCCGCACATCCTGCCGGGAGTGATGCGCGCGGCGGTGATCGAGGCGGCGGTTGCCGCGGGGATACCGCTGCTCGAGCGGCCTTTCAGCCTCGACGAAGCGCTGGGTGCGACCGAGGCCTTCATCACCTCGACGACTGTGCCAGTCTTGCCTGTCATCAGGATCGACGGTCACGCGGTTGGCGGTGGAAACCTCGGAGCGATCGCGACGCAGCTCGCCGCTGCAATCTGGAACCGGATAGAGAGCCAGACCGGCTACCGGCCCTGACGCCTACTCCATCGGCGGCGGCGGCATCATGCCATCGGGACCACCGCCACGCTTGCGCATCTCGGCCATCCGGCTGTCCATCCGGGCCCGCATCGCACGCGCGTCGGCAACGAAGGCGCGGCGATCGGCGACCGAGAGCTGCTGGAACGCGACCAGCATCGCGCCCTGCTGCTTGAGCTTCGCGCCGTTCGACGCTTCGCGCTCGTCGTCCATCGCGCGCTTCAACGCGACCGGGTCGAGCCGGTCGGCGTCGAGCACCGCGAGCATCCGGTCGCGCGCAGCCTTGGTCGCCTCGTGCGACATCCGCGGGCCGGTGCTCTTGAACGCCGCCATCATCGTCGCGCGGCCCGCCGGGCTCATCGATGCGAACATCTGCTGCATCCCGTGCGGCCCGCGCATCGGACGGCCGCCGGGTCCGCCGGGACCATCGGACATCGCGTCACCCGGCGGCGGCGGCGGCATCTGCGCCATCGCGGGAACCGTCGCTCCGAGCACTAACAGGGCGGCAAGCACGCGCTTCATAGAAGATGTTCCTCGTCGGGAGTGGGTGTGAAGACCTGCTCGAACGCGGTCTCGTCGGATAAGGTCGTCACCGCCGCGGTGCGCGGAACGGCAGTCGACGGGGTGATCTGCGAAGGTGTCAGCAGGACGATCGCCGCCGCGAGCGATGCCGCGATGCTCCCGCCCGCGGCCCAGCGCATGACGAACCGCGCCGGGCGCATCGCCACCGCCGCCGCCGTCCGCGCATCGCCGAACGGCACCGGGCGGCGCGCCCAGTTGGTCAGGTCGACGTCGAGCCCGCGCGCCTCGGCCAGCGCCGCCGTCAGCGCGGTATCGGATGCGATGACCGCGAGCGCCGTCGCGCGCTCGGCGTCGGGCCAGCGCGCCGTGTCGCCGCCATAAGCAGCGACGATCTCGGCGGCGCGGTCGTGAAAGAACGGAGTGGGCTCGGTCATAGGTTGTTCCGGGTTTCAGGTCGGTCGCCTTCGAGCAACCTAGCAAGTTCTATACGCGACCGTGCCAATAATCCCTCGACCGCCTTGGGCGTCGTCTCGAGGATGACCGCGATCTCGGCCATGCTCGCCCCCTCGCCGTGGAACAGCGTGATCGCGGTGCGCTGGCGCGGATTGAGGCTCGCCATCGCGGCATCGACCCGCCGGGCACGGGCGTTGGCGACGCTCGCCTCGAACGGGTC
>JAYTTV010000072.1:0-9273 GCA_043745075.1 Sphingomonadaceae bacterium
CGACCTCGCGATCGAGGCCGATGAGCGCATCCGCACCTTCCAGGCCGATGCCGCGAAGCGTGCGGGCATCTTCCACCACCTGATTACCCTGCCGACCTACCACACCGCGGCGCTGTCGACCGACAACCTCGCCAAAGAGTATTTCGGAAGCGAGGGGATGCTGGGGTACGTCAAGAATGTCCAGCGCGCCGAAATCCGCCAGGGCATCGCCTGCGTCAAGCACCAGAATATGAGCGGGTCCGACATCGGCGACGATCACAAGGAATATTTCGCCGGCGAAGCCGCGCTCAAGGCGGGCGGCGGCCACAACACGATGAACCAGTTCGCCGCGTAAGTCGCGGCATCAGTTGCCCTGGGGAGGGCCGCCTGCGCCCGTCGCTTGAACCGAGCGGCGGGCGCTTTGCTGTCCGGTGTGCGGCGGACTGCGCGTCACCGCGACCCTTCGACAAGGGCGCGCCGGTACGCTATCGCCGCACCATGAACGTGCAGTCCGCCCCGCCCGTGCTTCCGCCCGCGAAATCGCGGGCGCGGACGACGCGGCGTGGATTCCTCATCGGCACCGGCGCGGTCGCCGGGCTCGCGGTCGGCTATGCCGTCTGGCCGCGCAAGGCCGTGCTCAACTGGGCCGCAGCGCCCGACGAGACGGTGATCAATGGCTTCGTCAAGATCGGCACCGATGGGCGCGTCGTCGTCGCAATCCCGCAGGCCGAAATGGGCCAGGGAGTCTCGAGCGCGCTCGCGCAGATCGTTGCCGACGAGCTTGGCGCCGACTGGAACACGGTGTCGGTCGAACCCGCGCCGTTGAACCCGATCTACGCCAATCGCGGCATGGCGCTCGACGCAACAGCTGGGATGCCGTCGGCGTTGCGCGGCTTCGCGCGCTGGGGGCTCGGCGGAGTGATCGACCATTTCGACGTCCAGATGACCGGCGGCAGCACCTCGGTCCGCGGCTTCGCCAAACCGATGCGGCTGGCTGGAGCCGCGGCGCGCGAGATGCTGTGCCGTGCCGCCGCGCGCGAATGGGGTGCTGATGCCGCCGACTGCACCACCGCCGACGGCTTCGTCATCTACAAGGCAAACCGTGTCCGCTTCGCCGACATTGCCGGCAAGGTCGTCCAGAGCGACGCGCCATCGTCGCCGGTGTTGCGCGTCAAGTCGGCGCTGATGGGTAAGCCCATCCCGCGCCTCGATATCCCGGCGAAGACCGACGGCTCCGCGCGCTTCGGCATCGATGTGCGCGTACCGAACATGGTCTATGCCGCAGTCCGATCTGGCCCGGCGGGCAACCCCAAGCTGGTCAGCGCCGACGCCGCGAAGGCGAAGGCGATGTCGGGCGTGATCGACGTCGTCCACGGCCCGACGTGGGTCGCGGTCGTTGCGACGACGTGGTTCGGCGCGAACCAGGCGCTCGATGTGGTCGTCCCGGTTTTCGCTGCGCAGCCCAAGCCCGCCGGTCCGTGGGTGTCCGATGCGCCGCGGCTTGCGCTGGCCGGCATGGCGAAGGCGGTCCGCGACGATGGCGACGCGGCGGGCGCGCTCGCATCGGGCAGCGTCATCACCGCCGACTATAGCGTCCCCTATCTCGCCCACGCCGCGCTCGAGCCGATGAACGCAACTGCGCGGATCGAAGGCGACCAGGTCGAGGTCTGGGCCCCGACGCAGTCGCTGTCGATCACGACTTGGAGCGTGGCCAAAGCGCTCGGGGTCGACGACGCCAATATCATCGTCCATCCGACGCTGATTGGCGGCAGCTTCGGGCGCAAGGCCGAGGCCGATGCGTCGGTCCAGGCGGCGCTGATCGCTCGCGCAGTCAAGCGGCCGGTGCAACTCATCTACAGCCGCACCGAGGATCTGGCGCAGGACCGCTTCCGCCCTGCCGCCGCCGCCCGGATGCGCGGGTCGGTGGCAAACGGACGGATCGCGGCGTGGGACAGCCGGATCGCGGTCCCCGACGTGACCTCGAGCTTTGCCGGACGCAATCTGCCGGCTATGGCGGGCGCGCCAAAAGCTAGCGCCGAGGCTGTCGATGGCGCTGTCGCATTGCCGTACGACCTCGCGCATGTCCGCGTCGAACACGCGCTCGTCCTGACGCCGGTGCCGCTCGGCTTTTGGCGCTCGGTCGGGCACAGCTTCAGCGCGTTCTTCGTCGAGAGCTTCGTCGACGAACTCGCCCATGCTGCGGGCAGCGACCCCGGCGCCTTCCGCCTCGCGATGCTCAAGAACCAGCCGCGCCACGCCGCCGTCCTCACCGCCGCGCTCCGCGCCGCCGGACCGCTCGGGCAGGTCGAGCCGTCGAGCGCGTCGGCGTCGTCGGGAACCACCGCCGGGCGCGGGGTCGCGCTCCACGAAAGTTTCGGCTCGATCGTCGCGCAGGTTGCCGAAGTCGAATGCACCAAGGACGCCGCGCCACGGGTCACCCGGGTCTGGGCGGCGATCGATTGCGGCCCGGTGGTCAATCCCGACGGGGTGCGCGCGCAGGTCGAGGGCGCGATCGCCTACGGTCTCGGCGCGGCGCTCAAGGGCAAGATCACCTTTGCCGACGGCGCGGTCGAGCAGACCAATTTCGACGGCTACCCCGTGCTGATGCTCGCCGAGGCCCCGGCGATCGAGGTCGTCATCGTCAACGGCGAGCCCGGCAGCGCGTCGCCGATGGGCGGAGTCGGCGAACCCGGCACGCCGCCGATCGCTCCCGCGGTCGCCAACGCGATCTTCGCCGCCACCGGCCAACGCCTGCGCAGCCTGCCGTTCGCGTGAGTTCGCTGCCGCCCGATCACCCGCCGGTCGCCTTTGGCCGGATCGGGGTCCTGCTGGTCAACCTCGGCACCCCCGACTCTCCCGAGACCGGGCCGGTCCGGCGCTACCTCGCCGAATTCCTGTCGGACCGCCGCGTCGTCGAACTGCCGCCGATCCTGTGGCAGCCGCTCCTCCGCGGGGTCGTGCTGCTCACGCGCCCAAAGCGGACCGCGGCGAATTACGCGAAGATTTGGGACCGTGAGGCGAACGATTCCCCGCTCCGGGTCATCACCACGGCGCAGGCGGCGGCGCTGTCGGCAGAACTCGGCGACGGCGTGGTCGTCGACTGGGCAATGCGCTACGGGTCGCCGTCGATCCCCGACCGGCTGCAGGCGCTCAAGAACGCGGGGTGCGAGCGCATCCTGATCGCCCCGCTGTATCCGCAATATTCGAGCGCGACGACGGGCACGGTCAACGACAAGGTGTTCGCGACACTGATGAAATGGCGCTGGCAGCCGGCGCTGCGGACGCTGCCGCCGTACCACGACGACCCAATCTTCCTCGATGCTCTCGCCGCCTCGTTCACCGAAGGCGTCGCCGGGCTCGACTTCACTCCCGACCTGCTCCTCACCTCGTTCCACGGGATGCCGCGCTCGACCCTCGACAAAGGCGACCCGTATCATTGCCAGTGCCGCAAGACCGCGCGGCTGATGGGCGAGCGGATCGCGACGCCGTTGCGCGTGTCGTTCCAGTCGCGCCTCGGCCGCGCCGAATGGCTCAAGCCGTACACCGACGTCACCCTCGCCGAGCTGCCGGCGCAGGGGATCCGCAAGCTCGTCGTGATGTCGCCCGGATTCTCCGCCGACAACCTCGAAACCCTCGAGGAAGTCGCGATGGAGGGGCGCGCAACCTTCCTCGAGGCCGGCGGGACCGACTTCGCCTATATCCCGTGCCTCAATGCCGGCGCGATCGGCAACGCCGCGCTCACCGCGATCGTCCGCCGCGAACTTGCCGGGTGGGTTCCCGCGCCCTAGGGTTAACTCCATCCTCTGGGGAGAGACGAGAACATGGCACGCGTAGCAATCGTGACCGGCGGAACGCGCGGTATCGGCGAAGCAATCTGCCTCGCGTTGCAGGAAGCCGGGGTCACGGTGATCGCCAATTACGGCGGCGACGACAAGAAGGCGGCGGAGTTCACCGCCCGGACCGGGATCGAGTCGATCAAATGGAACGTCGCCGACCATCAGGCGTGCCTCGACGCGGTGGCGAAGATCGAGGCCGAGCACGGCCAGGTCGACATCATCGTCAACAACGCCGGGATCACCCGCGACGGCACCCTGCTCAAAATGACCTACGAGATGTGGCGCGAGGTGATCGACGTCAATCTCGGCGGCTGCTTCAACATGGCGAAGGCGGCGTTCCCGGGCATGCGCAAGCGCGGCTTCGGGCGCATCGTCAACATCGGCTCGATCAACGGGCAGGCCGGGCAGTACGGGCAGGTCAATTACGCCGCCGCCAAGTCGGGCATCCACGGCTTCACGAAAGCGCTGGCGCAGGAGGGGGCGAAGTTCAACGTCACCGTCAACGCGATCGCACCGGGCTATATCGACACCGACATGGTCGCCGCGGTCCCCGCCGACGTCCTCGAGAAGATCGTCGCCAAGATCCCAGCCGGGCGGCTCGGCCAGGCGAGCGAGATCGCCCGCGGCGTCGTCTTCCTGACCGGCGACACCGCCGGCTTCGTCACCGGGTCGACGCTGTCGATCAACGGCGGACAGCACATGTATTGATGTGGCGGCGGGGCTGATCAAGCGCTCGGTGGCGATCGCCGGACACCGGACCTCGATCAGCCTCGAGCCCGTGTTCTGGACCGCGCTCGTCGCTGCCGCGGCGGCGCAGGACCGCCCGCTCAATGCAGTCATCGCCGAGATCGACGAGGCGCGGACGACCAACCTGTCGAGCGCGATCCGCGTCTGGCTATTCGAGCGCTCGCAAGTCGGCGACAAATAGCCAGCGCTTAATCGTGTTTTCCATGCTAAGTATCCACCGGGGATCGACTTCGGGGGAAGACAATGTCGCGCACGGTCTACTTGGTTTTTGCCGGGGTCGCGTATGGGATCTTCTTCGCCGTCTTCCTCTATCTGATTGGCTTTGTTGGCGATCTGCCATCCTTGCCAGTCACCGTCGATCAAGGAATGAGATCGGCTCCGCTTCCCGCTCTCGTCATCGACGTCGCCTTGATCGCGCTGTTCGGCGTCCAGCACAGCGTCATGGCACGCCGCGGCTTCAAGGAGGCATGGACCAAAGTCGTGCCCCCGGCACTCGAACGCAGCGTCTACGTCCTCGCTGCGAGCCTGTGCCTGATCGTCCTGTTCGCGCTGTGGCACCCGATCGCGGGCACTGTCTGGCAGGTGACCAATCCCGCCGCTGCCGGGGTATTATGGGCATTGTTTGGCCTCGGCTGGGCGATTGTCCTGCTCAGCACCTTCCTGATCAACCATTTCGAGCTGTTCGGGTTGATGCAGGTTTATCGCCACTGGCGCGGAGTCAGCGCCGCCGACCCGCGTTTCCGCCAGCCGCTATTCTACAAGCTTGTCCGCCACCCGCTTTATTCGGGGTTCCTGATCAGCTTCTGGGCGATCCCAGTGATGAGCCTCGGCCACGCGCTGCTCGCCGCAGGCATGTCGGTCTACGTCCTGATTGCGATCCGCTACGAGGAACGCGACCTCGTCGCCGTGTTCGGCCGCGACTACGCCGCGTATCAGGCGAGCACCGGAATGCTCGTACCCGGCGTCGGCAAGCGCGGGTAGACAGCGAATTCATGCACGGGAACGTCTGCAGTTGGTGGATTACTGCCCGGTCGCTTGGCCACGTCAAAGCCGCCTCACCGAACACTAATTCATTGAACGAGGACGACGCTGCCCGGCTATCCAAACATATCGTCGGGGTTCAAATGGTAGTTCCTGACTAAGCGGATCCACAAAAGCACTAGGAACTCGCTATTCGTTCAGTCGATTGATGCGCCCGAACCCGCCGCACATGAGCGAGCCGGTCCGGGCAAACCAATAATGCGGGCGTCAATGATCACGGTAAAGACTGCGCTGTCATCGACAGCCTGTGTCACCCTCCGCGACCTGCATCTCGACGGGTCTCCATGGCGACGGGGTAACCGCCGAGCGCTCGGATTGCGCCAGAACGTACTTCTAGAGCGATCTTCTGTTCGGCCAATTTCACCTACCCGGCCGTGCAGCCGGCGCCTAGCGCAAGGGTGACACAACGCCAGCTGTTCTGACGGTCGGCGATCCGTGCGCGTCGTGGGCAGGCTGAAGCCCCTCGATCACTCTTCGCGGCGGCTTAGGCGGAGGAGGCTGCGGCGTCCTTTCGCGACCAAGGTCAGTATGTTCATTCCTGAAAGGAAACGACGATGAATAAAGACGAATTTCAGGGCGGTGCCCGCTACGTTGGTGGCAAGGTCGAAAAGGCCGTCGGTGACGTTGTCGACAGCCGCGACTGGAAGGTCGACGGTGTCGTCGATCAGGTCGCGGGCGGCGCGCAGCATGCCTATGGCCGCGCCAGGTCGATCGTCGAGGACGCGATCGACAGCGCGCCCGAGCTGGCAGAGGAAGCGCGCGAGCGCCTGAAGGCAGCCAGCGAGCGAATCGCCGAAAGCGCGCAAAACGGCGTCAGGGTCGCGGCACGAACCGTGCAGGATGAGCCGGCCATCTGGGTGCTCGCAGCGGCGCTTGCCGGTTACGGTCTGGCGTGGTTCGTCCACGGTCGTCGCGACTGATTTGCTCATGGCCGAGGCGTCGTTCAAATCCCTGCGCGAAACCGCCGATCTTCGCCACCTGCGCCAGATCATCGCCGGTCTGGACGAGGGCGTGATCCTGATCGATCCCGACCAGAGCCTGCTCTGGGCGAACGACGCCGCGTTGGCCATGCACGGCGTGAGGAAGATCGCCGACCTCGGGGCGACAGTCGACGAATACCGGTCACGGTTCCAGCTGCGCTATCGCAACAACCGCCGCGTCGAAGCCGATAACTATCCTATCGAGCGCGTGGTCGCCGGCGACGCCTTTTCGGAAGTCGTCGTCGAAGTGACTGTCGCGGGTGAAGATGCCCCACGCTGGGTGCATCAGGTCCGAAGTCTCGTCCTGAACGACGCGGACGAAGCCGAACCGGCGTGTCTCGTGCTGGTAATCCAGGATGTGTCGGCGCGCTTCGAGGCGGAAGATCGCTTCGAGCAGTCGTTCAACGCGAACCCTGCGCCGGCCGTGATCTGTCGTCTCAGCCACCTGCGGTTCGTGAAGGTCAACCAGGGCTTCCTCGATATGACCGGGCATCCCCGCGATCAGGTGCTGTGCAAGACGGTCTACGACATCGATGTGCTGCGCGACGCGGACAAGCGCGACCTCGCCAAGGAACGGCTCGCTGAGGGGCGAACTATTTCGCAGATGGAGGCCGAACTCAAACTGGCCGAGGGCGGCACCAAGCTTGTCATCGTCGCCGGCCAGCCCATCGATACGGGCGATGAGCCCTGCATGCTGTTTACCTTCGCCGACCTCGAGCCACGCCGGAAGGCGGAGGGCGCGCTACGGCATAGTGAGGAGCGGTTCACGCGCGCCTTCCAGCTCGCCCCCGTGGCGGTGGCGATCGGCGTGCGCGATTGACATCTGCTGTGCGAAGTCAACGCCAGCTTTACCGAGATGACGGGCTATAGCCCGACCGAGATCATCGATCGCCCGCTTGGCGACATTAGGCTCTGGGAAAGCGACGCTATCCGTCGTTCGATCGAGGCGTTGATCGATGGCGGACATGATTTGCGCGGGCACGAGGCGCGGGTTCACGCCAAGGATGGCGCCACGATCGACTGCATCGTGTCGACCGAGGCGATACGGCTCGGCCACGATGCCTGCGTGTTGTGGGCGTTCCAGGATATCACCCAGCGCAAGGCGACCGAACTCGAACTCGTCGAGGCGATCGAGGCAGCGATGAAGGATACGAGCTGGTTCAGCCGCTCGATCATGGACAAGCTGGCGCGGCTGCGGGCGCCGCAGCTCGTTAGCGACGGTCCGGGACTCGACGATCTGACCACGCGCGAGCGCGACGTTCTGGCGCTGATATGCCGTGGCCTTGATGACAAGACGATCGCGCGGACCCTCGAGGTCGCGGGCAATACCGTGCGAAATCACGTCGCGCGCATCTACGCCAAGGTCGGCGTCAATCGCCGCATCGCCGCCGTCGCGTGGGCACGCGCGCGCGGCTTCGATGGCGAAGGCGTCGTTCAGCGATTAGAGCAGGAGACTGCAGCATGACGGTCGAGCCGAAACGCAGTCGGACACGCTCGACGGACAAGGCCAAAGCCGCCGCGACGCGCGAAGCCAAAGGCTCCGTCCAGGAGGCGATCGGCAAGCTTCTCGGCGATGATGCGGCGCGCGAGCGCGGCACCGCCGAGAAGGAAGCGGGCGCTGCCGATGCGTCCGACATCAAGCAATCCTCGCGGCCCTGACCGCGACGACGCACTCTATTTCAACAGGAGATACTATGGCGGACCACGCAACGACCGGCCTTGCGCCGACCGAGCCCTATCTCGGGAAGACCCTGACCCGCCTGTCGTGGGGTTCAATTTTCGCTGGCGTCGTCATTGCGATTTCGGTGCAACTCATGCTCGGCATCCTCGGTGCCGGCATCGGCCTGACGCTGGTCGGTAGTCGCCGGGGTGCATCATGGGCGGTCGATCTCCGTGGGCGGTGTCGCGTGGCCGGACTTTAGCACCGGCTTGCCCAGCCCGGTGCCGCCAAATGCGAAGCTCAGCGCGGCCTTGTGGTCCGACCAGTCGACGCAGCGCCCGACAGCGGGAACGACCTCCCCGCTCGCCAGCCAGTCGCCGAGGTGGGCGAGGTGCGACGCGGCGTGGTCTGGTTCGAACTGCATGAACTGGCGCTCGTCGACGCCGACCAGCGCCGCACCTTTCATCAGGCTGAGATTGACGGGGAGCGCCGGAATCGGGCCGCCGACAAAGCCGACAACCAGATGCCGCCCGCCCCAGCCGAGCGAGCGGAACGCAGCCTCGAACAACGGCCCGCAGACCGGGTCGAGCACGACCCCGAGCGGCCGCCCGCCGAGCGCCGCCTTGAGCCTATCGCGCCAGCCATCGACGATGGTATCGATCGCGGCTTCGGCACCGTGGGCAACGGCGAACGCGCGCTTCTCGCGCGTCGAGCCGACCGCGATAACCTGCGCTCCAAGGGCCCGCCCGACCTCGATCGCAGCCAACCCGACGCCCCCTGCTGCACCGAACACCAGCAGTGTCTCGCCGGGACGGATAGCCGCGCGGTCGCGCAGGGCGTGGACGGCTGTCAGGTAGTTGAGCGGGACGCGCCCTGCTCGAAACTGACGGCGTCAGATAGCTTTACCGTCAGCGCGGCACGCGCGATCGCGTACTCGGCAAACCCGCGCGTCACCATCGCCATGACGCGGTCGCCGACCCGCCAGCCGCCGACACCCTCCCCGATGGCATCGACCGTTCCGGCGACGTCG
>JAYTTV010000073.1:0-9251 GCA_043745075.1 Sphingomonadaceae bacterium
CCGACGAGGACAACGCCGTAGGGCGAATGCAGCCCCGACAGGAAATTCGTCCGCAGCGTCGGCTTGCCGTCAGCGCCATAGCGAACCAGCGTGATCCGGTTGCCGCCCTTGGCACTCGCGCCGCCGCCGGCCTTGATGATCCCGGCGATCTTGTCCTTCGGGCGATAGACCGGGGCCTTGGGGCCGTTGGTCTCGACGATCAGGACATCGCCGTTGGGCAGGACGGTGATCGTCCGCGGATGGAGCAGCCCGGTCGCCAGCGCCTCGATGTGGAGTCCCGCCGGGACGACCGGCGTCTGGGTGCCGCTCCAGCCGACCGCCTTGGGCACGTCCATCGGCGGCAGGAGATACGCCTGCGGCTCGGGCAGGACCGGGTTCGCCCCGATCTGGGTCTTGGGGTCGATCGTCGACTTGTCGCCGCACGCGGCGAGCGCGAGCAGGCCGGCGCCGATCAGCAGCGGGCGGAGAGCGGTCATGCGGTGATCTTTCATACGAGGCGGGCGGCGGGACGCGCGCCGCGCTCGAAGACGGGGATGAGCAGCAGGATGACGACCGCGACGATCGACAGCGTCAGCCCGGTGGGGACGACCGACTGATAGGCGTCGCGGCTGTGGACGAAGGCGTTGAACACCGAGACGATGCTCGCTGCGGCGGCGCCGACCGGCAGCGCCCAGCCGGTGCGGAACCAGCCGACGGGGCGGGTGGCGGCGAGTTCGACGACGCCGACGATCGCAGCGACGGCGGCAACGACCAGCCCGACCGTGATCAGCCACATCGAGAAGTTCGACCATTGCATGTCGGGGACTTCGACATAGACGATGTCGGTGACGAGCGCGCCGACGAAGCACGCGGCGGCAAAGCCGAACACCAGCCGGAATATCGGGAACAAACGCCGTGTCGCCGGCGGATAAATCTCGGTCATGGCCGTTCCCTTTGCGTATGCCCACACGACAGTCGGGCGGCGTGAAGGTTCCGTCGCGTCCATATCGTAAGACAGATGCGACCCAGCTGGACAGCGAGTGTTGAAGCAGACAGCGTCTATGTCGCCAAACGGAGTGCACCGCGATGGACAATAGAGAAGGCAAGAAGCTTCACGACACGCTGAGTTTCGTCGGGTTGCGCGCGCAGGCGACCGCTGTCGGGCTGCTGCAGCTGTCGATCGAACTGATCAAGGCCGGGGTTCTCGACGAGGAGGCGGTCGGGCGGATCAAGCAGGCGATCTTCAACGACATCGCGCTGTCGCGCCCCTCATCACAGGCGAAGGCCGAATATGAGGCGACGCTCCACCGTCGGCTCGACGACCTGTTCACGGCGAAAGAGGCTTCGGCGACGTTGCCGGAGCACGAGCGCTAGGCACCGGCCCCCGAACGCGTCGGGGCAGCCGGCGCGTTCGCCGCGTCCTGCCAGCCGCCGCCGAGCGCGCGGAACAGGTCGACCTGCGCGGTCACGACGCGGGCGTCGGACGCCGCCAGCGCTGCCTCGGTGTCGGAGAAGTTGCGCTCGGTATCGATCAGGCTGAGCGAGTCGACGCGGCCTTCGCGAAGCTGGGCGCGGACGATTCGGACCGCGGTCGCCGCCTCGGTCCGCGCATCGGCGAGCGCCTGCCGCCGGTCGATCTCGTGGCTGAATGCCGACAGCGCCGTCTCGGTCTCCTGCAAGGCCTGCAGCACGGTCTTGTCGAAGGTCGCGAGCGCACCCGCAGTGTCGGCGCGGGCTCCCGCGATGCGTGCGCGGGCGGCCTCCTGGTTGAGGAAGTTCCACGACAGCAGCCCGCCGGTGAAGAAGCGGAAGGCGCTGCCGGTCAGCGCGTTGCCGAGCCCGGTGCTGGTCGACCCGGCCGAACCGCCGAGCGTGATCGTCGGGTAGAGGTCGGCGGTGGCGACGCCGATGCGTGCGGTCTGGGCAGCGAGGCGGCGCTCGGCGGCGCGGACGTCGGGGCGGCGCGCGAGCAGGGCGCGGCCGTCGCCGACGGGGAGCGGGCGGTCGAGGCGGAGGACTGCCGCGCTGGTGCCGATCGTCGGCGGCAGGTCGCGCGCGGTGCGTCCGGTCAGCGTGGCGAGGCTGAACAGCGCCGCCTCGCGCTCGGCTTCCAACGGTGGCACGGTGGCACGGACCTGATCGCGGAGCGTCGCCGCGCGCGACGTGTCGAGGCGGGTGGCGCGCCCTGCTTCGTAGCGCTTGGCGGTGAGCTGGACGCTCTGGTCGACGAGCTCGACGGTGCGCTTCGCGACGCGGATGCGCTCGGCGAGCGAGCCCAGATCGGCGTAGGCGCGCGCGGTCTCGGCGACGATGGCGACGCGGACGGCGTCACGGTCGGCGTCGGCGGCGGCGACATCGCCGCGTGCCGCCTCGACGCCGCGCGCGATGCGCCCGAACAGGTCGACCTCGTAGGCGACGCTGAAGCCGCCATCGACGGTGCTGCCGCTGTGGCTCGTACCCGGCAACGTCTGGCTGAGGGGGAGGCGCTGGTAGCCGCCTTGCACGTCGAGGCTGGCGGTCGGGAAGCGGTCGCCGCGGACTGCGCGCAGGGCGGAGCGCGCCTTGTCGAGGTTGGCGGTGGCGACGGCGATGTCCTTGTTCGCAGCGAGCGCGTCGGCGACGAGGCCGTCGAGCACCGGGTCCTGATACAGCCGCCACCAGTCGCCGTCGGGCTGGTCGGCGCTCGAGACCGCGGGCGTGGCGCTGCCGATGAACGGCGGCGCGGCGCTCGCGATCGTCTCCGGGTGGACGTAGGTCGGGCCGACCTTGCACGCGGCGAGCGCGAGCAGGAGGGTGAGGCTTAAGGCGCGATGCATCGTCATGGTCCTATTCGGCCGGCTGGAGCGCGGCGGTCTCGGTCGCGCGCGGGCTGGGACGCCATCCCGAGAGTGCGCGACAGACGACGTAGAAGGTCGGGGTGAAGACCAGCCCGAAGCCGGTGACGCCGATCATCCCGAAGAACACCGCGGTGCCGAGCGCCTGCCGCAATTCGGCTCCGGCTCCGGTCGCCAGCACCAGCGGCAGCGCGCCGAGGATGAAGGCGAACGACGTCATCAGGATCGGGCGGAGCCGGTCGCGGGCGGCACGGACGGCGGCCTCGACTGGGGTCAGCCCGTCGATCTCCTCCGCCTGCCGGGCGAACTCGACGATCAGGATCGCGTTCTTCGCGGCCAGCGCGATCAGCACGACGAGGCCGATCTGCGTCAGGACGTTATTGTCCATCCCCCGCAGGTTGACGCCGACCATCGCCGCCAACAGGCACATCGGCACGATCAGGATGATCGCCAGCGGCAGCGTCAGGCTCTCGTACTGCGCCGCGAGGACGAGGAAGACGAACACCACCGCGAGGCCGAAGACGAGCGCGGCGGTCGAGCCAGCCGCCTTTTGCTGGAAGGCGATGCCGGTCCATGACGTCGTGCAATCGGCGGGCAAAGTGGTCGCGGCGAGATGCTCCATCGCGGCGAGCGACTGGCCCGACGAGAAGCCCGGCGCGGTGTCGCCGTCGACCTCGACCGCGGGAAACAGATTGTAGCGCGTGACGCGGTACGGCCCGGTTTTGTCGTGGAAGTTGGCGACCGCGCCGAGCGGGACCATCGCGCCCGAGTTCGAGCGGGTCTTGAGGTTGGCGATGTCGGCGACGGTGTTGCGGAACGGTGCATCGGCCTGCGCGGTGACGCGATACGTCCGCCCGAGCAGGTTGAAATCGTTGACGAACGCCGAGCCGAGATAGACCTGGAGCGCCTCGAACACCCGCGCCGGGGGGACGCCGAGCAGGTCGGCCTTGGCCCGGTTGATGTCGGCGAAGACGCTCGGCGTGCCGGTGTCGAAGAAGCTATAGACCTGGGCGAGCCCCTTGGTCGCGTTGGCCTTGCCGATCAGCCCGAACGAGACCTTGCCGAGCGCGGCATAGCCGTGGCCGCCGTGGTCCTCGACCATGATGCGGTAGCCGCCCGCCGAGCCGATGCCCTGGATCAGTGGCGGCGGCACGACGAGCAGCCGCGCCTCGTCGATGTCGGCGATCTTCGCCTGCGCTTCGGCCATGATGCTCTTGAGAGTGACGCCGAGCTTGGCGCGCTCCTCGAATGACTTGAGCGGGATGTACGCGGCGGCGGAGTTCGGTGCCGAGGTCTGCGACGGACCGTCGAAACCCGCGAGCATGACCGAGCCGAGGACGCCCTTGAGCGGGATGATCCGCGCGGCGACCTTGCGCAGGACCGCGTCGGTCCGCGCCAGCGACGCGCCCGGCGGCAGCTGGACGATCGTCAGGAAATAGCCCTGGTCCTGCGCCGGGATGAAGCCGGTCGGGGTGTAGGTGAACGCGCCGACGGTCAGCGCGATCAGCGTCGCATAGGCGACGAACATCGACACCGGGCGCTGGACAAGCGCGCGGGTCATCGCGGCATAAGCGTCGCTGAGCTTGTCGAAGCCGCGGTTGAACGCGGCCCCGGCGTTGTGGCCGATCCGCCGCCAGCCGTGGAGGCCCGAGGCGTCGGCGTGCTTGCTGCGCAGCAGCAGCGCCGCGAGCGCGGGCGACAGGGTCAGCGACAGCAGCAGCGAGATCACCGTGGCAGTGGTGATCGTGACCGCGAACTGGCGGCAGAACTCGCCCGAGATGCCGGTCAGGAACACCGTCGGCACGAACACCGCGCACAGGACGAGGACGATGGCGACGAGCGCGACCGAGACTTCGTCCACCGAGGTGCGCGCGGCGTCGAGCGGGGACAGCCCGCGCTCGAGGTTGCGCTCGACATTCTCGACGACGACGATCGCGTCGTCGACGACGATGCCGATCGCGAGCACCAGCCCGAACAGCGACAGGTTGTTGAGGCTGTAGCCGAGCACCGACAGCATCGTGAAGCTGCCGATCAGCGACACCGGGATCGCGATGATCGGGATGATCGCGGCGCGCCAGCTTTGCAGGAAGACGAGGATGACGAGGACGACGAGGACGATCGCCTCGAGCAGGGTGTGCTTCACCGCGTCGATCGACTGGCTGATGAACGCCGTCGGGTTGTAGATGACGCGGTATTCGAGGCCCTTGGGGAAGCGCGCCGACATCGTCTTCAATTCGGCGTTGATTCCGTCGGCGGCGGCGAGCGCGTTCGAGCCGGGGCGCTGGAACACCGCGATGATCAGCGACTCCTGCCCGCTGAGGTAGGTGTTAGTGCCGTAATCCTGCGCGCCGAGCTCGACCCGGGCGACGTCGGACACGCGGGTCTGGCGGCCGCTGGCGTCGGTGCGGATGACGATGTTGGCGAACTGCGCGGGGTCGGTCAGGCGGCCCTGCGTCTCGACGTTGAGCTGGAACGCGTTGCCGCGGTCGTACGGCGGCTGGCCGAGCGTGCCCGCCGAGACCTGGACGTTCTGGGCGCGCAACGCGGCGACGATCTCGCCGGCGGTGAGGTCGAGCGAAGCCGCCTTGCCGGGGTTGATCCATACCCGCATGCCGTAATCGCGGGCACCGAACAGGCGGACGTCGCCGACCCCGTCGACGCGCGCCAGCCGGTCGCGGACCTGCGTCAGTGCGTAGTTCGAGACGTAGCTGCGATCCAATGACTTGTCGGGCGAGATCAGGTTGATGACCATCAGGAAGTCGGGCGAGGTCTTCTGCGTGACGATGCCGAGACGGCGGACGTCCTCGGGCAGGCGCGGCTCGGCGATGGCGACGCGGTTCTGGACGAGGACCTGCGCGGCATCGAGGTTGGTGCCGATCTTGAAGGTCACGGTGATGACCAGCCGCCCGTCGCCGGTCGACTGCGACGACTGGTAGAGCATGTTGTCGACGCCGTTGATCTCCTGCTCGATCGGCGCGGCGACGGTGTCGGCGACGACCTCGGCGGTCGCCCCCGGATAGTTCGCCGTCACCGTCACCGTCGGCGGGACGATGTCGGGATATTGCGAGATCGGCAGCCGGAAATACGCCGCCAGCCCGACGATGACGATGACGATTGCCAGCACCGCGGCAAAGATCGGCCGGGTGATGAAGAAGCGCGAGAAGTTCATTGGGATCGGGTCTGGCAGCCGGAGGCTAGCGCGTCGCGGAGAAGGTCGCCTGCGCCGCGATCGGCGCGGCGGAGTCGGGGGACTGGACCGGCGCGGCGCTGGCGATCGTCGTCGCCGATGCGGTACGCGGCGTTACCGGCGAGCCGGGGGTGGCGTTCTGCATCCCCTCGACGATGACGCGGTCGCCGGGTGCGAGCCCGCTGCGGACGATCCGCAGCCCGTCGATGACCGGCCCGAGGACGACCGCGCGGGTTGCGACGATATTGTCCTTGCCGACGATCTGGACGACCTTGCGCGCCTGATCGGTGCCGATCGCGGTGTCGGGGATCAGCAGCGCCGCGCGGGTCGCGCCGCTCGCGAGGCGCATGTTGCCGAACATGCCGGGGGTCAGGAAGTAGCCCGGGTTGGCGATGATCGCGCGGCCGCGGATCGTGCCCGCGCCGGGGTCGAGGCGGTTGTCGCTGAGGTCGATGCGGCCTTTCCAGCGATAGCCGCTCTCGTCCTGCAACTGGATTTCGACACGGTCCTTCGCGGCGTCGCCGTCGCGGCGCGCCTTGAGGTAGAGCGCTTCCGACCCGTCGAAGCTGAAATAGATCGGGTCGAGCGCATAGACGGTGGTGAGCAGCGTCGCGCTCGACGCCTCGCCGCCCGCGACGAGATTGCCGATGTCGGCGCGGCGGTCGGAGATGCGCCCGGTGATCGGCGAGCGGACCTCAGTGAACTCGACGTCGAGCGCGCGTGCCGTGACCTGCGCCCGGGTCGCCCCGACGGCGGCCTCGGCGGCGCGGAGGTTGGCGCGCAGCGTGTCGATCTCCTCGGCGGAGACGGCGTCGTCGGCGATCAGCCTTGTGGCGCGGGCGAGCGCGCTCTTGGCGAACTGGACCGACGACAACGCGCTGGCTTCCTTGGCGCGGGCTTCGGCGAGCGCGGCGGCGAACGGGCGCGGGTCGATGCGGAACAGGAGCTGGCCTTGACGGACTATCTCGCCGTCCTTGAAGAAGATGCCGGTCAGCGCGCCGGAGACGCGGGGGCGGATCTCGACCGACTTGCTCGGCGCGAAACGCCCGATGTAGTCGTCCCACTCCTCGACCTGCCGCGTCACCGGGAGGGCGACCGTCACGGCGGGCGGCGGCGGGGCGGCGGCGACCACGGGATCGCTCGCAACGAGCTTCGATGCGCCGAGGCCGATCAGCGCGACCGAGGCGAGGGCAACCGCGATCGCGGTTCGTCGGTGGCGGTGCCGGACGACGTCGATCGCCCGTGCGAAGTCCGATTGGGCGGCCATCTTCATGCGCGGCGCTCCATCAGGTCGGTGTTGAGCATGTCGATCAGAAGGTCGAACTGCCCGCGGTTGAAGCCGGCGGCGTCGAACGCGGCGGCGATGTCGCCGGGCACCCCGCGACCCCAGCGGCGAATCGCCAGCACCGTCCGGCGCAGCGTCTCGAGCCGGGGGTTGGCGAGGCTCGGTTCGCGGGCTTCGCCGACGAGCATGGTCAGCAGCTTCTCGACGATCGGCGGGCGCGTCACGGGGTACAGCCGGTCGCGCTGGGCAAGACCGACGACGGTCCATTCGAGCTGCGAGAAGGCCGATACCGTGACCGGCGGGGCAATATTGCTGGCAACAAAGTTCGTCGCCACGCCGCTATCGTCGAATTCCAGAAAGGCCATGTTCATCGTCCCTGCGCTAATTCCCGGTCCGAGAGTGACTGACCGGTACGTGCTTGACGTTACGTACCGGTCAGTTACATTAAGATCAAGCGCCGGTTGGGGGTTCCTGCGCGATGGAAGGCAAAGAAAAAATGTCCGTGCATAAAGCGCCTGCCGATCCGGAACCGGTGATCGCCCGCCGATCGGCGGCCGACCGCCTGTGCGAGACGGCGACCAACCTGTTCTATACGCGCGGGATTCGCGCTGTCGGCGTCGACGAGATCGTCAACGAGACCGGAGTTACCAAGCCGACGCTCTATCGCAGCTTCGCGTCGAAGGACGACCTGATCGTCGTCTGCCTCCAGCGCCAGATCGAGGACAGCAACGCGCGCTGGGAGGCGGTCGCGGAGCGTTATGCCGATAGTCCCCTCGCCGAGTTGCGGGCGCACATGGAGGATTTTGCCGACGAGATCGCCGCGCCCGACTATCGCGGCTGCGCGGCGACCAACGCTGCGGTCGAGTTCCCCGACTCGGCGCATCCGTCGCGGGCGATCACCGACGACTGCAAGGCGGCGACGCGCAAGCGGCTCGGTGACCTGACCCGGCGGCTTGCGCTCAGGAACCCGGACGGCCTCGCCGATGGCCTGATGCTGTTGATCGAGGGCGCGAGCAGCAGCCGCCACACCTCGGGATCGCAGGGTCCGTCGGCGACCCTCGTCGAGACCGCCGAGATGTTGATCGGAGCGTATCTCTCGCAAGACTGAAGCGGCGTCGGCGCGCTGTTACAGCGACACGCTGGGCAGTCCGACAAAGGACGATGGCAGCGGTCGAGTCGGGACGCCGGGCTCGACGCCGGACGCCCGAGTCGCGCAGCACTGATCGATTTCTCGATGCTTTGTGACAAAGTTAAATCATTTTGGTTGTTACAGCGAGTGGCTTACCTTCCTTCCAAGCACAAAGGGAGTTGTGGGATGGACGCGAGAACTGGCGAGATTTCAGGTGGTTGTCCGGTCGAGGGCCCGACTTCGGTGCGGTCGCTGCTCGGTCGAACGAATCGCGACTGGTGGCCCGAAGCGCTGCCGCTCGAAGTGCTCAATCAGGGTGGTCTCTCGGCCGATCCGATGGGCGACGACTTCGATTATGCCAAGGCCTTCAACGCGCTCGATTATCAGGCCCTCAAGGCCGACCTGACCGCGCTGATGACCGACAGCCAGGATTGGTGGCCGGCGGATTACGGGAATTACGGCGGCCTGCTCATCCGCATGGCATGGCACGCGGCGGGGACGTATCGCACCGCCGACGGGCGCGGCGGGGCCAACAGCGGCCAACAGCGCTTTGCGCCGCTCAACTCTTGGCCGGACAACGGCAACCTCGACAAGGCGCGGCGCCTGCTGTGGCCGATCAAGCAGAAGTACGGCCAGAACATCAGCTGGGCCGACCTGTTCATCCTCGCGGGCAACATCGCCATCGAGTCGATGGGCGGACCGATCTTCGGCTTCGGCGGCGGCCGCCGCGATGTCTTCGAGCCCGAGCGCGACATCTATTGGGGCACCGAGGAGCAGTTCGTCGGGCATCCCGATAACAAGACGCGCATCCTGCCCGAGGAGGAGCTCGAGCTCGAA
>JAYTTV010000074.1:0-9248 GCA_043745075.1 Sphingomonadaceae bacterium
CACCGTGCCCTGGTGGCGGAATTGGTAGACGCGCCAGCTTCAGGTGCTGGTATTGGTAACGATGTGATGGTTCGAGTCCATTCCAGGGCACCAGTGACCGAGGTCGATCCGACCCCCGAGCTCGGCTCAAACGCCGCCGCGGCGCTGTAACTGATGACAGATGGTCCGCGAATGCTATCTGGTGTCGATGACCGCTGACCTCACCATCCTGTACGAGCACCCCGCGTGGTTCGTCCCCCTGTTCGCCGCGCTCGACCGGCGGGGGGTGCGGTATCAGGCGCTGCACCTGTCCGACCACCGCTTCGATCCCGGCGACCCGGTGCCCCCGTCCCCCGTCGTCCTCAGCCGCGTCGCGATGTCGAGCTTCCTGCGCGAGGGCGAGCACGGCATCTTCTACGCCGAGGCGCTGTTCGCGCATTGGGCAGCGTGCGGCGCGCGGGTGATCAACGGCGACGTCATCGCGATCGACCGCTCGAAGGCGCGGCAGATGTCGCTGATCGCCGGCCTCGGGCTCGGCATCCCGCGGACGCGCGTCGTCCACCGGGCGGCCGACCTGATGGCGGCGGCGGCAGAGATCGGCTTCCCTCTCATCGTCAAGGCGAACATCGGCGGGTCGGGCGCGGGGATCGTCCGCTACCAGAGCGCCGACGAATTGGCCCGGTCGATCGCCGACAAGACGAACCCCGACAGCGTCGACCGCGTCCTGCTGGTGCAGGAATATGTCCCCGCCCGCGCCGGCATCGTCACCCGGATCGAGACGCTGGACCGCAAGTTCCTGTATGCGATCGACATCGAGAGCCCTGCGGACAGCTTCGACCTGTGCCCCGCCGACGCGTGCGAGATCGGGCGCGGACCGGGGGCGATCCGGATGACGCGGGCCGACCCCGACCCCGCGCTGGTCGCCGCCGCCGAAGCGATCGCGCGGACCGCGGGGCTCGACGTCGGCGGCATCGAGGTGATGATCGACGACCGCGACGGCGTGGCGAAGTTCTATGACATCAATGCCTTGTCGAACTTCGTCGCCAAGCCGCTCGACGTCCTCGGCTACGACCCGCACGAGCAGCTGGTCGACTATATCCAAGCCGTCATCGCCGCGAAGAGGAGCTGACCATGCGCTACGGTTTCTGGGCCCCGGTGTTCGGCGGCTGGCTGCGCAACGTCGCCGACGAGCGGATGACGGCGAGCTGGGAGTATACGCGCGACCTGTGCATCCGCGCCGAGCAGATCGGCTATGACCTGACGCTGGTGGCCGAGCTCAACTTGAACGACATCAAGGGGATCGACGCCCCTGCGCTCGATGCGTGGTCGACCGCGGCGGCGCTCGCGGCGGTGACCAAGCGGCTCGAACTGATGGTCGCGGTGCGGCCCAACTTCCATCAGCCCGCGCTGTTCGCCAAGCAGGCGGCGAACATCCAGAATATCAGCGGCGGGCGGCTGAGCCTCAACGTCGTGTCGTCATGGTGGGCCGAGGAGGCGCGCCAGTACGGCCTCCAGTTCGACGCCCATGACGACCGTTATGCGCGGACGTCGGAGTGGCTGCGCGTCGTCGACGGGCTGTGGACCGAGCCGCGCTTCAGCTTCGACGGCAAGATGTACCGGACCGAGGACGCGATCCTCGCGCCCAAGCCGGTCGCCAAGCCGATCCGCTACGCCGGCGGCGAGTCCGAGGCGGCCAAGGCGCTGATCGCCGGGCAGTGCGACGCCTATGTCATGCACGGCGACGAGCCCGCGATCATCGCCGAGAAGATCGCCGACATGCGCGCCCGCCGCGAGCGGCTCGGGCTCAAGCCGATGATCTACGGCATGGCGGCGTATGCGATCGTCCGCGACAGCGCGCGCGAGGCCGACGCCGAGGTCGCCCGCATCACCGACATGGGCGACACCCCGCCGCCGGGGTTCGACAATTTCGACCAGTGGCTGTCGGGCACCCAGCTCGAACGCGAGCTCAAGATCCGCGAATATTCGGTCAGTAACCGTGGCCTCCGCCCCGGCCTCGTCGGCACCCCCGAGCATGTCGCGGCGCGGATCGAGGAATTCGAAGCCGCCGGGCTCGACCTGCTCCTCCTCCAGATGAGCCCGCAGATCGAGGAGATGGAGCGCTTTTCGGCCCAGGTGATCCCGGCGAACCTGCGCCACGCGGCGTGAACCGTACCCTCGCGACGCTCGCCGGGCTGATTATCGGGATCGCGGCGGGGGCGCTGACGGTGGCGCGCGGCTGGCCCGCGACCGATGCACTGGCGGCGGCGAACCTGATCGGAACGCTGTGGCTCGATGCGCTGCGGATGACCGTCCTGCCGCTTGTCATCACGCTGACCGCGACCGGGACCGCGCGGGCGATCGCGGCGGCGAGCGGCGGGGCGGTGATCCGCCGCGCCGCGCTGCTCGGGCTGGTCCTGCTCGTCGTCTCCGCCGCGGTCGCGATGCTGCTCGGGCCGCCGCTGCTCGCGGCATGGTCGCCCGATCCGGCGTCGCTCGCGGCGCTGCGCGGGGCGGGAACGCCGGTCCCCGGGCACATCGCCGGGTCGGGCGATGCGCTGCTCGGGCTGGTCGCGCCCAATCTCGCCGCCGCCGCCGCCGAGGGGACGATCCCGCCGCTCGCGATCTTCGCGCTGCTGTTCGGCGTCGCGGCCGCGCGCCTGCCCGCCGAACGGACGCGGACCATCCTCGACGCGCTCGCGCAGGCGGCCGAGATCGTGCTGGTCATCGTCGGCTGGGTGCTGACGCTCGCGCCGATCGGCGTTGCCGCGCTCGGCTTCGCGCTGGGCGCGCGGCTCGGGCTTGGAGCCGGGTCGGCGCTCGCGAGCTATGTCGGGACGCAGATCGCGGTCACCGTCGTCCTCGGCGTCGCGATGTATGCGCTCGCGGCAGTCGGCGGGCGGGTGTCGCTCGGGTCGTTCGCCCGGGCGGCGCTCGAGCCGCAGGCGGTCGCGGCGAGCACCCAGTCGTCGCTCGCCGCCCTCCCCGCGATGCTCGCCGCCGCCGGACGCCTGACCGCAGGCTCGGCGAGCGCCCCCGCCGCCGTCCTCCCGCTCGCGGTCGCGCTGTTCCGCCTCGCCGCTCCCGCCTCGATCGTCATCGTCACGCTCGCGACCGCGCACCTCCACGGCACGCATCTCGCGCCGGCGACGCTCGTGACCGTCGGCGGGCTGGCGATCCTCGGCACGCTGATCATCGCCGGGCTGCCGAACCAGACGACCTTTTTCGCCGCCTATGCCCCGGCGCTGCTCGCGGCGAACCTGCCGATCGACCTGCTGCCGCTGTTCCTCGCGGTCGATGTCATCCCCGACATTTTCTACACCGTGACCAACGTCACCGCCGACCTCGCGGTGGCGGCGACGGCGGGCTCTACGCCGACCATCGCGGAGGACCGAGCGACGCCCTAACCACCCCCACTTCGTGTCTTTTTGCTAACCGCGTTTTTCCTCGCGCGGACCGTCGGGCGTCGATAGGTCTGGCGCGGGGAGAAACGACAATCAGCGCCATTCCTGCCTCGCCCGCCGGGCGAGCCAGGCTCCATCGTCACGCCGTTCGCGGGGGCGTTGCTACCGGCGGTGGGCCGGAGCGGTGCCCTTGCCCGCAAGCGTTCAGGGAAGACGTGCCATGCGAGGCCTTTCGAACCGGCACCTGACGCTGTCGTACGTCGCCGCGCTGTGCATCATCGCCTTCCTGTCGATCGCCTCGCACTTCATCGTCGAACGGATGCTCGCCGCGCATGCGGGATCGGCCGCCGTGGTCAACATGAGCGGCCGCCAGCGCATGCTGTCGCAGCGGATCGCCGGCCTCGCGGCGCAGTATCGGCTCGGCATCCCGGAGGCGAAGTCCGATCTCGCGGCGGCGGTCGGCGAGTTCGAGGAGCATCACCGGTCGCTCGTCCTCGGCGATCCCGCGCGGCGGGTCCCCGCCGCGGACACGCCTGTCCTCAAGGCGCTCTACTTCGGCGGCGAGCACCCCCTCGACCCGATGGTCAAAGCCTATATCGCGCATGCGCGGCGGGTGCTGGCGATGACCCCGCAGGACCCCGCCCTGCCCGCCGAGCTCGTCGCCCTCGCGGCGGCGGCGCGCGAGCCGTTGATCGACGGCCTCAACGCGGTGGTCATGGAGCATGTCCACGAGAGCGAGCGGCAGTTGTACAACCTCGAGCTGCTGCAGAACCTGCTGCTGATCGTCGTCCTCGCCACGCTGCTGATCGAGGCGTTCGGGATCTTTCGACCGATGATCGCGCGGATCAGCACCTATTCGGACGAACTCGTCGAGCTCGCCAGCATCGATCCGCTGACCGGGGCGCTCAACCGGCGGAGCTTCGACGAGCGCGCCAGCGCCGAACTCGCCCGCGCCCAGCGGTACAACGAGCCGATCTCGATGCTGATGATCGACGCCGATCACTTCAAACAGGTCAACGACACCTACGGGCATAGCGGCGGAGATGAGGTGCTGGTGGCACTCGCCGCCTATCTCAAGGCGTCGGCGCGACGGAACGACCTCGTGAGCCGGTTCGGCGGGGAGGAATTCGGGATCCTGCTGCCCTACACGAACATCGCGGCAGCCAGCATCCTCGCGGAACGCATCCGGCACGGAGTCGAAGGGCTGCGGGTGCCGTTCAACGGCCGGGAAATCGCCTTCACGGTCAGCGTCGGCGCGGCGCAGGTCGCGCCCGGCGCCAACCGCTTGCAGACCGCCCGCGACCAGGCCGATCAGGCGCTGTATGCGGCCAAGGTCGGCGGGCGCAACCGGGTCAGCGCCGCGCCGTCGACCGCGACGGTGCTCGACGGCGCCGTCGCGGCTATCTGAAGTTGTCGGCGTAGGCCTGCAGCTTGAGCGTGTTCGCGCCGAGGCGGACGATATCGTAGTCGATGCCCTTCGCGGTCGCATACGCCACTGCGCTGTCGAGGTCGTCGAACGCCAGCCGGACCTGCGCCGAGGTGTCGCCCGACCCGGCCCAGCCGGTCAGCGGATCGAGCCGTTTCGCCTCGGCGGGCTCATAGTCGAGCAGCCATTGGCCGACCTTCGCCTTGCCCGACTGCATCGAGCTTTTCGGCCGCTGGTGGATCCGCGCTTTCATGCCCCGGCGATGCGGTATCGCGCCTGCCGCGTCAAGCCGCGACCTAATACGCGCGGGCGATGGCGAACTCGACCGCCTCGAGCAGCGCCACCTTCGCCGGGTTGGCCGGGAAGCCGGCAAGGGCATCGGCCGCGCGCGCGCCATAATGCTGCGCGCGCGCCAGCGTGTCGGCGACCGCTCCGCTCGACGTCAGCAGCTGCCGCGCATGGGCCAGCTCATCGTCCCCGGCCGCATGGCCGAGCATCGCGTCGCGCCAGAACTTGCGCTCGGCGTCGTTCCCGCGGGCGAAGGCGAGGATGACCGGGAGCGTTACTTTGCCGTCGCGGAAGTCGTCGCCGGCCTCCTTGCCCATCGTCGCCGCATCCGAGACATAGTCGATCGCGTCGTCGACCAGCTGGAAGGCGATGCCGAGGTTGCGGCCATAGGCTTCGAGCGCGGCCTCGACCGCAGGCGGGCGCTCGGCCACGACGGCGGCGATCTGGCACGCGGCGGCGAACAGGACCGCGGTCTTGGCGGTGATGATCTCGAGGTAGCGGTCCTCGCTGGTGTCGACGTTGCGCTGCGCGGTGAGCTGCGCGACCTCGCCCTCGGCGATCACCGCCGACGCGCCGCTGAGGATCCGCAGCACGCGCAGCGAGCCGTCCTCGACCATCAGCTCGAACGAGCGGCTGAACAGGAAGTCGCCGACGAGGACGCTCGCCGGGTTGCCCCAGATCGTGTTCGCGGTCGACTTGCCGCGGCGCAGGTCGGAGCCGTCGACGACGTCGTCGTGGAGCAGGGTCGCGGTGTGGATGAACTCGACCGACGCCGCGAGGCGGTGGTGGCGCTGCCCGCCATACTCGAGCAGCCGCGCGCAGGCGAGCGTCAGCATCGGCCGGAGCCGCTTGCCGCCGCCGGCGATCAGGTGCCCGGCGAGTTCGGGGATCAGCGCGACCGGCGATTGCATCCGGTCGAGGATCACGCGGTTGACCGCGCCAAGGTCGGCACCGCAAAGTTCGAGCATCGGCGTCAGCGAGGGACCGGCGCCGTGGCGCGGACGGAGGGACAGGATCATCGCCGACATGCGCGCAGCTATACGGCGCTGCAGCATCGTGACAAGCCCGCCCTTGCCCGGGCGGCGATCCGCCGCGATGGTAGGTTACGGGAGAAACCAATGACCGACGACACGCTCGAGGCCTATCGCGAGAGCATCGACAATATCGACGCAGCGCTGGTCTTCATGCTCGCCGAACGCTTCAAGGTCACCCAGAAGGTCGGGGCATACAAGGCCGCGACCGGCCTCGCCGCCGCCGACCCCGCGCGCGAGGCCGCGCAGATCGCTCGCCTGAGGTCGCTCGCCGCCGACGCCCGCCTCGACCCCGAGTTCAGCGAGAAATTCCTGCGCTTCATCATCGACGAGGTCATCCGCCACCACGTCGCGGCGTCGCGCTAGGTCACCCCGCCGCTGGCAGCGTGAGCGTCACCGCGACGCCGCCGAGGTCCTCGCTCGCGCCAAGCACGACGGTCCCGCCATAGATCTCCGCGACGTCGCGGACGATGGCGAGGCCGAGGCCGGTGCCGGGCTTGCCGGTGTCGAGCCGCGCGCCGCGTTCGAACAGCGCCTCGCGGTCGGCTTCGGCGATGCCGGGGCCATCGTCCTCGATCACCACGACGACCTTGCCCGGCTCGCCCGAGGCGGTGACGAACACCCGCCCGCCGCCGTAGATCGCGGCATTGTCGAGCAAATTGCCGAGCATCTCCTCGAGGTCCTGCCGCTCGCCGCAGAAGACGAGGTCGCGCTGTCCGGCGAGGTCGATCACCACGCCGCGCGCGGCGTGGATGCGCGTCAGCGTCCGGACCAGCGCCTCGAGCGACGGCCAGAGTTCGGCACGCGACGCGCTCGCGGTCCGGCGCCCGGCGGCGCGGGCACGCGCGAGCTGGTGGTCGACGTGGCGCTGCATGATCGCGGTCTGGCTGGCGACGAGCTGCGCAAGGTCGGGGGCGTTCTCGCGCGCCGCACCGAGCAGGACACTCATCGGCGTCTTGAGCGCGTGCGCGAGGTTGCCGGCATGGAGCTTGGCCGCCTCGGCCTGCTTGGCATTGTCGTCGAGCAATTCGTTGATCTCGGTCACCAGCGGACTGATCTCGGGCGGGAAGACGTCGGGCACCCGCGTCGCGCCGCCCGAACGGATCGCAGCGATCGCGCGGCTGACCTTGCGCAGCGGCCACAGGCCATAGGTCGACTGGAGCGCGGCAAGGATGAGCAGGCCCAACCCGAGCAACGACAGCGACCACCACAAAGTATCGCGCAGCGCGGCGACCTGCAGGTCGAGATCGCGGCTCACCTGCGCGACCTGGAAATGGAAGACGGTCTTCGCGCCCGGCAGCAGCGCGTCGCGCTCGACGACGCGCAAGGGTTCGTCCTTGAAGCCTTCGCTATTGTAGAAACAGCCGGCGCTGCAATCCTCGTGCGCCTTCCACGGCAGCGCGCGGTCCCACAGCGAGCGCGAGCGGAACGGCTCCTCGCCCGCGACCGAGACCTGCCAGTAGAGACCCGAATAGGGTTCGAGGAAACGCTGGTCGGACAGCGCCCGACTCGATCGTGCCTCGCCGCCCGGGCCGATCTCGGCGGTCGCGATCAGCGCGGTCGCGGCGTAATTGAGCTGCTCGTCGAAGTTGCGCCGGATCGCCCCCGACAGCACCTCGTCGAGCGCGAACCCGCCGATCACCAGCAGCGGGATGATCCACGCCGCTGCGAGCCCGATCATCCGGAAGGTCAGCGAGCCGCGGGCGAAGACCCCACTGCGCGGTCGCGGTTCGGACGCCGGCCCGCGACGGCGCGCGTCAGGCGGCACTATCTTCGAGACTGTACCCAAGACCGCGCGTCGTCGAGATCAGGTCGGCGCCGAGCTTCTTGCGGATGCGGGTGATGAAGACCTCGATCGTGTTCGAATCGCGGTCGAAATCCTGGTCGTAGATATGCTCGATCAGCTCGGTGCGGCTGACCATCTTGCCCTTGTTGTGCATCAGGTAGCTGAGCAGCTTGAACTCCTGCGCGGTCAGCTTGACCGGCTCGCCGTCGAGCGTGACCCGGCCCGAGCGCGTGTCGAGGCGGACACCGCCGGCGGTCAATTCAGACGAGGCGTTGCCGCTCGCGCGCCGGATCAATGCACGCAGCCGGGCGATCAGTTCCTCGGTCTGGAACGGCTTGGCGAGATAATCGTCGGCCCCGGCGTCGAGCCCGGCGACCTTGTCCGACCAGCTGTCGCGCGCCGTCAGGACGAGCACCGGGGTCACCTTGCCCTCCTTGCGCCAGCGGTCGAGAACGGTCAGGCCGTCGACCTCGGGCAGGCCGAGATCGAGGATCACCGCGTCGTAATTTTCGGTCGAGCCGAGATACTGCCCGTCCTCGCCATCCGACGCGCTATCGACCGCGTATCCCGCGCCTTCGAGCGCGTTGCGCAGCTGCTTCGCCAGCGTCGGCTCGTCCTCGACGACCAAAACCCGCATCAGAACGTCCTTCCCAGAATTCGCCCGGTCCGCGCGTCGACATCGACGTTCTTGACCACCCCGCCGGTCATGTAGCGCAACCGGTACATGACATGTTCCGCATCGAACTCGCTGCCGATGAATTTACCGCCGACACGGGGGCTGACCTGCGCGAGGATCGCGCCGAGCTCCATGATCTGGCCCTCCTTCGCCATCTTGTACGCGCTATCCTGCTCGCGCTGCGCAGCAGCAGGGCCGGCGGCGAGACTCAGCGCAAGCGCGAGGATGAGGGGTCGTAACATGGCGGCGCCTCGGGTTGACAATGCCATGATACATGGCGCGAAGCCACTGAATAGAGGGTGAATATTAACAGCCGCAATCCGCCCCCGTCATCGCCGCCATCGCACAGGACCTGATCGGGGATGACGCACCGCAACATCCGGGCTAAAGGCGCGGACATGGCAGCTCCAGTCGTCGCGCTCGAAAACATCGGTCTTGTCCAGGGACCCGGCTGGCTGCTGCGTGGCCTCGACCTCGCGGTGGGCGAGCGCGACCGGCTCGCGCTCGTCGGACGCAACGGCGCGGGCAAGACGACCCTGCTCAAGATTCTCGCCGGGCGGACCGAGCTCGACGAGGGCCGCCGGACGATCCGCCCCGGCGCGCGCGTCATCCTGCTCGAACAGGATCCGCCGGTCGCCGCCCACGCGACGCTGCGCGACTT
>JAYTTV010000075.1:0-32467 GCA_043745075.1 Sphingomonadaceae bacterium
AAGATCATCGACGACGCCATTACGCTGGCAGCGACGCGGGCGGGATTTGGCATTGCTGGTTCTAACGCGATCCCTGTCGTCGTGCGAATAGACGAATACAGCTCAGGGCAAAGATTTGGCGGAAGCAAAACCGCAAATATCGACGCTGATATTTTAGCTCGTGATAGTAGCATGGGCAAAGTAACTTGCACTAGAACCGTGAAATTCGATCTCCGTTCGACCGAAAAGCGGAACAGACAGGCAGTTGATGAGTGCGTTGCAGACTTCGCACGAAACATTGTCTCGCGCCTAGCCGGAGCGCTTGCTCAATGAAATCGGGGAGGAAAATTTGACGATGCGATACGCCGCAGTAACGCTGGCGCTGCTTGTCCCGACAGTAGCACAGGCAGACGCCGCGAACACGCTGACGCACGGGATGGTTCAACTGACGCTGCATATCGGAAAGACAACGCAGACCGAAGTCATCGAAACTTTCGGTGCGCCGAACATCACCACGATTGACGGGTCGGGGCAAGAAGTGTGGGTTTATGATCGGCATGCGACTGTAAGTGCTGCGAGCAGTTCCAGCTTTTCAATCGGGATGGTGGTCGGGGGCATCGGCGCGGGTGTCGGGGGCGGAGGCGGGCTTGGCTTTGGCAAGAGCAAAAATCATGAAGAACAAAGCAGTCGCTCGATGACACTGGTCATAAAGTTTGATTCTGCAAAAGTCGTCAGCGACTTCAAAAGCCGGTCAAGTTCATTTTAGTAACAGGGGGATTCTTATGAGGCTTCTATCGGTATGCATTGCAGTCATGGGATTGATGTGCGTGTCATCGGCAACGGCAAAGAAGGTTGAAGCACCATCCGGCCTTGAATTGCAGCAGATGCAATCTCACGACTTCGAGGCCAAGATGGATGTTGTTTATCCGTCAGTAATCAGCGTACTACAGGACTCAGGATACCGCGTACAGTCGGCCGACCGTGCGTCTGGTCTTATCACTGCCACTGCTTCAACGAAGTCGAAGACGACTTATAATATGTTTCATGGCATGGGGAAGAAGAAGGATACGCCTGTGGTATCTGCCTTTATCGAACAGCGCGGCTCCAAGATGACGCGCGTACGGCTGAGCTTCGTTATGACCGAGACAAAAAACCGGATGTATATGGCCGGTCAATCTGACGAAGAGCCGATCACCGATCCCGCAGTGTATCAGAAGGCCTTCGAACAAATCGAACAGGCGGTGTTCTTGCGGGCATCCGTGGATTCACCTGCCGCCGCCGCCGCTCCGGATAAAGCGCCGACGCCTTGAGCACCTAGATTCCCCGACCGGGCGGGGCGTTCTACCGCCCCCCCTGCCGCCGCGCCCCCCTTGCCGCCTTCGCCTTGGCAAACCGCGTCGTCCTGGTCCCCGGCGCGCCCCCCACAGCACGCCCCTTGACCGGGGCAACCTTCGCCCCCGTGCTCGGCAGCCCCAAATCGTCCGCTTCCAGCCGTCTGATCTGATCGCGCACCGCGGCGGCGATTTCGAAGTCGAGGTTGGCGGCGGCGGTTTGCATCTGCTTTTCGAGGTCGGCGATGTACGCCTTGAGGTTGTGGCCGACGAGGTTCGGGGTTTCGTCGTCGCCGGTGTCGACCACCACGCCGTCGCGCATCGAGACGTCCGCCAGCACGTCGGATATGTTGCGCTTGATCGTCGTCGGGGTGATGCCGTGTTCGAGGTTGTAGCTTTCCTGGCGTGACCGGCGGCGGTCGGTTTCGGCCATCGCGCGCTCCATGCTGCCGGTGATCCGGTCGGCGTAGAGGATGACGCGGCCCTCGACGTTGCGCGCGGCGCGGCCGATCGTCTGGATCAGCGACGTCTCCGAACGGAGGAAGCCTTCCTTGTCGGCATCGAGGATCGCGACGAGGCCGCACTCAGGGATATCAAGGCCTTCGCGCAGCAGGTTGATGCCGACGAGCACGTCGTAGACCCCGAGCCGGAGGTCGCGGATCAGCTCGATGCGCTCCAGCGTCTCGACGTCCGAGTGCATGTAGCGGACGCGCAGGCCCGCCTCGTGCATGAACTCGGTCAGGTCCTCGGCCATCCGCTTGGTCAGCGTCGTGACGAGGGTGCGGTAGCCGTTGGCGGCGACCTTGCGCGCCTCGGATATGCAGTCCTCGACCTGGTCCTCGACCGGCTTGATCTCGATCGGCGGGTCGATCAACCCGGTCGGGCGGATGACCTGCTCGACGAAGACGCCGCCGGTCGCCTCCATCTCCCATTTGCCGGGGGTCGCCGAGACGAACACCGTCTGCGGGCGCATCGCCTCCCACTCCTCGAAGCGAAGCGGGCGGTTGTCGATGCACGACGGCAGGCGGAAGCCGTATTCGGCGAGGGTCAGCTTGCGGCGGTGGTCGCCGCGCGACATCCCGCCGATCTGCGGCACGGTGACGTGGCTTTCGTCGACGAACAGCAGCGCATTTTCGGGGAGGTATTCGAACAGCGTCGGCGGCGGCTCGCCGGGGAGACGGCCGGTGAGGAAGCGGCTGTAGTTCTCGATCCCGGCGCATGACCCGGTCGCGGCGATCATCTCGAGGTCGAAGTTCGTCCGCTGCTCCAAGCGCTGCGCCTCGAGCAATTTGCCCTCGATGTGCATCTCCTTGAGGCGCTCGGTCAGCTCGTGCTTGATCGCCTCCGACGCCTGCTTGAGCGTCGGCCCGGGCGTGACGTAGTGAGAATTGGCGTAGACCTTGATCGAGATCAGGTCGGCGACCTTTTGCCCGGTCAGCGGGTCGAATTCGGTGATCGTCTCGATCTCGTCGCCGAAGAAGACGATGCGCCACGCACTGTCCTCATAGTGCGACGGGAACAGCTCGACCGTGTCCCCCCGCACGCGGAAGTTGCCGCGGGCGAACGCCTGGTCGTTGCGCTTGAACTGGAGCGCGACGAGCTTGCGGATGATCTCGCCGCGGTCGGCGGTCATGCCCTTTTTCAGGCTGAAGGTCATCGCGCTGTACGTCTCGACCGAGCCGATGCCGTACAGGCACGACACCGACGCGACGATGATGACGTCGTCGCGTTCGAGGAGCGAGCGGGTCGCCGAGTGGCGCATCCGGTCGATCGCCTCGTTCACCGAGGATTCCTTCTCTATGTACGTGTCGGAGCGCGGGACATACGCCTCGGGCTGGTAATAATCGTAGTAGCTAACGAAATACTCGACCGCGTTGTCGGGAAAAAAGCTCTTGAATTCGCCGTACAACTGCGCGGCGAGGATCTTGTTCGGGGCAAGGACGAGGGCCGGGCGCTGGACGGCCTCGATGACCTTCGCCGCGGTGAAGGTCTTGCCCGATCCCGTTACGCCGAGCAGCACCTGGTCGCGGTCGCCGGCGTTGGCCTGCGTCACGAGCTCGGCAATCGCCGCCGGCTGGTCGCCCGCCGGCATGTAGTCGGTGACGAGCCGGAACGCCTTGCCGCCTTCCGACTTCTCGGGCCGCGCCGGGCGATGCGGGACGAACGCGCCGTTGCTTTCGGGTTCGGCGAGCGAGGTGCGAATCTGGATGGCGGCCATGACGGCAATATGGGGCAGGGTCGCGTTTCGTTCCAGTGGGTGCAGCAGTGACTTGCCGAGGTTGTCGATCGGACCCGGATGAGCGGTCGCGCTTCCCCTGCGCGCAGCGATCTGGCAGCATCGCGCCTCGTGGTGTTGGAGGACGTCGTGAATCTGGACCGCCGCTCACTGCTCGCGATCGGTGGAGCCTTACTCGCGCTGCCGGTCGCACCGCTATTCGCGGTTCCAGCCCTCGCCGTGCCGTCGGTCGACCGGCTCAAGCTGACGGTGCTGATCGACAGCACGACCAGCGTCTTCGGCGCAGCGCTTTCGCGGCCCGACATCGAGGTCACGCCGCCGCCGATTGCGAAGGACTATCACACCGCTTTTGCCGGCCAGTGGGGCTATTCGCTACTGGCGGCGTCGTCCGCCGCGGGCACGGCGCGGACCACATTGATCGATTTCGGCTACACCCCGGCCGCGCTGCTCAACAACATGGACTTGCTCGGCATCGCTCCCGAGACGATCGACGCGATGGTGTTGAGCCACGGCCACTACGACCATTTCGGCGGGCTCGACGGCTTGCTGGCGACGGGCAAGGTGCGCCGGGGAACGCCGCTGTACGTCGGCGGCGAGGAAGCATTCTGCGCGCGGATTCGCGGGACCGACCCCGACGGCTCGTCGTTCGGCGCGATCGACCGCCCGGCGATCCGCCGCGCCGGACTCGATCTCGTCGTGTCGGGCGACCCGCGGATCGTCGCGGGGCAAGGCTTCACGACCGGTCGCATCCCCTTCGTCTCATTGGAGCACCCGCGCGTGCCGAGCGGCATGCTCCCGGGCCAGAACTGCGCGCGCGAGCTGCTCGATCCCGCCAAGCGCGAAAAGGCCTTCGTCGTCGACGACGCCGAACACGAACTCGGCACGGCGTATAATGTCGCCGGGCGCGGGCTGGTCGTGATCGGCTCGTGCAGCCACCGCGGCATCATCAATACGGTCCGCCGCGCGCAGGCGGTGTCGGGGATCGACAAGGTCCACGCGATCGTCGGCGGCTTCCACCTCGTCCCGCCGCAGACGCGCGAGCAGGCATTGGAGACGCTGGCGCTGATGCAGGCGATCGACCCGGACTATATCATTCCCGGCCACTGCAGCGGCGATACGTTCATTGCGGCGGCCCTTGCCGCGATGCCGCAGAAGGTGATCCGGTCGATCGTCGGGTCGAGCTATATCTTCAAGTCCGCCTGACGGACGTCCGTCAGGCGGATCGTGGAAGGATGTTGGTTGTCCGAGACAGGGTTCTCATTTGACCCGAGAGGCCGGTCGATCGTCTTCGCCCAAGAGATGGCCGTAGCCGCCCCTATTTCACGTTCCCGATAGCTGACGTTCCGGCTACCCGCTAAAGACGG
The DNA here is from genome assembly GCA_043745075.1 of Sphingomonadaceae bacterium. Taxonomy (GTDB): domain Bacteria; phylum Pseudomonadota; class Alphaproteobacteria; order Sphingomonadales; family Sphingomonadaceae; genus Polymorphobacter_B. The sequence goes on from JAYTTV010000075.1 coordinate 4,911, forward strand.
AATATGAGGATCAACGCGCCGCAGGAGCCTTTCACGGTGACGCTCCGCGCGCCGGAAGGAATTTACACTGTCTGTTACGAAGCGGCTGATGAATGGGACGGTCGCATCAAGATGACGATTGGCGGCGTCCCCGTCTGCGGAGAAGTGTTGTTGGTCGAGATCGAAAAAGATGGTGGCCGCGCCTTCATGGGTCCTACCTCGGGCTTCAACGCACTCTACAATGACGAGTTCTGGTTTGAGCTTCGTCCTGATCGACAACCACCGATGATCGAGTATTTTGCTGACCGGGTGCTTTGGCGACGTGACGAAGGCCTTTAACCCTCGTCCGCTTACCCCAAAAATCGCGCTCGGAAGCAGACGGTCCGCTTTCCACCCTAATCAACCACATCGCCCCTACCAAACCCGGCTCACCCCGAGATGGTCGAACCCGGCTTCGTTCGACACCAGCGGAATCCCTTCGAGGATCGACTGGGCGATCAGCATCCGGTCGAACGGGTCCTTGTTGGCGATCAACAGATTACCGGCGAACTGGGCGTGGCGGACGGTTAGAGGGAGCTCGACAAACCCTTCCGCCGCCAGTTCGACTTCGAATTGCCCCGCCAGCACGGCGGCTTCGGGCAGCTTGCCGAGCCGATGCTTCGTCGCGATCTCCATCGCCGACACCGCGCTGACGATGATCGTATTTTCCGGGTCGGCGATCGCTCCCCGTGCTTGCGGTGACAGTTTCGGATCGAGCGTTGTCCACCAGACCAGGGCATGGGTATCGAGCAACAGCCTCAATCGCCCTCTCCGTTCCACAGACGCAGCTCGTCGTCGGGCAGCGGATCGTTGAACCGGTCGTCCCACGCAACGAGGCCCTTCAGCCGCCCGGGCACCCGCCGAACCGGCTGCGGCTCGGCCAACCGGCCGGGAACGCGCGGCATGGCAGGCCCCGGCTGCCACGCCAGCGTCGCCTCGGCCAAGCCCCCGCTTCCCGCCAGCACCAGTCGCACCACCGGCTTGTTGTTGCGCGCGATGATGACCTCGCCGCCCGCCTCGACCTCGGCGATCAGGCGCGACAGGTTGGTCTTGGCTTCGAGGACGTTGACGATGGTCATGGCGGCGTCGCTCCGGCGGGTTAGTCAGGAAATTAGCCAACCACCGCAACGCCGTCAATCGCCGTCACCGCACGCGTCCGATTCGGCGTTTATGCCAGCCGCGAGTGATCCCGAGTCGGAGCGGTGCTTGCCGGGGGCAGACCCCGATTTGCCCCCTGCGGTACAGCCGCGCAGCAGCAGTTTCGGGCAGGTCTTCAACCAGCGCGGACAAGCCGTTGACCTTGCTCATTCACTCTTTGATCACCACATTCCTACTTGTGTCTCGGCGCGTTTCAGGCACTATTTGTAGCCGGTGGCCGGGGGTTCGGACACAAGCCGTGGTGGTGGTGGAAAAATCCGCGACACGGTTTCCGCGCCTCTCGCCGGGGGAACGAAAAAAGAACATTGGCGAAGCCGCCGCGATCGTGGACAAGGGTGCGAGGCGAATAGCCAGCCCCGAATTGCGTGCGCCGGGCGGCAGGTGGAGTGACGAGAATGACGTTCAGCGGCGAGACGATGACCCTTGAGCCCCCGGTAGCCGATGCGTCCGCACGCGCGGCGCAGGCGTCCGAGCAGGCCGCTCCCGAGCAGGCTGCGCCCGCCGTGCCGCGCGGGTCGAGCACGGTGATGCCGTGGAAATGGCCGGTCACCGTCGACCGCAGCCGCGACGCCCTGCTCACCGACTTCGGCCGCGAGACGCTGACCGATCGCTACCTGCTCCCGGGTGAATCATACCAGGACCTGTTCGCCCGCGTCGCCGCCGCCTACGCCGACAACGCCGATCATGCCCAGCGGTTGTACGATTATATGTCGAAGCTGTGGTTTATGCCCTCGACCCCGGTCCTGTCGAACGGTGGCACCGGGCGCGGCCTGCCGATCTCGTGCTATTTGAACTCGGTCGGCGACAGCCTCGAGAAGATCGTCGACACGTGGAACGAGAACGTCTGGCTCGCAGCGCGCGGCGGCGGCATCGGCACCTATTGGGGGCACGTCCGCGGCATCGGCGAGCCGGTCGGCCTCAATGGCAAGACCAGCGGCATCATCCCCTTCGTCCGCGTTATGGACAGCCTGACGCTGGCGATCAGCCAGGGGTCGCTGCGGCGCGGATCGGCGGCGGTCTACCTCGACGTCAACCACCCCGAGATCGAGGAATTCCTCGAAATCCGCAAACCCAGCGGCGACTTCAACCGCAAGGCGTTGAATTTGCATCACGGCGTCCTCGTCACCGACAAGTTCATGGAAGCGGTCAAGTCTGGCGCATCGTGGGACCTGATCAGCCCGAAGACCGGCGACGTCCGTGCCACCGTTGACGCGCGCGGCCTGTTCACCAAGCTCGTCGAGACGCGCCTCGCGACCGGTGAGCCGTACATCGTCTTCATCGATCACGTGAACGACGCGATGCCCAAGCACCAGCGCGACGTCGGCCTGCGCGTGTCGACGTCGAACCTGTGCTCCGAGATCACTTTGCCGACCGGGGTCGACCAGTACGGTCGCGACCGCACCGCGGTCTGCTGCCTGTCGTCGCTCAACCTTGAGATGTGGGACGACTGGCAGGGCAACCGGGGCTTCATCGAGGACGTCATGCGCTTCCTCGACAACGTCCTGTCGGATTACATCGAGCGCGCCGAGCCCGAGATGGAACGCGCGCGCTACGCCGCCGAGCGCGAACGCTCGGTCGGCCTTGGCGTCATGGGGCTCCACAGCTTCTTCCAGGCGCGCGGCATCGCCTTCGAAGGCGCGATGGCGAAGTCGTGGAACATGAAGATCTTCCGCCACATTCGTGCGCAGGTGGATGAAGCGTCGATGCACCTCGCCAACGAGCGCGGCGCGTGCCCCGATGCCGCTGACGCGGGCGTGATGGAGCGCTTCAGCTGCAAGATGGCGATCGCGCCGACCGCGTCGATCTCGATCATCACCGGCGGTACCAGCGCGTGCATCGAGCCGATCCCGGCGAACATCTACACCCACAAGACGCTGTCGGGGTCGTTCTCGATCAGGAACCCGTTCCTTGAGAGGCTCCTCACCGCCAGGTCGAAGAACAGCGAGAACGTGTGGAACTCGATCCTCGAGCAGGGCGGGTCGGTCCAGCACCTCGACTTCCTCACGCCTGAGGAGAAAGCGGTGTACCGGACCGCGTTCGAGATCGACCAGCGCTGGCTGCTCGAACTCGCCGGTGACCGCACCCCGTACATCGACCAGGCGCAGTCGCTCAACCTGTTCATCCCCGCCGACGTCGAGAAGTGGGACCTGCTGATGCTTCACTTCCGCGCATGGGAGCTGGGCATCAAGTCGTTGTATTACCTGCGGTCGAAGTCGATCCAGCGCGCCGGGTTCGCCGGTGGCGTCGAGGCCGACAACACCCCCGATTTGCGCCAGCTCGAGCTGGAGCCGAACGATTACGACGAGTGCCTTGCCTGTCAGTAAGGTGCCCCCGCGGCTTGAGCTTTCGGGCGAAGGCAGCGGGACCAGCCGGGGCATGTTGCTTCGGCGGGCGGGTGAGGGGGCCGACTTCGCGCATTCCACGACGCGCGAACTTGGCCCCCTTGCTTACCGACAGGCACGATAGAGATGACGATCTAAGAAATTCGAACGGAGCCACCCCATGTCCCTGCTCAAGTCCTCCAACACCTACAAGCCGTTCGAATACCCATGGGCGTTCGACTTCTGGAAGCGCCAGCAGCAGATCCACTGGATGCCCGAGGAGGTGCCGCTGGGGGAGGATTGCCGCGACTGGGCGCAGAAGCTGACCGAGCACGAGCGCAACCTGCTCACCCAGATCTTCCGCTTCTTCACCCAGGCCGACGTCGAGGTGCAGGATTGCTACCACGAGAAATACGGCCGCGTGTTCAAGCCGACCGAGGTCAAGATGATGCTGACCGCGTTCAGCAACATGGAGACGGTCCACATCGCCGCCTACAGCCACCTGCTCGACACGATCGGCATGCCCGAAAGCGAATACAGCGCGTTCCTCAACTATAAGGAAATGCGCGACAAACACGATTACATGGGCACCTTCGGGGTCGACAACGACGGCGACATCGCGCGCACGCTGGCGATGTTTGGCGGCTTCACCGAGGGGCTCCAGCTGTTCGCCAGCTTCGCCATGCTGATGAACTTCCCGCGCTTCAACAAGATGAAGGGCATGGGCCAGATCGTGACGTGGAGCGTCCGCGACGAAAGCCTCCACTGCGAGGGCATCATCAAGCTGTTCCACGCCTTCTGCGCCGAGACCGGGGTGATGACGTCGAAGCTGCGCGACGACATCGCCGACGTCTGCATGCGGACCGTCCGCCTCGAGGACGCGTTCATCGACCTCGCCTTCGAAATGGGCCCGGTCACCGGCATGACCCCCAAGGAGATCAAGCAGTACGTCCGCTTCACCGCCGACTGGCGCCTGAAGCAGCTCGGCATGAAGCCGATCTACATGATCGACGAACACCCCCTGCCGTGGCTCAGCCCGCTGCTCAACGGCGTCGAACACGCGAACTTCTTCGAAGCCCGTGCCACCGAATATTCGAAGGCCGCAACCAAGGGCAACTGGAACGAAGTCTGGGACGCGTTCGACCGCCGCAAGGGCGCGCAGGCGGCCACCGCGAGCGCGGCGAACGAGGGAGATGACGGGGCGCAGGGCGGGTTGCTCGGCGTGGCGGCGGAGTAGGGGGAATGTCGAGTTTCACACCTAGCCGCGCGGTCATTTGCGACAACCTTTTTTTGCGATGATCGGAAATGTTGGCTCAGGTGTGACAACAACAGCTAACGAACTTGCTGAAGTTCTCACTAATGAATACAATTTTAGAGTAGTTCGTATTCAAGTAAGTGACTTCATCGGATCTAGTTTTGTAGCAACTGATAAGAACTTATCCGGGCTGAGCAGAGAACAAAAAATAGATACGTATCAGAATATTGGTAACGAGATACGCAAGAGGTTCGGTAACGATGCATTAGCGCGTCGATGCATACAAAGAGTTTTGTCTGATTCGCCGCAAACCCAACGGGTAGCGTATATCTTTGACTCATTTAAACATCCTGACGAAATTGCTGTTCTTCGACGATGTTTCGAGGAGAGATTGATTGCTATTGCGGTATTTTGTCCAGCTCGAGTTCGCAAAGTCCGCTTATTAGCGTCAGGCTTATCTAGTTCAAGCATCGATAGTATATTTGATCGTGACGAATTTGAGGTTGAGGCTAATGGTCAAAAAGTCCGAGACACAGCCTATCTTGCTGATTTCTTCGTACGAAATGCTGATAGTAATCGTGTAACTCTAAAGAATACAGTTAAGAGATACATGGAGATACTTTTTAGCACTAAGATCCATACGCCAACATTTGATGAAACGGGCATGGCCCGGGCGTTTGGTGCAGCAGTCAATTCTGCATGCATGTCTCGCCAAGTTGGTGCTTCAGTATATAGTTCTGAAGGAAAGCTATTAGCCACAGGCTGTAATGATGTTCCTAAATTTGGTGGCGGGCTGTATGGAGAAAGCGATAGCGCAGCGGACGATAAGCGGTGTTTCAATTGGAAAAATGGTCAGTGTCATAACGATGAGCAGAAAAACACAATCTATAGCGAGATTGTCGAGAAACTAATTCCAAATGAGATTGGGTCACGGCTTCCCCGTTCCATCCGAGAGGAGGTTATCAAGGCCAGTAAGAGTACTAGAATTCGAGATTTAATAGAGTTCTCTAGATCTGTTCATGCGGAGATGGACGCGATCGTTTCAGTTGCTAGGCACGGGACTGGATCGATTAAAGATGGCACGCTGTTTAGTAAGACTTTCCCATGCCACAACTGTGCCAGACATATCGTGGCATCAGGGATAAAGAGGGTGGTCTTTGTCGAGCCCTATCCAAAAAGTCTTGCGCTTAAATTACATGAGGACTCAATTACAGTACGAGATGAAGAGGCCGACAAATTTGTTTTTTTCGTTCAATATGAGGGAGTTAGCCCGAAGGTCTTTCCTAGATTCTTCTCTAGCGAAAAATCACGAAAATCAGACGGTCTGTTGCTGACAAGCAGTCCGAAGACCGCTCGTCCGAACGGGCTGCCGCTATCGGCTTCTTATATGCACGAAGCAGAATATCTGGGGCTGCCAGAGTTTCAAAGTCCACTTTTCGAAATGGCTATTTAGCACAACCTGACGGGCCAGGACGCTGAATTAGAGCGAGCTGCGATTTCAGCAATAAGTCGTCCATGTCAGTTTGCCAAGTCGCTGTGCTCGCCTCCGTCGACGGCAGCGTGGAGCGATTCGCGTAGCCGTCGCGCGCTTGACCACTTCCTGACATACGCCGTCGCGTCGGGGCGGTCGCTCGCGGCGAGGCGTTCGGCGATCCAGCGGGCGGCAGGTTCGGCGCGTGAGACGGTGATCGGCATGGATGGTCTCCTTGCTAGTCGACGATGGGATCGGGGGTCGCCCGAGTCAATCACGTCCAGGTCAATCACATCCCGGTCAATCGCGGCGGGCAGATATCGCTGTCCTACACCCTCGCCGATGCGGTAATTTCGCGGGTCGAGTTGGATGCGGGAGGACGGGATCGGTGATGGTGAGCTGGCTGCAACTATCGCGAGCGGTGGGGCGCCATGACCTTCCGCGATCATTCGGTCGCGCGGCGATGCCCGCCGGCGGAGCATGCCCGCGTCTACCGCACGCGGTTTACGGGCGTGGACGTGTGAAGTGTGCGAAGTTACGCGCGGCGGGGGGTGGCGCGGCATGATGGCGGCCGGGTCGATCGCGCTGCTCGACGACGTCGCGGCACTTCGTCGTGCGCGGGTCGGCGCGTGTCTGCAGGGTCGACCTCGCCCGAAAACGGAAGCGAAAAACACCGTGTTTTTGTGTGAACTTATTTTGAACTTAGGCTCCTCAGCCGCCGCCCGGGCCGCCTGATGGCGACCGGGTTGATTGCCTTGCTCGACGACGTTGCGGCGCTGGCGAAGGTGGCGGCGGCGACGCTCGACGATACTGCCGGGATGACCGCGAAGGCGGCGGTCAAGGCGGCGGGGGTGGTGATCGACGATGCGGCGGTGACGCCGACCTATGTCGTCGGCTTCGCCGCGGCGCGCGAGTTGCCGATCGTCGGGCGCATCGCGATGGGAAGCCTGCGCAACAAGCTGTTGTATTTGCTCCCCGCTTCGCTGGCGCTGAGCGCGCTCGCGCCATGGGCGATCCAGCCGCTGCTGATGGCGGGCGGGGCGTATCTGTGCGTCGAGGGGGTCGAGAAGCTGGTCGCGGCGTGGGCGACCGGCGCGGATCACGGCGGGGGTGACGGCGGGGGTGACGGCGCATCCGGGGAAGTGCGCGACGAGGCGAGCCTCGTCGCCGGGGCGATCCGCACCGACCTCGTCCTGTCGGCCGAGATCATGGCGATCACGCTCGGCACCGTCGCCGCCGAAAGCTTCTGGAACCGCGCGATCGTCCTCGCCGTCGTCGGGGTCGGCATCACCATCCTCGTCTATGGCGCGGTCGCGCTGATCGTGAAGGCCGACGACGCCGGGGTCGCGCTGGCGCGGCTGCGCGGGGCGGCGGCGGCCCCCCTGCGCGTCGTCGGACGCGCGCTGGTCGCGGGAACGCCGGGGCTGCTCAAGGGGTTGGCGGCGGTCGGCACGGCGGCGATGCTGTGGGTCGGCGGCGGGATCATCCTCCACGGTCTCGCCGAATACGGCGTCGCCGGGCCAGCCGACGTCGTCCACCATCTCGCGGTGGCGGCGGGGGGTGCCGTCGGAACAACCGCCGGTCCCGTCGCCGAATGGCTCGTTGGAGCGCTCGGCGCCGGGATCGCCGGGGTCGCGATCGGCGGGGTGATCGTCGCTGGGCTCCACGGCTGGCAGCGGCGGCGCGGGCATTGATCGACCCCGAGCTCGTCGCGGCGCTGCTCCACGCGAGCGCGCGGGCGGGGGAGAGTGTGACCTATTCGGAGGTGCTCAGCGCACTCGGCTTCGGCTTCAGCCGCCCGAAGATGCGGGCGTTGTGCGTGGTGTTGATGGACGTCGACGCCGCCGAGCGCGGGGCCGGGCGGCCCGAACTCGCGGTGCTGGTGGTCCGCCAGAACGACCGGCTGCCGGGGCAGGGGTGGTGGCTCGGGCGGAGCGATTACAAGGGGTTGTTCGTCGGGGCTGAGGCGGCGGCTTATGTCGCGCGGCACCAGCGGGGCGTCTTCGGGTATTGGGCAAGCGACGGTCATTCCGGCCTGCGCCGGGATGACCGTGTCGGGCTCGCGGCCGGTTTACTGGTTACTCCGCCCCCGCCTTGAAGGTGTCGCAGCCGGCGATCGTGCCGTCGTTTAGGCCCTGCTGGAGCCAGTGGACGCGCTGGGCGCTGCTGCCGTGGGTGAAGCTGTCGGGGACGACGGTGCCCTGCGCTGCCTGCTGGAGCCGGTCGTCGCCGATCGCGGTCGCCGCCTTGAGCGCCTCGTCGACGTCGCCGGGGCTGAGCAGGTCGGGGTTGGCGTGCGCCCAGACTCCGGCAAAGCAGTCGGCCTGGAGCTCGAGGCGGACCGAGACGGCGTTGCGCTGGCGGGCCGAGCCGCGCGACATCGCCGCCTCGGCCTGGTCGGAAATGCCGAGCAGGTTCTGCACGTGGTGGCCGATTTCGTGGGCGATGACATAGGCTTGGGCGAAGTCGCCGGGCGCGCCGAAGCGGCTCGACAGCTCGTTGAAGAAGCTGGTGTCGAGGTAGACCTTGCGGTCGGCAGGGCAATAGAACGGCCCCGACGCCGAGGAGACTTCGCCGCAGCCGCTGCCTTTGCGCAGGGTGCCGTTGTAGAGGACCAGTCTGGGGTCGACGTAGCGGACGTTGGCCTGTTCGGGGAGGAGCTTGGCCCAGGTGTCCTCGGTCGAGGCGAGGACCTTGCGGACGAAGCGCTTGCTCGAGTCCTCCTGGCCGGGAGCGGCGGCGGGACCGGCGGCTACGGCGGGGTCGGCGACGCTGTCCTGCGGCTGGCCGATCTGCTGGGTCGGGGCACTGCCACCGCCGCCGCCGAGCCCGCCGAGCATCGAGCCGACGTTGCCGAGGCCGCCGAAGATCAGCAGGATGATGCCGAGGACGACGACCCCGCCGCAGCCGAAGCGGCTGAGAACGAAGCCGAAAAGCATAGGGACGAGCCCGCCGCCGAAGCCGCCGCCGCCACCGCCACCGCCGAAACCGAACCCGCCGCCGCCGCTGCCCCCGCCGCGGTCGTCCTCGACATTGTCGCTCTCGCGTTCGTCGTCCAGCCGCATGCCCGCGCTCCTTCGTTGCCGCGGCATAACGTGCCGCCGCCGTATCTGTTGCCGCCGCCATATCTCGGATTGCCGCGGTCGTGCTATGGCCCGCGCCGAGAGTCCCCCCGCCGGAGAGGCCAAGCCATGCTCGCACGCCGCTTCCTGTGGATCATCGCCGTCATCATCGTCGTCGTCGTCGGCGCGGCGGTCGCCTACCGCCTGTTCGGGCAGGCGTTGATCGCCGCCGCGACCGTGCCGTCGGTGACCTACGACGCCAGCCCGCGTGCCGCGGGGCCGGACTATGCGCGGCCCGACGCGTGGTACGCCAACCCGGCGCTCAGGTCCGACCCGGCGCGCTGGACCCCCGCCGGCTACACCGCCGCCCCGAAGCCGCGCGTCGTCGTCTTCTTCGTCATGCCGACGGTCTACCTCGGCAACGACCGCTGGACGATGCCGTTCGACGACCCGTCGACCAACGCCCGCGCCAACCTCTTCCTCCGCAGCCAGGCGACGGTGTTCAACGGGGTCGGCGCGATCTGGGCGCCGAAGTACCGCCAGGCGAGCTTCGGCGCGTTCCTGACGACCAAGCCCGACGCCGCCCGCGCCCTCGACCTCGCCTATGGCGACGTGCTGCGCGCCTTCGATGCCTTCGCCGCGGCGGTGCCGGCCGATGCGCCGATCGTTCTCGCCGGGCACAGCCAGGGGTCGCTCCACCTGCTGCGGCTGCTCCACGACCGGGTAGCGGGCAAGCCGATCGCCAAGCGGATCGTCGCCGCCTACGTCGTCGGCTGGCCGGTGTCGGTCGAGTCCGACCTGCCAGCCGTCCTCCCGGCATGCACGAGCGACACCGCGACCGGGTGCTTGCTGAGCTGGCAGAGCTTCGCCGAGCCGCTCGACTATGCCGCGATCCGGGGCGCGTTCGATGCCCGTCTTGGGCTTACCGGAGCAGCGCACAAGCGAACCCGCATCGTCTGCACCAACCCGCTGACCGGGGTCGGCGGTGCCGCTGCGATCCCGGCGGCGCGCAACATCGGCTCGCTGGTCCCGGCATCGGACCTCGGCTCGGCGGCAATCGTCGCCGGCGGGGTCGGCGCGCGGTGCCTGCCGTCGGGCGTGCTCGACATCGGCGCGCCGCCGGCCGGGTTCGGCACCTACGTCCTCCCCGGTAACAATTATCACGTCTATGATTACATGCTGTTCTGGGCGAATACTCGCGCCGATGTCGAGCGCCGCGCCGACGCGTTCAGCGCCGGATGATCGTCGATCCGGGCGGGTTCAAGGCGGCGTTGCCACACGGTGGACGACTTGCCGGGTTCGACGTCGGCACGCGGACGATCGGCATCGCGACGTGCGATGCGGGGTGGAGTTTCGCCACGGCGCTCGTCACGATCCAGCGGACAAAATTCACCCTCGACCTCGTGATCCTCAAGCAGCTGCTCGAGAAGGAGCGGATCGTCGGCCTGATCGTCGGCCTGCCGCTGAGCATGGACGGGAGCGACTCGCCGCGGACGCAGTCGGTCCGCCAGTTCGCCAAGTCGATCGAGAAGCCGCTCGAGCGTCCGATCCTGCTGTGGGACGAGCGCTGGTCGACGCAGGCGGTCGAGCGCGCGCTGATCGACGCCGACCTCAGCCGGGCGAAGAGGCACGCGATGATCGACAAGCTGGCGGCGGCGTATATCCTCCAGGGGGCGATCGACGGGCTGATGGCTGGAACGCTGCTCGGTTGAGCCGTGCTGTCGCTGCGCTCGCCCGCCCTTCCCGAATGCCGCCGCAGCGTCTAGACCGAGCGCGATGACGCCACCGCCCCTGCCGAGCCTGCTGCCCGAAGGAGTCCACCCGTTTCCGCATCGCCATTTGCTCGGCATCGCCGAGTTGAAGCCGTGGGAGATCACCTGGCTGCTCGACGAGGCGGAAGGGTGGATTGAGGTCAACCGCGGCCTGCGCAAGCGCGACGACCGGCTGGCGGGGCTGACGCTGATCAACGCCTTCTTCGAGAACTCGACCCGGACGCTGCTGAGCTTCGAGATCGCCGGCAAGCGGCTCGGGGCCGACGTCGTCAACATGACGGTCGCGGCGTCGTCGGTGAAGAAGGGCGAGACGCTGCTCGACACCGCGCTGACCCTCAACGCGATGCATCCTGACATCATCGTCATCCGCCACGGCGAGTCGGGGGCGGTCCAGTTGATCGCCGAGAAGGTCGACTGCCCGGTCTTGAACGCCGGCGACGGGCGTCACGAGCATCCGACGCAGGCGCTGCTCGATGCGCTGACCATCCGGCGGCGCAAGGGGCGGATCGAGGGGCTGACCGTCGCGATCTGCGGCGACATTCTTCACAGCCGGGTGGCGCGGTCGAACTTCCAGCTCCTCGGCAGCCTTGGGGCGAAGGTCCGCGCGGTCGCCCCGCCGACGCTCGTCGGGGCCGACGTCGACCGGCTGGGGGTCGACGTCTTTACCGACATGGATGCCGGGCTCGACGGGGCCGACGTCGTGATGATGCTCCGCCTCCAGCGCGAGCGGATGAGCGGGGCGTATGTCCCCTCGACCCGCGAGTATTTCCACTTCTACGGCCTGACCGCGGCGCGGCTGGCGGCGGCCAAGCCCGATGTGCTGGTGATGCACCCGGGGCCGATGAACCGGGGGGTCGAGATCGATACCGCGGTCGCCGACGACATTGCCCGCTCGGCGATCAGCGAGCAGGTCGAGATGGGCGTCGCGGTCCGGATGGCGTGCCTCGACGTGCTGACGCGGCGGTCGCGGGGCGTGCCGGGATGGTGATCGCCTTCACTAACGCCAGGGTCGTCGACCCGGCGAGCGGGCGCGATGCCATCGGCTCGGTCGTGGTTCGCGACCGGGTGATCGAGTCGATCGACGGCTCGTATCCCGCCGACACCCGCGTCATCGACTGTGGAGGGCGGATCGTCGCTCCGGGGCTGATCGATGCCGGAGTCTTTGCTGCCGACGCGCCAGCTTGCCTAGCGGGAGGCATCACCCGCGTTGTCCTGATGCCCGACCGGTCGCCCCCGCTCGACGACCCGGCGCTGATCGAGTTCGCCCAGCGGATCGGCAAGCCGCATGTCTGGGTCCACCCGCTTGCAGCAGCGACGCAGGGGCTGGCGGGGGTCGAGCTTGCTGAGATCGGGCTGTGCCAGGAAGCCGGAGCGGTCGGCGTAGCGACTGGGCGCGGGGCGATCGCCGACGCCGGGGTCATGCTCCGGCTGCTCCAGTACGCCAGCGGCTTCGACCTCGTCGTCGTCACCCATGCCGAGAATGCCGCGCTGACCGTCGGCGCGGTGGCGACCGCGGGCGAGTTCGCCACCCGGCTCGGCCTTCCTGCCGCCCCCGCCTTCGCCGAGGCGATCGCGGTCGCCCGCGATCTGCGGCTGGCGGCGGCGACCGGGGCGCGTCTCCATATCCGGCAGGTCACCACCGCCGAGAGCATCGACCTCGTCCGTGCCGCCAAGGCCGCCGGGACGCGGGTGACGTGCGGTGTGACGCCGGGGCACTTCCTGTTGGGCGAACAGTCGGTTAGCGGCTACCGCAGCTTCGCCCGCCTGTCGCCTCCGCTGCGCCATGACGACGACCGGCGCGCGGTCCTCGCCGGGATTGCCGACGGCACGATCGACGTCGTTGCCAGCGGGCACGACCCGCGGACGCAGGAGGACAAGCGCCTGCCGTTCGCCGATGCCGCCCCCGGAATGGTCGGGGCGGAGACGCTGCTCGCGCTCGCCGGGACGCTGGTCCGCGACCATGATATGTCGTGGCCGGCGCTGCTGGCGACGATGACGAGCACCCCGGCGGCGCTGTTCGGGCTCCCCGGCGGGCGGCTCGAGGCGGGTGCCCCGGCCGACCTGATCGTCTTCGATCCCGGGGCGCCGTGGCGGATCGACGCCCAGGCGATGGCGGCAGCGGCTGGCAATACCCCGTTCGACGGCCTGCCGGTTCAGGGCCGGGTGACGATGACGGTCAAAGGAGGCGAGATCGCATGGACGCTGTAAAGGTTGCTCTGGCGAGTGCCGCGCTGCTGCTGGTCGCGGCGAAGCGTGTGCCGACGCCGGTACCTGCTGCTGCCGCGCCCGCCGCGGCTCCCGCGCCGAGCATCAAGCAAGGGGTCGAGCTATGGCGCGGCGGGGACTATCCGGGGGCGGTCGCGATGTGGCAACCCTTTGCCAACGCTGGCGATTCCGACGCGATGTTCAACATCGGTCAGGCGTATAAGCTCGGTCGCGGGGTGCCGATGGATGCTGCCGTGGCGCGCGACTGGTATCGCAGGGCGGCGTCGAAGGGTCATCTCCCGGCGCAGGCCAATCTCGGGATTGCGCTGTTTCAGGCGGGTGAGAAGCCCGAGAGCATCAAGTGGTTGAAGACGGCTGCCGACCGCGGCGAGGCACGCGCGCAATATGTCCTCGGCATCGCCGCGTTCAACGGCGACGGACTGCCGCGTTCGCAATCATTGGGTTACGCGTATCTGTTGCGGGCGCAGGCGAGCGGCCTGCCGCAGGCTGTGACCGCGCTCGGCAGTATCACACCGGGACTGTCGCCGGCGGACCGCACCGCAGGCGAAGCGGTTGCCGCGAGCCTCGCCGCCGGGGCCGGCGTGCCACCCGCGCTGGCCGCGGCGACCGGACCGAAGATGATCGCGCCGATCCGGACCCCGCCGACTGCCGCCGAGATCGCGGCGATGCGCGCCTCGACCGGCCCCGCCCAGCCGCCCGCACAACTGGCCGCACAGGGGGGCACGCCGGTCGTCACCCCGCCGCGCCCCGCTGCAATTGCGAGCACGGCGACGGCGTCGGCTGTGCCGATGTCCGCCGTGCCGAGACCCACACCGGCCGACACCTCGCGGACCACGACGACCGTGACGCGGACGACGATGCCGCCGCCAACGGTTCGGACGACCCCGCCGGAAGTCGTTGCCGCCAGGCCGATCCCGCAACCGACCCCGGCACAAGCAGATGCGGCGGCGCGCGCCGACGCTGCGGCGAAGCCTCCGACCAGCCCGCCATTCGGGCAGGTCGCGTCGGCGGTCCGGTCGCTCCCAGCGACGGTGCCCGCCGCGCCCGCGATCGCGACGACCGACGTGCCCGCGTCGAAGCCGGTTGCCCTCGCTCCCGCGCGGACGGCGTCTGTCGATCCGCTCGCGGCTCCTGCCAAGGTGGGTGCGGCGCCTCCGGCCAAAGCGGTGACACCGGCTAAGCCAGTTCAGACCGCAGCGCTCAAGCCGTTCGAGACGATCGCCAAGCCGGTGACGCACAAGCCTGACGGCTGGCGGGTCCAGCTCGGGGCGTTCTCGGCGCGCAAGCTCGCCGACAATGCGTGGGTGGGGGTGAAGGAAACCGCGGCTCCGGCTAAGCCGATCTTTGCGACCGATGGCCCGGTGGTGAAGCTGCAGATGGGGCCTTATACGACCCGCGACGCAGCGAAGGCGGCGTGCGCAAAGCTGACCGAGGCGGGGAAAGCGTGCTTTGTTACGAACGGCTGAGCGGCCCGGATTTGTCGCTAAGGTAACAGAGGTGACACTAAACGCATCTTGAATCGTGCGTCAGTTGCCGAAGTATCGAAACAATATTGCGAAGCGCGGCCGTGCTTTTTTAAGCGCAGTGCGCCGTACTATCTACCCGGCGCGAACTGGATACCAGCTTTCGCCGGGACGACCGGACATATGTCTCGCGACCATCAATGAGAAACACTGATCTCGCCGCCCGGTGGCGACTCGAGTGGCGCTAACTTAGCCGAAACGATTGGGTGTAGGACAGGGGCTCCAGCTCAAGCCGCCGCCCGGATCGCCTCACCCGGCCACCTCGCCCACAGCGCCGCTTCCTCGCCCGCGACCTTGACCGCTGCCGCCGCCTTGACCGGGCCGAAACCACGGATCGCGAGGGGGAGGGCGGCGATCTCGACCGCGAGGTCGCGGTTGTCGGAGGTCAGTCCCCTAAGGAGGCGGTCGACCTTTGCCGCATAGTCGCCGAACGCAGCGCGCTCGTGGCGGCGCTCTTCGGAGTAGCTGAACGGGTCGAACGCGGTGCCGCGCAAGCCCTTGAGCTTCGCCAGCACGCCAAATGCGGAGAAGATCCACGGGCCGAAGCTGTACTTCTTCGGGCGTCCGGTCGCGGGGTCGAGCTTGGCGAAGATCGGCGGTGAAAGCTGGACCCGCGCGGGCTTGCCGCCCTCAAACTGCGCGGCGAACGCGGCCTTGAAGCGCCCGTCGCTGTACAACCGCCCGACCTCATACTCGTCTTTGTAAGCGAGCAGCTTGTACGCCGAGCGCGCCACCGCCTCGGTCAGCCGGTCATCGCCAGCCGTGGCAACGCGCGCGACCAAGTCGCTGAACTTGCTCGCATAGGCGGCGTCCTGATACGCGGTGAGGTCGGCGACGCGGCGCTCGATCAACTCGGGCAGTGTCGTCGACGGCGGCGCGGCGACCGGGCCGCGCGCAGCCTCGACCATCGCCGTTACCGTCTGCGGCGAGTGTGCGAGCAGGCGGCCCAAGGCGAAGGCGCGCTTGTTGAACGGGATCGCGACGCCGTTCAATTCGATTGCGCCGTCGATGCTGGCAAGGCTAAGCGGAATCAGCCCCGACTGCCACGCATAGCCCATCAGCAGGATGTTCGCGCCGATCGCATCGCCGAGCAATGCGGTAGCGATCGTGTCGGCGGCGATGAAGCTCGTCGCGTTCGGGTTCGCCGCCTTGCGAATAGCCTTTTCAACGAGATGCGAGCGGAAGTCGATGTCGCGGTTGCGGACGAAGTCGCTCGTCGGGGCGATGTCGCCGTTGGCGACGACGGCGGTCCGGGTCGGCACCATCAGCGTCTGCGTCGCCTTGTCGGCAGCGACGACGGCGTCGCACGCCAGCACGAGGTCAGCGCCACCGGCGATGATCCGGGGCGAGGTCAGGTCGTCGTTCGATGCCGCCAGCCGGACCGCCGAGTAGACCGCGCCGCCCTTCTGCGCCATTCCCGCCATGTCGGCGGTCGTCGCGGCGAGGCCCTCGAGGTGTCCGGCGGTGCCGAGCAACGCCGACACCGTTAGCACACCGGTTCCGCCGATGCCGGTGACCATGATGTTGTATCCGTGTCCCGGCGCCGGGATTTGCGGCTCGGGGACGCCCGACAGGTCGAGGTCGCCGGTCGCCTTTGCCTTCCTGATCGTCGCGCCCTCGACGGTAACGAACGACGGGCAGAAGCCCTTGAGGCAGCTATAGTCCTTGTTGCAGCTCGACTGGTTGATCCGACGCTTGCGCCCGAACTCGGTCTCGACCGGCTCGATCGAGACGCAGTTCGATTGGACCGAGCAGTCGCCGCAGCCTTCGCAGACCGCGGCGTTGATGAAGACGCGCTGCTCGGGATCGACGAGCTGCTTGCGCTTGCGGCGGCGGCGCTTCTCGGCGGCGCAGGTCTGGTCGAAGATGATGACGGTGCACCCGGGGGTCGCGGCGAACTCATCCTGAATCGCAGGAAGTGCGCTACGGTCCAACAAACGGACTGAAGTGGGCAGCGTAACCCCTTGATAGCGCGTTAGGTCTTCGGTCAGGACGACGACCTTGACCGCGTGTTCGGCGACCATCTGCGCGGCGATCGAGGGGACGTCGAGCTCGCCGTCGTGGGTCTGGCCGCCGGTCATCGCGACCGCGTCGTTGAACAGGATCTTGTAGGTGATGTTGACCTTGGCTGCGATCGACTGGCGCACCGCGAGCAGGCCGGAATGGAAATAGGTGCCGTCGCCGAGGTTGGCGAAGACGTGCTTCTCGCTGGTGAAGGGGGCCTCGCCGACCCACGTCACGCCCTCGCCGCCCATCTGAGTGAAGGTCTCGGCGCGGTCCATCCACAGCGCCATGATATGGCAGCCGATGCCGGCAAGCGTCCGCGCGCCATCGGGAGCCTTGGTCGAGGTGTTGTGCGGGCAGCCCGAGCAGAAATACGGGGTGCGCTTGATCGGGACCTCGTACGCGCTCGCCTTGCGGTCCTGGTCGTCGAAGAACGCCAGCCGCCCGCGGATTGCATCGGTGTCGTAGTAGCGCTGGATGCGCGCGGCGATGACGTGGGCGATCGTGCCGGGGGTCAATTCGTTGTCGGGGGACAGCAGCCAGTCGCCATTCTCGTCGTGCTTGCCGACGACGCGCGGGCGGACCGCCTCGCGCCAGTTGTAGAGCTGCCAGCGGAGCTGATGCTCGATGAACTCGCGCTTTTCCTCGATGACCAAGACCTCCTCGAGTCCCTCGGCGAAGGCGCGGATGCCGTCGGGCTCCAACGGCCACGGCATCCCGACCTTGTAGACGCGCAGGCCGATCTGGCTCGCGATGCGCGCGTCGATGCCGAGTTCGCTCAGCGCCTCCATCGTGTCGGCGAAGGCCTTGCCGGTGGTGACGATGCCGAAGCGCGGATTGGGTGTCTCCCAGACGACGCGGTCGATGCCGTTCACCTTGGCGAAGGCCATTGCGGCGAACCCCTTGTAGCGCTGGAGGCGGGTGTCCTCCTCGCGCCAGATGTCGCCGCCGCGGATGTGGATGCCGCCCTCGGGGAAGTCGAACGGCGGCAGGATGATCTGGCGCTGCTCACTGGCGAGGTCGATCGTGGCAGAGGTCTCGACGGTGTCGGCGGTCGCCTTGAACCCGACCCATGTCCCGGCGAAACGCGACATGGCGATGCCGAGCAGGCCGTATTCGACGAATTCGTGGACGCTCGCGGGCGACAGGAAGGGGACGAAGGCTGCCTGGAAATTATGGTCGGACTGGTGGGGCAGGGTGCTCGACTTGGCGCCATGGTCGTCGCCGACGATCGCGAGTACGCCGCCATGCGGGGTGGTCCCGGCAGCGTTGGCGTGCTTGATGACGTCCATCGCGCGGTCGAGCCCGGGGCCCTTGCCGTACCAGATGCCGAACACGCCATCGACCGTCGCGCCGGGGCGCATTCCGACGTGCTGGCTGCCCCACACCGCGGTCGCGCCGAGCTCTTCGTTGATGCCGGGGACGAAGACGATGTTCTCGGCGGCGAGGAGCTTTTTCGCGCGCCACAATTCCTGGTCGTAGCCACCGAGCGGCGAGCCGCGATACCCTGAGATAAAGCCGCCGGTGTTCAGCCCTGCGGCCTTGTCGCGCGCGCGCTGGACGAGCGGCAGGCGGACCAGCGCCTGCGTGCCTGACATGAAGACGCGCCCGTCGGTGAAACGGTACTTGTCGTCGAGCGATACGGGCGGAAGGCCGGCTACCATGATCAACTTCCCCAAGTGAATAGGTCAACGATACTGACCTTTTACCGGAAATTCAAGGGTCAGAAGCGCTTCGACACGCCGATATATGCTTCGACGTCGGGGGTGTCGCGGTTGAGCCCGACATAGGTGGCGACATCGAACTGAACCGACGGCATCGACTTCGGGATCCATGCGGCGAAGAAGTCGGCGGTCGCCTTGGTCGTCCGCCCGGTCGGGTCATCGTCCTGCGTGACGCCGAGTTCGACCCCGGGGGTGACGGCGCCGAAAGCGCGGCTCAGCCCACCGATCATCGTGTAGCTCGCATGGTGGCCGCGGTCGCCGCTGTTGGGCAGGCGGTCGACTTCGGGGGACAGGCCGAGCGAAAAATCGGCGGGCAGGGCGATGTTGACTGCGACGACGAGTCCCTGCGTCGACGACCCCGCGCCGATCGCCGACTTCGCGGTTGGGATGGTGACGAAGGGCGCGAGCGCGATCGATACGCCCTTGCCGTCGGGGTTGAGCAGCGACTGCTTCAGCCCGAGCAGCACGTCGCCGACGCCGCGGTCGGTCGTTACACCGCCGCCGCGCATCCGGTCGCGGACGCTGACGTACGGGCTCCACTGGGCGACCGCCTCGAGGTGGTCGGTAAGGCCGTAGCGCAGCATCGTCGACGCGATCGTCAGCGTGTCGGTAATGTCGCTCGCCGTCGCGTCGTGGATGAAGTCGACCGCGCCGGTCTCGACCTGGAGATGCCCGGCGTCGACGATGCACGCCGGGGTCAGGCGGCCGGGGCGGTCGGGGCACAAGTCGCGCAGATCGGCAGCAGCAGCCGGGGCAGCAACGGATACGGTCGCGAGCAGGGCGGCAAAGACAGCGGAGCGTACGATCATGGCTGGTCCTTTGTGCGGGAGTCGGTCATACAGCATCGTCGTGGGTGGGCATCTTTCGATAGGCTGTTTCCTAGGGGAGCGGCGTCGTGTCCAGCGGGTCCCGCGCCGGGATAGCCGTTCCTGCCGACGAGGCTTCGGTACGGTTGCGTGCGACGATCCGCGCGCGGCATCACTGACGGCGCATTATTATATGCGCCGGGAAGGACCGGACCGATGTTTGACCACGCCTCCGCCGTAGATCTCGCTCGCGCGCAGTTCGGCTTCACCATCTCGTTCCACTTCATCTTCCCGGCGTTCTCGATCGGGCTGGCCAGCTTTCTCCTCGTCCTCGAAGCGCTGTGGCTGAAGACGGGCAACGACACCTACCTCGTCCTGTTCAAATACTGGCTGAAGATCTTCGCGATCGCGTTCGGCATGGGCGTCGTGTCGGGAATCGTCATGGCGTACCAATTCGGCACCAACTGGGCGGTGTTCTCCGACAAGGCCGGGCCGGTGGTCGGCCCACTGATGGCGTACGAGGTTCTCACCGCTTTCTTCCTCGAAGCGGGCTTCCTCGGCGTGATGCTGTTCGGCCTCGAGCGCGTCGGCAAAAAGCTTCACTTCACCGCGACCTTCGCGGTTGCGGCGGGGACGTTCATTTCGGCGTTCTGGATCATCGTCGTCAATTCGTGGATGCAGACGCCGCAGGGCTACGCGATCAATCCGCAGGGGCAGTTCGTTCCCGCCGACTGGTGGGCGATCATCTTCAACCCGAGCATGCCGTACCGGCTCGTCCATACCGTCCTCGGGGCGTATCTGACGACCGCGTTCGTCGTCGGCGGGGTCGGTGGCTGGCACCTCCTCCGCGAGCGCAGCCACAAGGAAGGCCCGAGCGAGGGCACGCGCGTGATGTTCTCGATGGCGATGTGGATGGCGGCGATCGTCGCGCCGATCCAGATCCTCGCCGGGCACACGCAGGGGACCAACACGCTCGCCTATCAGCCCGCGAAGATCGCGGCGATGGAGGGCAATTTCACCTCGCACCCGAACGGCGCGCCGCTGACCGTCGTCGGTATTCCCGACCAGAAGGCCGGGGTGATGCGGCACGCGATCGAGATCCCGAAGCTCGGTTCGCTCGTCCTCAAGGGCAGCCTCGACGCGCCGATCGACGGACTCGACAAGTTCCCCCGCGCCGACTGGCCGCAGGTCTACATCCTGTTCTGGACCTTCCGCGTCATGGTCGGGATCGGCGTCGGCATGTTCGGCCTCGGGCTGTGGAGCCTTGTCGCGCGCGCCAGTGGCAAGCTGTATGGCTGGCCGTGGCTGCACCGCGCGGCGGTGGTGATGGGGCCGACGGGCTTCGTCGCGGTGATCGCGGGATGGATGACGACCGAGGTCGGGCGCCAGCCGTTTACCGTCTATCATCTGCTTCGCACCGCCCAGTCGGTCTCGCCGCTCCAGGCCCCCGCGGTCGCGGCGTCGCTGATCGCCTTTATCGTCGTCTATTTCTTCGTCTTCGGCGCGGGGACATTGTTCATCCTCCGGCTGATGGGCCACTCGCCGCATCCGGGAGAAAAGGGGCCAGACGAGGATCAGGTGACGCGGACGGCGGGGATCACCCCGGTCCACCAGACGCACGGCGATGCCCTTCTGAACCCGGCGGAATAGATCATGGGCATCAGCTTCGACCTGACGTTCATCTGGGCCGGGATCATCGCCTTCGCGGTGTTCGCCTATGTCGCGATGGACGGTTTCGACCTCGGCATTGGGATCCTGTTCCCGGCGCTGACCAAGGGCGACGACCGTAATTCGGCGATGAATTCGATCGCGCCGGTCTGGGACGGTAACGAGACGTGGCTGATCCTCGGCGGCGGCGGGCTGCTCGCGGCCTTCCCGCTCGCGTATGCGGTGATCATGCCGGCGGTCTATGTCCCGGTCATCCTCATGCTGCTCGGGCTGGTCTTCCGCGGGGTCGCTTTTGAATTCCGTGCAAGGACGAGCCGTCCGTGGCTGTGGGACGCGGCGTTCTTCGGCGGGTCGTTCGTCGCCGCTTTCGCGCAGGGCGTGATCCTCGGGGCGATCCTGCAGGGGATCGTCGTCACCGGGCGCGGCTATGGCGGCGGCTGGTGGGACTGGCTGAGCCCGTTTACCTGCCTGACTGGCGCAGCGGTCGTCACCGGCTACGCCTTGCTCGGTGCGTGCTGGTTGATCTGGCGAGCCGAGGGTGACCTCCAGGCGCGGGCGTACCGGCTGGCGTGGCTCGCGGGGATCGGCACGATCATCGCAGTCGTCGCCGTCAGCGCGGCGACGCCGTTCCTCAAGACCACATATTACCATCGCTGGCTGACCGCACCGGGCATCTATTACGCCGCGCCGGTGCCGATCCTCGCCGGCATCACCGGGCTGCTGTTCTTCCGGGCGATCGCGCGGAAAGCCGAGCTGATGCCGTTCCTGCTGACGCTCGCATTGTTCGCGCTCAGCTACGTCGGTCTGGCGATCAGCATGTTCCCGTATCTCGTCCCCGGGCAGATCACGATCTATCAGGCGGCGGCACCGGCCTCGAGCCAGATCTTCATGCTCGTCGGGGTGGCGATCATGGTGCCGATCATCCTCGCCTACACCGGCTATGCCTATTGGCTGTTCCGCGGCAAGGTCGGGCACGAGGGCTATCATTGAGCGCGCCCGAGTCTTCGACCGCAAAGCGCCTCGCGTGGTTCGTCGGGCTGTGGGCGGCGGGCGTGGCGACGGTCGCCTTGGTCGGGCTGGTCATCCGCCTGTGGCTCCACAGCTAACTTGCACCGACCCGCGTCACTGGTATAAGCCCGCGCTTCCCTCGCGGGCGTGGCGGAATTGGTAGACGCGCTTGGTTTAGGTCCAAGTATCGTGAGATGTGGGGGTTCGAGTCCCTTCGCCCGCACCACGGCCTTATTGAAAGACGGACACTTAAAATGCGTATTGCCGAGACGTTGAACGAAGGCCTCAAGCGCGAATACAGCGTCTCGATCCCGGCCGCCGACATCGAAGCCAAGGTCGATGCACAGCTCGGCAAGGTCGCGTCGCAGGTCCGTATGCCCGGCTTCCGCCCCGGCAAGGTGCCCTTGAACCTCGTCCGCAAGATGCACGGCGCGCAGCTGCGCTCCGACGCGCTGCAGGAGGCGGTCAACGAGGGGATGCAGCAGCTCATCGCCGAGCATGCGCTGCGTCCGGCGATGCAGCCGCAGATCGATCTCGCCGCGCCGCCGGCCGAGGGCAAGGACGTCGACTTCACCGTCGCGGTCGAAGTCCTGCCGGTAATCGACGCGCCGAAGATCGACGGCATCACGCTCGAGAAGCTCGTCGTCGAGTCCGGCGACGCCGAGCTCGACGCCGCGGTCCAGCGCCTCGCCGACCAGCAGAAGTCGTTCGAGTCCGCCCCCGCCGACCACGCCGCCGCGACCGGCGACACCGTCGTCATCGACTTCGTCGGCACCGTCGACGGCGAGCCGTTCGATGGCGGCAAGGGCGAGGGGATGAAGATCCTGATCGGGTCGGGCCAGTTGATCCCCGGCTTCGAGGACCAGTTGATTGGTGCCAAGATCGGCGATGCGCGCACCGTCAAGGTGACCTTCCCGACCGACTACAACGTCGCGTACCTGACCGGGCGTGCCGCCGAGTTCGCGGTTACTGTCACCGGCGTCGAAGTCGCTGCCCCGGTCGCGCTCGACGATGCCTTCGCCAAGGGCTTCGGCATCGACAGCTACGAGGCGCTGCGCGAGATCCTCAAGGATCAGGTCACCGCCGAACTCGGTGCGATGACCCGCACCCACATGAAGCGCAAGCTGCTTGACACGCTTGCGTCGGCGCACGATTTCGCCGTGCCGCAGTCGATGGTCGATGCCGAGTTCGACCAGATCTGGCGTCAGGTCGAGGCTGAAGATGCCAACAGCGACGACGCCAAGAAGGAAGACGACCGCGCCGAATACCGCCGGATCGCCGAGCGCCGCGTCCGCCTCGGGCTGCTGCTGTCGGAGATCGGGCAGGGGAATGGCGTAACCGTCACGCAGGCCGAGATGAACCGGCTGATCGGGCAGGAGGCGACCAAGTACGACCGCGCCGAACAGCCGCAGGTGGTCAAGTATTTCCAGGAGAATGCGATGGCGGCGGCGCAGCTCCGTGCCCCGCTGTACGAGGACAAGGTCGTCGACTTCCTGATCGGGAAGGCCGAGGTTACCGAGCGCGTCGTGTCGCGCGAGGCGCTGCAGGCCGAAATCGAGAGCGACGACGAGACCCCGGGCGCGCACGTCCACGGGCCGGATTGCGGGCACGATCACGGGCATGATCACGCGGGCCATGACCACGCCGGGCATGCTCCCGCTCCGAAGGCGAAGAAGGCGAAGGCCAAGCCTGCTGTGGCCGAAGCCGAGCCGGTAGCCGCTGAAGCTGGGGCTGCGCCTGCTGCAGAAGCTCCTGCCAAGCCAGCCAAGCCGAAGAAGGCCAAGCCGGTCGAGACCGACCCCGTCGCCGCGATCGAACCGCAGGCCGCGGTCGAGCCGAGCGCCGAGCCCGCTGCTCCCGCCAAGCCGAAGCGCGCGAAGAAGGCGGCTGCCAAGTAACGTCGCGTCCTTCCCTCTCACCCACTGCGTTCCGACGCCGCAGGTGAGAGGGCGGGGGTAGTGCTGTCTCCCCGAACGGCAGCTCTTGCCGCAATCGGATGGCGCCGCTCGGGTGACCCTTGGCTTCGCTTGGGAACTAGGGCCGAAGGTGCCGCACCTCACCCTCCCCAAGGGGGCTTGAAGCCCGCGCCGTTCAAGCCGATGTTGACACCACGCGATCTTCGCCCGAACCCCACGGAGCCATCATGCCCGACCACGCCGATATCATCGGGGGCCTCGTCCCCATCGTCATCGAACAGTCGAACCGCGGCGAGCGGTCGTTCGACATCTTCTCGCGCCTGCTGCGCGAGCGGATCATCTTCGTCACCGCGCAGGTCGAGGACCATATGGCCTCGCTCATCGTCGCGCAGCTGCTCTTCCTCGAGTCCGAGAACCCGAAGAAGGACATCTACATGTACATCAACTCGCCGGGCGGCGTGATTACCGCCGGCATGGCGATCTACGACACGATGCAGTATGTTCGTCCGAAGGTCGGTACTCTCTGTGTCGGTCAGGCCGCGTCGATGGGCAGCTTCTTGCTCGCCGCCGGTGAGCCGGGGATGCGCGTCGCGCTCAAGAACTCGCGGATCATGGTCCACCAGCCGTCGGGCGGCGCGCAGGGCCAAGCGACCGACATCGAGATCCAGGCGAAGGAAATCCTTCGCGTCCGGCACGCGATGAACGAGCTGTACGTCAAGCACACCGGCCAGACGCTCGACGTCATCGAGCGGGCGATGGAGCGCGACAAGTTCCTGTCGGCCGAGGAAGCGAAGATCTTCGGTCTGGTTGACGAGGTCATGGACAAGCGTCCGACCCCGCTCGAAGGCGAGGCACTGAAGGCCGCGTGAGGCGTCGAAAATCCCGACGCTTTGTGACTTTATCGTGACGGCAAGCATAATCACGGGTTGCCGCGCCGCAGCGACACCCGCTAGACTGAACCGCGTTCGCGCGAAAGGATACCCATGACCAAATTGACTGGCGGGGACTCGAAGAACACGCTGTACTGCTCGTTCTGCGGCAAGTCCCAGCACGAAGTCCGTAAGCTGATTGCCGGACCGACGGTGTTCATCTGCGACGAATGCGTCGAGCTGTGCAACGATATCATCCGCGAGGAAACCAAGACCGCTTTGGTGAAGACCAAGGACGGCGTCCCCACCCCGCGCGAGATCTGCAAGGTGCTCGATGACTATGTGATCGGCCAGAACCACGCCAAGCGGGTGCTGTCGGTCGCGGTCCACAACCACTACAAGCGGCTCAACCACGGTGCCAAGGGCGCCGAGGTCGAGCTCGCCAAGTCGAACATCCTGCTGGTCGGGCCGACGGGCTGTGGCAAGACCTTGCTCGCCCAGACCCTCGCGCGCATCCTGGACGTGCCGTTCACGATGGCCGATGCGACGACGCTGACCGAGGCGGGCTATGTCGGCGAGGACGTCGAGAACATCATCCTCAAGCTGCTTCAGGCATCCGACTATAACGTCGAGCGAGCGCAGCGCGGGATCGTCTACATCGACGAGATCGACAAGATCAGCCGCAAGGCCGACAACCCCTCGATCACCCGCGACGTCAGCGGCGAGGGCGTCCAGCAGGCGCTGCTCAAGATCATGGAGGGGACTACCGCGAGCGTTCCCCCGCAGGGCGGGCGCAAGCATCCGCAGCAGGAGTTCCTCCAGGTCGACACGACCAACATCCTGTTCATCTGCGGTGGCGCCTTCAACGGCCTCGAGCGGATCATCGGCGACCGGCTCCAGGGCAAGTCGATCGGCTTCGGCGCGCATGTCGCCGGTCCCGACGAGCGCCGGACCGGGGCGATGCTCCGCCAGTGCGAGCCCGAGGACCTGCTCAAGTTCGGCCTGATCCCCGAATTCATCGGCCGTCTCCCGGTCATCGCCACGCTCGAGGACCTCGACGAGGGCGCGCTGATCAAGATCCTGACCGAGCCGAAGAACGCGCTGAGCAAGCAGTACGCCCGCCTGTTCGAGATGGAGGGGGTCAAGCTGTCGTTCACCACCGATGCGCTCGCGGCAATCTCGAAGCGGGCGATCGAGCGGCGGACCGGAGCGCGCGGACTGCGGTCGATCATGGAATCGATCCTGCTCGACACGATGTTCGAGCTTCCCGGGATGGACGGGGTCGACGAGGTCGTCGTCGACAAGGACGTCGTCGGCGGCACCAAGGAACCGGTTCGCGTCTTCGCCAAGGAAGTTGCGAGCGCCTAGGCGTCCGACCACTCTACCAACGATAAGGGCGCCGGTCAGATTTGACCGGCGCCCTTTTTCGTGTCGTTCCGACGTCTCGGGTCTGGGGGAGGGCGGGGTCGCCGTCCTCCCCCTTGAACCTTAGAACGTCAGGCGGAAGCCGCCGGTCAGGCCGTTGATCGTGCGATCGCGGGCGAACGTGCCGTCATAGTCGAGCACGATCGAGAACGGGCTGTGCGCGCTGCTTAGCGTCAGGCCGGCACCGGCCTTGGCATAGTCGCGGGCCAGCGGCGTCGGCGAGAATGCTACGGTGCTCAGGCCGCCGGTGCCGCCGCCGAACCCGACGTCGAAGCCGCGCGAGCCGTAATGCTCGAACTCGTGACGATATTCACCGCGCACTTCGGGACGCAGCGAGACGCCGTCACCGAGCGGGATCGCCGCACCGATGCGGAGGCCGGCGGTGCCGAGAACCGACTCGTACTTCTCGCGGCCGACCGAAAGCGCACCGATGTCGCTGCCATCGGTGAAGCCGTTGATCCGCACGTTGGTGTAGCGGCCGCCGACGAACGGCTCGAACTCGAAGCCGAACTCGTTGAAGCTCAGCCCGGTGGTCGCGCCGCCGACGATGATCCGGCTGCGGGTGTTCGCGGCGTAGTTCAGGTCGGTCGGGGTGACGGTATTGCCGCCGAAGTTGACCGAACGGCGCAGGTCGTACTTGCCTTCGCCGTAGGTGCCGAACAAGTCGACGTACAGCGGACCGACGCCGAGCGTGCCGTAACCGCCGCCGAACCAGTTGCTGATGCGGCTGTTCCGGCTGCCCGGGTCGAGGCGCGCCTCGACGTTGGTGTAGCCGGCGGTGACACCGATCAGCGACTTCTCACCGAAGCGCAGGTCCATGCCGCCCATCACGTTCTCGGCGCCATAGTCGGCGCGGGCACGATCGGAGTTGGCGTTGAAATGGCCGAGCTGGCCGCTGCCGACGAGGAACGACCCGTACTTGCGGTCACCCGGAGCGGCCTGTCCGGCAACGCCCTGGACGCCGGTGCCGCCGGCGCGGAAGTCGCGGAGGTAGCGGCGGATGACGCCTTCCTGGAAGTCGGCGGTCTGCATCGACAGGTCGCCGAGCAGGGCATAGCTGCCCGGGGTGAACTGCTCATAGGCACTCGGCAGCGCGCTGGCGGGCAGCCCGGCGAGCGACGTCTGGACACCGACGGTCGCGGCGGTCGGCGTACCGACGGGCGTGGCGATCGCGGTGGCGACGCTGGTCTGGTTGGGCGAAAGCTGGGCATTGGCAGCGGTGGCGAGGCCGGCCAGAGCGGCGGCGGTAAGCAACTTGGATACGCGAGATGACATAACTGCTCCATCGGGTAGTGGTTAAACCCCGGCGGCAGAACGTCATGGGAAACGAA
>JAYTTV010000076.1:0-32099 GCA_043745075.1 Sphingomonadaceae bacterium
GGTTTCTTCGGCCTCGTCGACCCGGTGTTCGACGGCCTGCCGACGGCGCGTCACGAGGCGGCGTGCGCGTCGGGCAGCGTCGCCATGCTCGCCGCCACCGCCGAGATCGAGGCCGGGCGCTACGACCTCGCGTGCGTCGTCGGGCTCGAGCAGATGCGCAACGTGCCGGGCCAGACCGCGGCGGAGAACCTCGGCGCGGCGGCATGGAACGGCCATGAATTCGGCGACGCCAAGTTCGTCTGGCCGCGCGCCTTTTCTGATCTCGCCGACGAGTATGAAAGGCGCTACGGCCTCGACTACGCGCATCTGATGCGGATCGCCGAGATCAACTTCGGCAATGCCAAGCACAACCCAAATTCACAGACCCGCGCGTGGAAGTTCACCCCCGAAAGCTTCACCGCCGACGATGCGGCGAACCCGGTCGTCGAGGGGCGGACGCGCAAGATGGATTGCGGGCAGGTCACCGACGGCACGGCGGTCGTCTTCCTCGCCTCGCCGAAGCGCGCCGCCGAATATGCCGCGAAGCGCGGGATCGCGCTCGACAGCCTGCCGCGGATTGCCGGCTGGGGTCACCGGTCGGCGCCGATCAGCTATTCCCAGAAGATCCGCAACAGCCGCGACGATGCCTATGTCTTTCCGCAGGTCCGCCGCGCGATCGTCGATGCGCGCACCCGCGCGGGGATCGACCTCGACGCGATCGACCTGATCGAGACCCACGACTGCTTCACCGCGACCGAATATATGGCGATCGACCACCTCGGCATCACCGCCCCCGGCGAGAGCTGGAAGGCGATCGAGGACGGCACGATCGAGCGCGGCGGCGCGCTGCCGATCAATCCGTCAGGCGGCTTGATCGGCACCGGCCACCCGGTCGGCGCGACCGGCATTCGCATGGCGCTCGACGCGTTCAAGCAAGTGACCGGGACCGCCGGCGATTATCAGGTAGAGGGCGCGAAGACCGTCCAGACGCTCAACATCGGCGGTTCGACGACGACGACGGTGAGCTTCATCGTCGACCGCGCGGCGGCATGATCGATCGACGTGAATTTGTCGCGGCGACCGCGGCCGGGCTGCTGCTCGGACCCGTGGCGGCGTCAGCAGGGGAGAGCAAGATGGACACTCGTTTCAAGCAGTTCAGCGCGGTCATCGACGCGTGGAAGCGCAAGGACACCGACTTCATCTTCGCCGCGATGACCGACGACATCGTCTGGCATTATGCCGCCGCGGTCGCCCCGGCGGCGCATGGTAAGGACGACGCGCGCAAGTTCCTCGCCGCATTCGGGCCGGGAGTCGGCGCGGTGCGCTGGCGCATCTTCACCCACGCCGAAACCGCCGACCGGCTGTTCGTCGAGGGCGTCGACGAATACGACACCCCCGAAGGCAAGACGATCATCGCGCCGTATTGCGGCGTCATCGAATTCCGCGGCGACAAAATCAGCGGCTGGCGCGACTATGTCGACCGCAGCGTGATCGAAGACCAGAAGGCGGGAAAGCCGGTCCCGGTCCAGGTCACCGAACTGGTCAGCCGCCCCGTCGCCCGATGAGCGCGACGGCATTGGCAGCGGCGGTGGCGCATACGGCCCCGTTCCGCGAGGCCGAGTTCATGCCGGTCGACCTCGCGGTCGATCGCCGCGCCGACGGCAGCGTCGTCATCCGCTCGAACATCGAACTCGGAGGGTATGAGACCAACATCCCCGCCGCTTTCGCTGCGAGCACCGCCCGCGCCGGGGACAAGACCGCGCTCGCGTTTCGCGGGGCCGACGGGGAATGGGCGCATACGAGCTACGCCGCGCTCAAGCACGACATCGACGCGGCGACGCAGTGGCTGCTCGACCATGTCCCGCGCGGCCGCGCGATCCTCGTCATCGCCGGCAACACGCTCCCCGCCGCGGTCCTGACCTTCGCCGCCTACGCCGCCGGGGTAATCCATTGCCCGGTCGGACTCGCCTACGGCATGGCGGGCGGCGACCGCGCGCGGCTGCGCCACGTCATCGCCAAGACCGACCCGGCGTTGATCTACACCGACGCCAGCCCCGCGCTCGCCGGGTCGATCGTCGCGGTCGGCGGCAATATCCCTGTTGTCACGCCCGAACCGACGCTGTTCGGCGGAAATGCGACGGCATGGGCCGACGTCGTCGCGACCCCCATAACCCCGGCGGTTCAAGCCGCGATCGGCGCGGTCGATCCGCAAGCTTTCGCCTCGTACATGCTGACCTCGGGGTCGACCGGACTGCCGAAGGTCGTCCCAACGACGCAGGACAATATCGCCGCGTGCACGCAGCAGGGGCTGCTCGCAATCGGCAAGGCGGCGGGCTGGGGCGGGACGATGCTCGACTGGCTGCCGTGGCACCATGCAGCCGGGGCATCGGTCCTGCGCGCGACCTTGCTCGAAGGCGGCACGTTGTACGTCGATGCGGGGAAGCCCGCCCCGGGGCTGTTCGACGCGACGATCCGCAACCTCCGCGAGATTCCGGTCGCGTATTTCAACAATGTCCCGCTCGGTTACGCGATGCTCGTCGACACGATGGAGACCGACGACGTCCTCCGCCGCCAGTTCTTCAGCAAGCTGCGGCTGATGCTCTACGGCGGCGCGGGGCTCGCTCAGCACGTCCACGACCGGCTCCAGGCGATGGCGGTCGCCGAGACTGGGCACCGAATCCACATGACCACCGGCTACGGCATGACCGAGACCGTCACCGGCTGCATGGTCATCCATTTCCCGACCGACAAGGTCGGCATCGGCCTCCCGGCGGCGGGACTCGAGGTCAAGCTCGTCCCGTACGATGAGCGCTTCGAGGTGCGGCTGCGCGGGCCGAACGTGATGCGCGGCTATCTCGACGACCCGGCCAAGACCGGGGCGGCGTTCGACGACGAGGGCTTCTACCGCACCGGCGACCTCGCGGTGTTTCACGATGCCGCGGTGCCCGCGGAGGGCCTCGCCTTCGCCGGGCGGCTGGCGGAGGAGTTCAAGCTGTCGAACGGGACGTGGGTCTATGGCGGGCAGCTCCGCGACGGCCTGCTCAAGGCGCTCGCCGGGCTGGTTGGCGAGGTCGTGCTTGCCGACGATGGCTGCGATTATCTGACAGTGCTGGCGTGGGGGACTCCGGCGGCGAGCCTCGACGCGGTCGTCGAGCGGCTGCGCGGCTTCAACGCCGGGCAGCATGGCGGGTCAGCGACGGTGCGGCGGGTGCTGCTGCTCGACACCCCGCCGTCGGTCGACGCCAACGAGATTTCGGACAAGGGCACGATCAACCGCCGCGCCGTGCTCGACAATCGGCAAGCCGCGGTCGCCGCGCTTTACGCCGACCCGCCGGGTGCCGGCGTCGGTGTCGTCTAAGGGGGAAATATGATGACCGCACTGACCTTGGTGGCGACCAACGCCGCGATCTTGATCACCCTGTTCCTCCTCCTTTGGGCGATCTGTCTCCAGACCCGCGACGTGACCCCCGTCGACAGCGTCTGGGCGCTCGGCATGGTGGCGATGGCGGGGACGACCTTTATCCAGGCCGACGGCGACCCGACGCGCAAGGCGCTGCTGTTCGGCCTGTGCGCTTTGTGGGGGCTGCGGCTCGGCGGGTACATGCTGTGGCGATGGCGCGATCACGGCCCCGACCGCCGCTATCAGGTCATGCTCGGCCGCGCGCAGGAAGCTAAGGGCTGGGGCTTCGCGCGGGCGACGCTCGTCCTCGTCTTCGCGACGCAGGCGCCGATGCTGTTCATCGTCTGCCTGCCGGTCCAGCTCGGGCAGACCGACGGCGGTCCGCCGGTCGGCGCGCTCGGGATGATCGGCGCGGGCATGGCGTTGTGCGGGATCGTCTTCGAAAGCATCGGCGACTGGCAGCTGACGCGCTTCCGCAAGAACCCGGCGAACGCCGGGCAGGTGATGGACCGCGGCCTGTGGCGCTACACCCGCCACCCCAATTACTTCGGCGACGCGCTGACGTGGTGGGGCCTGTACGCGATCGCCGCCGAAACCGGCACCGGGCTATGGGCTCTGCCGGGGCCGGTGCTGCTGACATGGACGCTGATGAAATGGTCGGGCGCGCCGACGATCGAGGGGCGGATGAAGCGCAAGAAGCCGGGGTACGACGATTATGTCCGCCGCACCCCGGCATTCGTCCCGTGGTTTCCCAAGGCGGCGTGATGCGGGGACCGCGGCCCCCGCATCGGCGGCCCGCGCTACCGTCCGAACGAGCGCAGTGCCTTGCCCTGCGCCGAATCGAGATACTCATCGAGCCGGGTGATCAGGCCGTCCTCGATCTTGATGACGCAGCACGCATCCATCGACCACGCCGTGCCGTCGGGCAGCGTCGCCTCGAGGACATGCTGCTGGAGGAAACCGTCGGCGAGCGCGACGCGGCGGACGACGCGATAGTTGCGATCGGGCAGCGTTCGGACGAACCAGTCGAGAACCGCCATGTTCTCGTCGACGGTCTGCTCGACGCGGTCGGTATTGTGCCACAGCTTGGCGCCGGGCGCGTAGCAGGCACGAACGGTAGCGACATCGCCGCTCTGGATCGCGCCGACGAATTTTTCGGCGAAGTCGAGTATTTCCTGTTCGGTCACGGTGCGTCTCCCAAGGTTGATTATCGAGCGGGTGAGTCGGGCCACGCCGCCAGCCGCCCGGCGGCCGCGCGGAATTCGCTGTCGAGGCGGTCCACGATCGCGGCGACCGGCTCGACCGCGGTGACAGCGCCGATGCCCTGCCCCGCCGCCCACAGGTCGCGCCACTTCTTCGCCGGGTCGCCGCCATAGTCGCGCTGGACCGGTCCACCGAGCGCGTCGGGGTCATAGCCTGCCGCCGCCAGTGACGGCCGCAGCCATGATGCCGCCGTCCCGGTGATCGCGCTGCTGACGACGAGATCGTCGAGCTCCGACGCGACGACCATCGCTTTATATGCCGGGACCGCCATGCTCTCGGCGGCGGCGAGAAAGCGGGTGCCCATGTAGACGAGGTCGGCCCCGGCAGCGACCGCGCCGGCGATGCCTGCACCATCGGCGATCCCGCCGCCAACGCAGATCGGCCCGTCGAAGAAAGCCCGAAGTGCTGACACGAAGGCGAACGGCGACAGCATGCCAGTGTGGCCCCCTGCCCCCGCCGAAACGCAGACGAGACCGTCGGCTCCGGCCGCTGCCGCCTTGCGCCCGAGCGCGACGGTGACGACGTCGGCCAGGACGATTCCGCCATAGGCATGGACCGTCTCGACCGCGGGTCGCGGACTGCCGAGCGCGGTGATGACGATCGGCGGCTGGTATTTCGCCACCATCGCGAGGTCATCGGCGAGACGCAGGTTGGTCGAATGCGTGACGAGATTGACCGCCCATGGTGCGTCGGCGGGCCCGAGTTGCGCGGTGATCCGGGCCATCCAGTCGCCGACTTCGGCAGTGGTGCGGCAGTTGGGCGTCGGGAACGCGCCGATGACCCCCGAACGGCACGCGGCGACGACCATCTCCGGCCCCGAGATGAGGAACATCGGTGCGACGACGACCGGCAGCCGCAGGCCCGGCCAGCGGGTCATGCGAGACGCTCGACGATCATCGCGACGCCGACGCCCTGCGCGCCGGTGGCGACGACGAGGCCGAAGCGCCCGCCGCACTCGTCGAGCGCATCGAGCAATGTCGATACGAGGATCGCACCGGTCGCCCCCATTGGGTGGCCCTTGGCGATATGGCCGCCGCCGACGTTGACCTTCGTCGGATCGGGGCGGCGGTCGCGATGGAATTTGGCGATGGTGACGGCGAACGCCTCCATGAATTCGATGCGGTCGATGTCGGCGAGGGCGAGCCCGGCGCGGGCGAGCGCGAGGTCCATCGCGGCGAAGCCGGCGAGCAGCGACGCCCGCGCCTCCCCGCCCGCTTCGGCGAAGGCGATAATGCGCGCGCGCGGGTTTCCGGTAGCGGGGCCGAGCAGCGCAAGGCCCGCCCCGTCGGTCATCGGCGGAGCGTGTGCCAGCGTGTGCCGGTGGTCGACCGGCGCATCACCGATGACTCCGCGGTACTCGGCGGCGATCCCGGCGAACGCCGCCGGCATGCCTGCGAGCTTGGCGGCGGTCGTCGCGCGCACCGCTTCGTCGCGGTCGAGCCCGCCGACCGCGATTCGCGACGCGAGCAACGCCGGACGATCCTCCGCAGCGGCGGCGCGCGTCTGCGATTCGAGCGTCACCGCATCCATCGCCGCGCGGTCGATGCCCTCGGCTTCGGCGAGCAGGTCGGCCGCGAGCGCGACGGGAATATAGCGCAGCGGCGGGGCGAAGTCGGTCGCGCTGTAATAATCGGCGGCGTCGCCCATGAAAGCGACGCGTGACAGCATCTCGACGCCCCCAGCTAGGGCGAACTCGGTCGTGCCCGCGTCCACCGCGGCGGCGGCGTGGCCGATCGCCGACAGGCCCGAGGCGCAGAAATTGTTGAGGCTGTGCGCCGCCGTCGCCGGATCGAGTCCGGCGGCGAGCTTGGCGACCATCGCGATATGTCCGCCCTGCGCCGCGACCTGGCCGACGCAGCCGAGCACCAGCAGCCGTGCCGCGCGCGGATCGCGGCCACGTGCATCGAGCGCATCGACGAGCCGCGCGACGAGATCGTGCGGGGTTTGCGCCGCAAGGCCACCATCGGGCCGCGCCCGGCCCCGCGGGGTGCGGACGACGTCGTGGATGTACGCGGTCATGCCCGCCATGCCGTCGGCTGATATGCGAACAGCCCGGGGGGCGCCGCGACGACGTCGGGGATCGCGCGGATCGCCACCGCCATCGTCGCATCGGTCAGCGCACGCGACGATGGCCGCGTCGGGTCGGCCTCGGCGATATCGAGCGTCATCGCGATATTCGGACGTCCGGCGATGTCGATCGTCCAATGCCCGTGAACGAGCCCGTCGTGGAGCGCGCGATCGGCGGTCCACAGGATCGCGAGGACGAATTCGACCCCGTTCGCCATGATCGCCGTCCAGCGCCACTCGGTCGCAGCAACCCGGCCCTGCGCGATCGTGCCAGCGGCGATGACGATGGCGTGCGGCGCGATCGTCAGCCGGTGATCGGGGACGATCCGCGCCACGGTCGTCGCCATCGCCGCCGCCGCGAAGTGGAGGACTTCGCCGAATAATGTCGAGTACAGGTCCCCAAGCGGCCCGTCGCGGATGTCGCCCGCCGCCGGGTCGGAGCCGAGCCCCATCAGGTCGAAGACGAACGCCGGCGACGCCATTGCGGTGGCCTCGACGGTTTCGCGGACGGTGATCCGGTCGAGGTCGACGCACATCGCCGTCGCCGCGAGCGCGATCCGCTCGACGATCATCCCCGGATTGACCCCGACCCCGGCGAGCGTAACGCCGCCACGGATCGCCGCGTCGCGCAGCCGGTCGGCGTACGCCGGGCCGTGCGCGTCGGGCCAGTGGAAGCCCGCGGTGGACACGACGTTCTTGCCGCTCTCGAGCAGCGCGACGACGTCGTCGACGAGCGCGTCGTACGGCAAAGTGATCCGCGGGGTGTGGACGACGACCGTCGCGTCGGTAGCAAGGATCGCGGCGCGGTCGGCGGTCGAGAAGACCCCGGTCGGCGAGCGCTTCACCAGCGTTCCCGCATCGACCCCGGCCTTGGCGGGATCGTAGACATAGACCCCGCGCAGATCGAGACCGGGATGGTCGAGGATGCGCCGCAACGACGTCCGCCCCATCGCTCCGGTCGCCCATTGAACGACGCCGATCATGCTTGCTGCCACCCCATTCTCCGGGTCTAACCGACTTGTCCGGACGTGTCAGTTACTTTATGCAAGTGACTTTGGGGAGAGAAAAATGTTCCTGACACCGCCTGAACGGGTCGCCGATCACGTTGCCCGCGGCTGGTGGCAGGGGACGACGGTCGACGCCCTGTTTCAGCGCACCGCGGCTGTGGACGGCGATGCGCTGGCACTGATCGACCCGCCGAACCGGACCGCGCTCGACGGCAAACCACCCGAGCGGCTGACATGGACCGCGGTTTTCGAGCGTGTCCAGCGGATAGCCGCCGCGTTTCTCGCGCTTGGCCTCGTCAAGGACGACATCATCGCGGTCCAGTTGCCGAACACCGTCGACGCGGTCGTCGTCCTCCTCGCCGCCGCGCGGCTAGGGCTGATCGTGACGCCAGTCGTGATGCAATATCGCGAGCACGAGCTCGGCTACATCCTCGCCCAAACGAGCCCGCGCGCTTTCATTACCGTAGCGAGCTTTGCCGGATACGACCATGCGGGGCTGGCGGCGCGGCTCGCAGCGGACGCGCCGGACATGCGCATCGTCACCGATATCGGCTCGCTCGCGGCGGCCGCCGATCCGACAACGGTCGCGCCATACGTTACCGATCACCCGACTGATGCCGCCGAAGTCCTGACGATCTGCTGGACCTCGGGAACCGAGTCGCGGCCCAAGGGCGTGCCACGCGACCATAATCATTGGCTACTCAACGCGCGCGTCGTCGCCGAGGCGACCGGAATGGTCGCGGGCGACGTCCTGCTCAACCCGTTCCCGCTGGTCAACATCGGCTCGATCGGCGGACTCGTGCTGCCGTGGCTGTTGCTCGGCGGACGGCTCGTGCTCCACCACCCGTTCGACCTTGCCATCTTCCTCGGCCAGATCGCGAGCGAAGGCGTGACCTACACGATCGCGCCGCCCGCAGTGTTGACCGCACTGCTAAACCAGCCGGGGCTGATTACCGGCGGGGCGATCGCGTCGCTGCGCGCGATCGGGTCGGGATCGGCCCCGCTGTCGCCGTGGCTGATCGACGGCTGGCTGACCCGGCACGATATCCAGATCTGCAACATTTTTGGCTCGAACGAGGGCGCATCGCTGTTTTCGAGCCATGTCGATGTACCCGACACCACCGAGCGCGCGCGCTATTTCCCGCGCTAC
The DNA here is from genome assembly GCA_043745075.1 of Sphingomonadaceae bacterium. Lineage (GTDB taxonomy): Bacteria > Pseudomonadota > Alphaproteobacteria > Sphingomonadales > Sphingomonadaceae > Polymorphobacter_B. The sequence continues at coordinate 8,867 of JAYTTV010000076.1, forward strand.
GGCGCCGAGGGCGTCGAATGGCCGGGGCTGACGCCGAGCGTGATGCGGACGCGGCTCGCCGATCCGGCGACCGGCGCGACGATCACGACGCCGGGGCAGCCGGGTGAACTGCGGATCGGCGGCGGCAACGTCTTCGGCGGCTATTGGCGCGCGCCCGAGCTGACCGCGGCGGCGTTCGACGAGCACGGCGACTTCCGCACCGGCGATCTGTTCGAGATCGCTGGCGACGGCCCGCTGTCGCGCTTCTACCGCTTCGTCGGGCGGTCGAAGGAGATCATCGTCCGCGGCGGCGTCAACATCTCCCCCGCCGAACTCGACGACCTCCTCGTCGGCATGCCGCTGCTCGCCGAAGCCGCGACGGTCGGCATCCCCGACGATCGTCTCGGCGAGCGCGTCGCGGTGGCGGTCGTGCCGAAGGGCGACGAAACTCCGACCCTTGCCGATGTCGTCGCATGGATGGCACGCGCTCACGACGTCGCGGTGTTCAAGCGCCCCGAGCGCATCGTCGTCGTCGACCGGCTGCCGCGCAACGCGATGAACAAGGTGGTGCGCAGCGAATTGCGCGCGCTCGTGCTCGCCCGGCTCTAGGCTTGGCGCAGTACCCGGCGGTCGGCCCAATGTGCGTGGGTGCCGCTCGAAATCTTGTGGGGGAGCGCAATCCGGCACACCGGTCCAGCGGCGAAGTCCTTGCAATCGATCAGGATGCACTCGGACGTTCCGCGGTTCTCGTCGATGATGAAGCTGACAAGATAGCCGTCGTCCTCATCGATCGCGCCGACCCGCGGGGCGAACGGCGCCTCGCTGGCGTAGCGGCCCTCGTCGAGCTGCAACACCGTCGACTCGCCGGTCAGCATGTCGTGTTTGACGAAGCCGTTGAACAAGAACCAGCCGGGCTTGGTCGTCGTGCTGTAGGCGTAGCGGTACTTATGCCCGGCGTACGCCTGGTTGATCGTGCCGAATTCGAGCAGGCGCTCGTCGAGGCGCTCCTCGCGGGTCGACCCGTCGGCGAGGTTGAAACGCCAGCGATGGAGCGTCGGCTTGAAGCTGTGCTCGTCGACGTGCGCCATCAGGTGACCATAGCCGTCGTCGTTGGCGACCGGCCCGGGAGTCGGGTTTTCCTGGAAATAGCCGTCGACGATCACCTCGTCGCCCGCCTCGTAGGCGTTGAGGAAATGGAGGACGTAGGTCGGCGCGGCTTCGAACCAGCGGACTTCGCCGCCGTGCCGCGGGACCAGCGCGAAGCGCGCCGGAATGTCGCGATGAAACCGGACCGCGTGGACGTCGCGCTTGAGCAATTCGGCATCCCAGAACACCGGCAGGTCGTTGAGGATCGACCAGTGTTCGGAAAAGATCATGTCGTGCGGCAGGCGCGGCCCGGGCAGCGGCACCGGCTGGTACGTCGTCAACTTGCCGTGCGCATCGACGACGCCGTAATGCATGTACGGCGCGTGCTTCGAGTAGTTGAAGAACATCAGCTCGCCCGTCCGGTCATCGACCTTGGGGTGCGCCGAGATGCCGTCGAGCGGCACCCACGGCGCGACGCCCGACTGGTCGAGCGTCTCGGGGTCGAGGACATAGCCCTCGCCGCACTGGTAGAAGGTCGATATCGCCTTGCCGGCATGGACGATGATGTCTGTGCTCGACGAATCCTTGAGCCGGCCGTGCGCGCCGAAACCCGGGCGCAACGAGACGCCGGTGCCGTCCATCAGCCCGCCCCACAGCGACCCGCCCGCGTCCTGCTCCGCAGCGAAGCACCGCGTCCGCACCCAGCGGTTGCGGTACGTCGCCGAGCCGTTGCTGAAGTCGATCGCGTGGATCATCCCGTCACCGTCGAACGGATGGTAGCGACCGAGCGGTTGATGGAGCTGGTTCTCGGTATTTCGCAGATAGACCCCGTCGATGTCGGTCGGGATCGAGCCGGAAATGACGTCGAGGTCGACCGCGGTCACCTCCTCGTGCTGCGGCGTCCATGCCCCGTTCAAATACGGATGGTTGCTCGGCCGGAGCGACGCGACGACGGGTGGGAGGCGTTCGATCTGCATATCCGCAGGCGTAATTGAACCGGTTCGATTGTGCAAGTTAGTCTTGACGGCGCGTCGTGGTGTCGCTCATATAGTCTTTCATAAACATACCTATGGGGGATCGATCGATGTTGCGTCCGTTGCTGATCGCGCTTGCGCTCGTGCTCCCCGCCGCCTCTCTCGCCGCGAAGGAACCCGTGATGCACAGCGACCCGAAGACTGTCGTCCAGACGATGATCGATGCGTGGGATCACCGCGACTGGAAGAAAGTGACCGACCTGTTCACCGACGACGGGGTCCTCCATTCGATGATGCTCGAGCCGATCGTCGGCAAGGAAGCGATCGGCAAGCGGATCGACCTGCTCGGCGCCGGGACCGAGTCGATCACCCTCAACATCCACAACATCGCGGTCACCGGGAACACGGTGTTCATCGAACGGACCGACGAGTTCGTCTTCAACGGCCACGCCGGCAAGGTCCCGGTGGTCGGCGTCCTCGAAGTCGAGGGCGACAAGATCAAGGTCTGGCGCGAATATTACGACCGCGCCGAGCTCGTCGCGGCAATGGGGCTCGAGAAAGACTTCCACCCGGCACCTGCGACACGTTAGCCGGTCGCGCGCCTCGACGCAGTGCCCCGCGATAGGGTAGACGCGTTGCGACAATGCAAGCGACCAACCTTATCCGCACCTGCTCGATCTGGCGGGCGCTCGAAACCGTCGGCGATACGCCGACGCTGTTGATCATCGAGGCGAGCTGGCTCGGGGCGCGGCGCTTCGACGATTTCTGGCGGATGACGGGACTGCTCAAGGCGCTGCTCAGCGACCGGCTCAAGCGGCTGATCGAGGCGGGCATCTTCATCAAGACCCCGTATTCGACGAGCCCGCCGCGCTTCGACTACAACCTGACCGCCAAGGGTCACGACCTGTATCCGACCGCGCTGATGCTGCTGCGGTGGGAGAGTCTATGGCGGTCCGACACCGACAAAATCCGCGTCGAGCTGACCCACAGCAAATGCGGCGCAGTGTTCCAGCCGGTCCCGAGCTGCAAGCATTGCCATGCCGAGGTCGCCGCCCCCGACGTCGATTGGATCGAAGGCCCCGGCGTCGGCTGGATGGCCCCGATCTACAGCCGCCGCCGCCAGCAGCGCGCAAGCAGCGGCGTCGCGACCTCGCTGCTCGAGGACGCCGCGCAACTGATGGGCGATCGCTGGGCGAGCCTGATCATGCGCTCGATCTTCACTGGCATCCGCCGCTTCGACGAAATCCGCCGCGACACCGCGATCGCGACCAACATCCTCGCCGAACGACTCGCGTGGCTGACCAGCGCGGGAATCATCCGCCAGCATCAATACGCCGCCGGCCCGGCGCGGTCGGAATATCGCGTCACCCGTAAGGGAGTCGATTATTATCCGGCGCTGCTGCTCCTGCTCCAGTGGGGCGACAAATATTATTGCTCGCCCGAGGGTCCCCCGGTGCGGCTGACCCACAAGCCGTGCGGCCATGAACTCGGCACCGTCGTCACCTGCTCCGCGTGCCACGAGCCGGTCGTCGCGCACGACGTGACCTTTACCGTCACGCGACGCGCTGCCGACATCGCAGTCGAGGCGACGGTTTAGACTTTCACTACCATACCGACAGGTCTAGTATCGCGGGATGGCGGGACCCTCCAGCACTGATTTTCGCGACGACACCGGGCGGGTGGTCGTCGTCACAGGCGCGGGGAAGGGCCTCGGCGCGGCATTCGCGCGGGGGTGGGCGGCACGCGGCGCGCGGGTCCTCGTTAACAACCGGCACAGCGGCGACGGCGCGTCGTCGGCGGAAGCGCTTGCCGCGGCGATACGCAGTGACGGCGGCGACGCGGTCGCCGATCTCCACGCGGTCGATGCACCGGGCGCGGCGAACGCAATCGTCGCGGCCGCGCTCGCGGCGTTCGGGCGGATCGACGCGCTGATCCTCAACGCCGGCATCACCGGCCCGGCAGCGAAGATCCCTGCCCTGTCCGCCGACGCATTGGCCGAGGTCATGGCGATCAATTTCTTTGCCAATACCGCGATCGTCGACGCCGCACTCCCGCATATCGGGGCGTCGCCATCGGGTCGCATCCTATTCGTGTCGTCGACTGGCGGGCTGTACGGGGTCCGCGGGCGTTCGGCGTACGCCGCGTCGAAGGGCGCGATCACCGCTTACGCGCTCAGCCTCGCGCACGAGCAGCGCCGTGCCGGAGTCGGGGTCAATATCCTATGCCCGTACGCGGCGACGGCGATGACCGCAGCGCCGGGGGTCGACCCCGATCCGCGCCTTGCCCCCGACTGTGCTGCTGCCGCCGCGATCTGGCTGACGAGCAGTGCGTGCGCCGCGACCGGTGAAATCTGGGTGACCGGGGGCAATTTCGCCCGCCGCGCCATGCCGGTCGAGGGCGCGATGGCCGGCGCCGCGACACCCGAAGCACTCGCTACCGCGCCGCCACCCCCGCCCGCCGGCGGGTTCGCCGGCGGCGAGGCGGCCTTCGCCGATTTCCGTTCCCATCTGACTCAAGGAAGCCCGACCACATGAACATCGAAGGCTGTATTGCGATCGTCACCGGCGGCAACCGTGGCATCGGCGAGGGCTTCGTCGACGAACTGCTCGCGCAGAACGCGCGCCGCGTCTATGTCGCCGCGCGCTCGCTCGCCGATGCGCAAGCCGCGGCTGCGCGCGACCCGCGGCTAGTCGCGATCGAGCTCGACGTCACCGATGATGCCGCGGTCGCGGCGGCGGCGGCGGCGTGCCCTGATGTCGACCTGCTGATCAACAACGCCGGGGCGTTCGGCATGACGACCCTGCTGAGTGCGCCAGATATGACGGCGATGCGCGCCGAGATCGCGACCAACTATCTCGGGATGGTGGCGATGGTCCGGTTGTTCGCGCCGATCCTCAAGGCGAACGGCGGCGGCGCGGTGGTCAACGTGCTGTCGGCGGGGGGCATCGTCGCGGTGCCGAATATGGGCGGCTACAGTCCGTCGAAGTTCGCCGCACGCGCCGCGTCGGACTGCCTGCGCGCCGAACTCGCGCCCCAGGGCACGCATGTCGCGGCGCTGATCGTCGGCTCGGTCGACACCCGGATGGCGGCGCACGTCACCTGGGTCGAGAAGACCAGCCCGCGCGACATCGGCAAGGCCGGGCTGCTCGCCGCCCGCCACAATATCCCCGAGCACGATACCGACGTCCATGCGGTGTCGGTACGCGCCCACCTCGCGCGCGATCCGTCGGGCCTCGCCAAGGCAATGGCCAAGTCGCTCAATCCGGCCGCGCGATGACCGCGATGCTTAGCGGCCGGACGATCCTCGTTACCGGGGCTGCGGGCGATATCGGCGCCGCCGCCGCGCGCCACTTCGCTGCCGAGGGCGCGCGCGTCGTCGTCACCGACCGCCGCGCCGACGAACTAGATGCCGTCGCGGCGACGATCGGCGGCGACGTGCTTGCTCATGCGTGCGACCAGACCGACCCCGGCGCGGTCGCGGCGCTATTCGCGGAAATCGCCAATTGGGGACCCCTCGACGGCGCCTTCGTCAACGCCGGCTTCGGCCGCTACGGTGCGCTCGTCGAGATGGACTATGCCCAGTGGCGGCGGCACGTCGACGTCAACCTCAATGGCGGGTTCCTCATCGCGACGGGCGCGGCGCGGGCGATGATCGCGGGCGGCAGCAGCGGCGCGATCGTGATCAATGCCTCGACCGCGGCGAACCATGTCTGCGACCTGCTCGGCGCCTATGCCGCGACGAAGGCCGGGCTGGCCATGCTTGCGCGATCACTTGCGTCCGAGCTCGGAGTCCACCGAATCCGGGTCAACACCGTGTTGCCGGGGGTGATCGAAACGTCGATGACCCGGTCGCTGCTCGACGATGCCGCGACCCGCGCCGACGTTCTTACCGAGACCCCAGCGGGGCGGCTCGGTGCGCCCGGCGACGTCGCCGCGCTCGCCGCGTTCCTGCTGAGCGATGCCGCCGGCTACATCACCGGGGCCGAGATCCTTGTCGACGGCGGCCAGACGATCCACGGCTATCCGCGCTGGTTCCGCAGCGACTACGCCACCCCCGGATCACCGTGGGTGGCGCAGGCCAAGCCGTAGCGCTGCCCCCCTAGAAGCCCGCGCTCAGCTCGATCCCGTACGTCCGCGGCGGGGCATAGGTCGACACCTGGTCGCCGAAGAACGCGATAATGTTCGTCCGGTACAGCGTGTCGGCGATGTTTCGGCCGAAGACCGAGACCGTCCAGTCGCGATGCGGCAGCTTGAGCGACACCCGCGCGTCGAGCAGGCCGTACGGCTTCTCCGAATTAAAGTTGTCGGGGGCCCAGTACATCTTGCCCTGGTAACGGTAGGTCACCCGGCCCGACAGCGCCCGGTCCCAGCTGCCGAGCGAGGTCGTCGCCTCGACGCCGATCGAGCCCTGCCACGTCGGCGTCCGCTGGAGGAAGTGGCCGGTGTTGTTAATGCCGTTGGTGTCGACGAACTGGTCGTAGCGCGAATTGAGCACGTCGCCGGTTCCGAAGATGCGGAACCAAGACACCGGCGCAACCTGGATTTCGCCCTCGATGCCCTTGATCGTCGCCGACGAGGCGTTGTTGATGATGTTACACAGGCACGCCGCGCTGGTCTGCTGGACCTGCAGGTTCTTGTATTTCTCGTAGAAGAACGCGGCGTTGACGCGGACGCGATGCTGCCAGAACTCGGTCTTGAACCCGGCTTCGTAGTTGGTCACGGTTTCGGGGTCGTACGGGGTCCGCGCAGCGAAGGCGTTCGGCGCGTCGTTCTGGAAGCCACCGCCCTTGAAGCCGGTCGAGATCGTTGCGTAGGCAAGGATGCCGTCGGTCGGGGTCCATGTCAGCGTCGCCTGCGGTGTCGTCCGCTGCCAATGCTTGCCGTACGGCGTGGTGAAGCCGGGGTTGGCGGTCAGCGGCGTCAGCGGGGTCGGATCGGTCGGCACGAACCGGTCGCCGGTGGCGATGACCGTCCCGGTCTGGGTGCCGTCCTTTTTGTCGTAGGTGTAGCGAACGCCGACCTCGAGCTTGAGCCTCGGCGTGATCTTGAACCCGAGCTGCGCGAACCCAGCGATGTCCTGGTTGAGCGCGCGGTCGTCCCAATGCGATTCACCCGAGAGCGAGGCGAGCGCGAACGGCGGGCGTCCACCCGGCTGGAACGGCGTCTCGCCCCAGAAGCGCGCGAAAACATGAACCTTGTTGTGCAGGTAATAGGTGCCGAGAATCCAGTCGAAGCGGCTATCGTCATAGTTCGACGTCAGCCGGAACTCCTGCGAGAATTGATGATCATCCTCGATGAAATTGACCGGCTCGGCAAACAATAGGGTCGTGATGACGTTGTACGGATTCGTCGGCCCGAGTCCGGTCTGGTCATACAACGTGTAGGCGCGACCGTCGCGATATCCGCTGATGCTCGTCAGGCGGATGTTGTCGGCGACATCCTTTTCGAGGCGGAGGATATAGCTCGCGTTCTTGTGTCGGACATATTGCGGGCTGGGCGCGGCATCACCGGCGAAGGTCGGCCAGTCAGGCAGGCTCTCGCGGGCCGACAATCCGCCGGGACGGAGCGCGGCGATCAGTGCACGCCCGGTCGACCACGGCCGCACGCCGGTCAGGACCGGATCGGGGACACCGACGCGGTTGATGCCGTTGCTCGTATCCTTCGAATAGTCGACGATCAGCGACGCCGTGAAATCGGATTCCTTCGGCTTGTACAGTAGCTGCCCGCGGAACTGGACGGAATCGAGGTTTTCGAGGTCGACATTGTGGATGATGTCGCGCGCGTAGCCCGAGTGGTTGATCGTCTGGAACGAGAAGCGCGCGGCTAGCTCGTCGGTAATGGCTCCGGTTGCATAACCGCTGGTCTGCTTGAGATCATAGTTGCCGTACGTCAGTGAAATTCGCGCCGAGGTGTCGAACGATGCTGGCGCCGACAGGATGTTGATCGCGCCGCCGGCGACATTCTTGCCGAGCAGAACGCCCTGCGGCCCGCGGAGGACCTCGATCCGCGCAAGGTCGTAGAACGACGTGTTGAGGTTGCCCGAGCGACTGACATAGACATCGTCGACGAACGTCGAGACCGACTGGTCGGCGGTCGGCGAGCTCAACCGGGTGTTGACGACACCCCGGATGTTGATCTCGTTCGACTGTGGCGAGTTCGAGGTGAACGAAATTCCAGTAATGCTGCTGGCGAGGTCGGCGAGCGATAAAATCTTTTGTTTCTCGATATTGGTACCTGACAGTGCGGTGATCGAGAGCGCGGTCTTCTGGACATTCTCTTCACGCTTTTGTGCCGTCACGACGATCGTCTCGAGCGCCTCGCTTTCGGGAGCGGCAGCCGGACCGGCGGTCGACACTTGCCCCGCCGACGGCGCGGAGGCAAACGCCGCACCGATGGCAAACACCGACGCCGTGTAGAGTAGCCGCATCCGATCCTCCCCCGTGTCAGAACTGGCGGGGTGCTCGTTGCACCCCTGTTTTCAGCCGACACAGTTACCGTACCGAGAGGTGGTAGGTATGTCAATGCAAGCGTCCGGTGTTATCCCGGACCTCCGTCGCGGGTTTGCTCCTAAGGGCCGATGGCGGTCGTGACCGGACAATCTGGGGTAGCTCACCAAAGCACGCGCACGTGGCATTGCTGCGGGAGTCGTCGTCGTGGTAGCGGTATCATGGATGACGCGCCGGGTTTGCTCGCGACCGCGCCACACGGATCGTCGCGAAATCGCGGCAATGGGGAGTGCGATGGCCGGCATCGGTGGACGATGGGTGATGGCGCTCGCGGCGCTTGTCGGACTTGCCACCGCCAGTCTGGCGCGCGCCGAGGATGGCTACGACCTGTGGCTCCGCTACCGCATCCTCCCCGGAGCGTTGGCCGCCGCGGCGCAGGCGACCGAGGTCACTGGCCGGGGTACGTCGCCGACCGCCACGCTCGCCGCAGCCGAAGTTCAGCGCGGCCTTTCCGGCCTATCAGGAACGCTGGTTCCGGCGCGGCAGACGATTGCCGCGGGCGGCGTCATGGTGGCCGACGCGCGCGATCCCGACGTCGCCGCGCTGCGTCTGCCGGTCTCAGGCCTCGGCGAGGACGGCTATCTGGTGCGCCGCGTCAGCATCGCCGGGCGGCGGGTGGCGCTCGTCACGGCGAACAGCGATCGCGGCCTGCTTTACGGTGCCTTCGCGCTGCTTCGTTTCGTCCAGACCGGCGGCGCGCTGTCGCAAATCGACCTGCGCTCGGTGCCGAAGGTCCGGCTGCGCCTGCTCGACCATTGGGACAATCTCGACGGTTCGGTCGAGCGCGGTTACGCCGGAGCCTCGCTGTGGGACTGGTCGACGCTGCCCGACTTCCACGATCCGCGCTATGCCGACTATGCGCGAGCAAACGCCTCGATCGGCATCAACGGCGCGGTCATCAACAACGTCAACGCCAGGGCCGACAGCCTGACCGCGCCGTATCTCGCCAAGGCGGCGGCGCTGGCCGGCATCTTTCGCCCATGGGGCCTCAAGATCTATCTGTCGGTCCGCTTCTCCGCGCCGATCGAGCTTGGCGGGCTGAAGACCGCCGACCCGCTCGATCCCGCGGTGGTGGCGTGGTGGCGCGCCAAGAGCGACGAGATCTATCGCGCGATCCCCGATTTCGGCGGCTTCCTCGTCAAGGCCAATTCCGAAGGCCAGCCCGGCCCGCAGGACTATCACCGCACCCACGCCGATGGCGCGAACATGCTCGCGGCAGCGCTTGCCCCGCACGGCGGGATCGTGATGTGGCGGGCGTTCGTCTATGCGCAGGACAACGCCGACGACCGCGCCAAGCAGGCCTACGCCGACTTCAAGCCGCTCGACGGCAGTTTCGCGGCGAACGTCATCGTCCAGGTCAAGAACGGCGCGATCGACTTCCAGCCGCGCGAGCCGTTCCATCCGCTGTTTGGCGCCATGTCAAAGACGCCGCTGATGATCGAGTTTCAGGTCACCAAGGAATATCTCGGCCAAGCGACGAGCCTCGCCTATCTCGGCCCGCTGTTCGAGGAAACGCTGCGTAGTGACACGCTGGCCAAGGGGCCGGGCTCGACGGTCGCGCGGGTGGTCGAGGGCTCGCTCGACGGCCATGCGCTGACCGGGATGGCGGGCATCGCCAACGTCGGGCGCGAGCGCGACTGGAGCGGATCGACCTTCAACCAGGCCAACTGGTACGCGTTTGGCCGCTTCGCGTGGGACCCCGATACTTCGTCCGATGCGGTGGCGCGCGAATGGGCAGCGATGACCTTCGCGCCGCTACCCGCGGTGGTCGATCCCATCGTGCGGATCATGGCCGGATCGCGCGAGGCGGTGGTCGATTATATGACACCGCTCGGCCTCGCCCACCAGATGGCGACTGGTCACCACTACGGCCCCGGACCGTGGACCGCCGACCTTGCGCGACCCGAATGGAACCCGGTCTATTACGCGCGCGCCGACCGGGACGGCATCGGTTTCGACCGCACTGCGTCGGGGAGCAACGCCGTCGCCCAATATGCGCCGGAGCTCGCCCGCAGCTTCGCCGACCCGGCGACGACACCCGAGCGTGACCTGTTGTGGTTCCACCATGTCCGCTGGGACTATCGCATGGCGTCGGGCAAAACGCTGTGGGCCGAACTCGTCGCGCACTACGACCGCGGCGTCGGCGACGTCGATGCGCGTCGCGCCGCATGGGCCAAGCTCGCCCCGGAGATCGACCCCGAGCGCTTCGCCAAGACTGCGGCGTTCCTCGCCATCGAGGCACGTGACGCTCGCTGGTGGCGCGATGCGAGCATCGCGTGGTGGATGTCGCTGAACCACCTCCCACTGCCGCCGGGAGCCGCTCCGCCCGAGCACGATCTGGCGTGGTACCGGGCGCAGCACACACCCTATGCCGCCGGTAATGGGAAGTCGTTATGAAGTCCGCTGCGATCCTGTTCATGTTCGTCGCCGGGCTGTCGTCCGGCACTGTCGCGCGTCAGACAACCGGGTGGGTCGGCAGTTGGGCGGCGTCGCAGCAGGAGCCCGAGCCGGGGAACGCGCTGCCCGACCGCGACCTGACCGACGCCACGCTGCGGCAGGTCGTGCGGCTGTCGGCCGGCGGCCGCCGGGTCCGGGTCCTGCTGAGCAACGCCTTCGGCACCCAGCCGCTGCGCATCGACGCGGCGCATATCGCGCCCGCCCTGCCCGCTGCCGGATCGAAGATCGACAGCGCCCGCGACACCGCTTTGTCGTTCGACGGCAGCGGCGCGGTGACGATTCCGGCAGGCGCGAGCTACTGGTCCGATCCGGTCGACCTTGCTGTGCCCGCGCTGGCGACGGTTGCCGTCACGCTCCATTACCCCGTCGCGCCTGCCCGGCAGACCGGTCACCCCGGATCGCGCGCGACCAGCTATATGCTGCCGGGCAACCATGTATCCGACCACGAACTCGCCGGGGCGAAACCCGTCGAGCACTGGTATCAGCTTGCCGGGATCGCGGTCGCGTCGGACAGACCCGCGGCGATCGTCACGCTCGGCGATTCGATAACCGACGGGCACGGCGCGACGACCAACGGCAACGACCGCTGGCCCGACCGGCTCGCCGAACGACTGCAGCAGGCGCCGGCGTCGCGCTCGATCGGCGTGCTCAACCATGGCATCGGCGGCAATCACCTGCTGACCGACGGCCTCGGACCGAACGCGCTCGCCCGCTTCGACCGCGACGTGCTCGCCCAGCCGGGAGTGCGCTACGTAATCGTGCTCGAGGGCATCAACGACCTCGGCATGCTGACCCGCGACGCCCCGGCCGAACCGGCGGCACACGCCGACCTCGTGGCACGAATGATCGGCAGCTACCGGCAGATCGTCGTCCGCGCGCACGCCGCGGGCATCCGCGCCTATGGCGCGACGATCCTGCCCGATGGCACCTCGGCCTATTATCATCCCGATGCGCTCAGCGAGGCGGATCGGCAGGCTGTCAACGCGTGGATCAGGACACCGGGCAATTTCGACGCGGTCATCGATTTCGACGCGGTCATGCGCGACTCCGCGATTCCGACGCGCCTCCGCAAGCCATATGATTCGGGTGGCGGCCTCCATCCCTCGCCCGAGGGCTATCGCGCGATGGCGGCGGCGATTCCGCTCCGCCTGTTTCGCTAGAAGTCGCGGTGACGCCGCGCTAGCGGCAGTAGATCGCCGCCAGCCGCTCGATCCCGGCGCGGTCGTCGTCTTCGAAACGGCCGGTGAGCGGGCTGTCGAGGTCGAGGACGCCGATCAGGACGCCTCCGCACACGAGCGGAACGACGATCTCCGACTGCGAGGCTGCATCACAGGCGATGTGGCCGGGAAATTCATGGACGTCGGCGACGACGACTGTCCGCCGCTCTGCCGCCGCTGTCCCGCAAACGCCCTTGCCGAGGGCGATGCGGACGCACGCCGGCTTGCCCTGGAACGGCCCGACGACGAGTTCACCGTCGCGCAGGAAGTAGAAGCCCGCCCAGTTGAGGTCGGGAACGCTGGTATAGATTAACGCCGCGGTGTTGGCGGCGTTAGCGACCGCGTCGGTCTCGTCGCCGAGCAGCCCGGTCAACTGCGCCGCGAGGTCGGCGTAGAACTCGGCCTTGGTTGCGGCGAGGATTGGCGTGGACTGGAAAATGGTCGGGCTCCCGGATGATCGCGGCCGTGCCCGGCATACCACTGGCCCGACGCCACGCAACGCCCCGGCGAGCGTGCCGTGCCTGGCCCGGCTGATCGCTGCGGCATCGCGTTGGTCGAAGTCGGCGTTAGGGACGAACCTCCCGCGCGCCGGTCAGCGCTGCCTCGCCCCAGTCGACCGCGATCGGCGAGCCTGCTTCACCGGGGCTGCGCGCGACGAGTTCGACGATGCGAACCCCGGTCACGTCGGCGTCGAGCGACTGCGCCGCCTCACCCGCGCGTGCGGCACGCGAATGCGCGAGCAGCCGGCCATCGCCGTAGATGAAGAAGGTCACCGCCGCCGTCCCGGGAGCGGTGTCGTCGACGCCGACCTGCGCGCTGAAATGGTGGAACCCGGCGTTGCGGACTTCGAGCCGCGAATTGGCGAGCACGCCGATCGCATGGTCCAGCAGCGCTCCGGCGACCCGCGTCGGTTGATCGTACGGCGTCCGCCCGACGCGCGCCCCGCCCCAGCCACCGTAGCGCGGGAAGTCGCCACCGTGGCGCGTGCCGAACCACAGCAACGGCGCGCGATGAACCAGCGGGTCGGGCACCGGCACGACGACCCCGTCGACCGCCGGGTTCACGCTCCCCGGCTCCTCCGCGAGGAACACCCCGTCCGGAAGGCGGCGGCTGCCGCGCGCGGTAAAGATCAGCGTCTGGCGCGGTGCGAGATGGAAGTCACGCTCGTTGCGGAAGGTGGCGGTCTCGTTCGTCCACAGGTCGGTGAGCTCGATGTCACCCGCGGTGAACGACAGCTGCTCGGCGGTCAGAGTCGCATCGATCGGCAGCCCGCCGCGATTAAACAGCGCGACCGCCTTGCGCCCGTCGGCGAGCGTCTTGACGAAAATCTGCACTTCGTCGGTGTCGAACGCCAGCGTCGCCTGGTTGCCGCCCAAGTCCTGGTTGACCGCGATCACCCGCGTGTTGCCGAACAGGTCCATCAACGCGGGCGCGGCGTGGCGCAGGTCGTAGCCGATGATCAGCGGCGAATTGACCATCGCCCACAAGGCGAAATGCGAGCGCGCCTCGGTCAGGTGGTTCTCGTCGAAATCACCGCTGCCGATGAACAGCATGTCGGCGTCGTTCCACGAATTGGGGTGGCCGTACAACTCGCGACGCGTCACGGTATCGAGGTTGTGGAGCATCCGCCCCCATGTCGGCGAGAGGTCTTCGCTGGTCCGCGAGACGCTGCCGAGGTCCTTGCCCCACGCGCGCACGTCGGCCGATCCCCACAGGCACAATGAGTAGATGTAATGGCCGTCGGGACGCACGCGCGCGACCGCGTCGGCAACGTCGCCGAACAGCCGCCGGACCGCGGGGACATCGGTGCGGGCGAGCGAGTCCGCATCGATCAGCGGCGGGAACGCGCGGTACAGGCCCGATTGGACCTTAGGGTTGCTCGCCGGCAAGGCGCGGATGCCGCAACCATCGACCTTGATCAGGTCGAAATTCCAGTCCCCGAGGTACAGCCGGATATCCTGGTCGACATGGCCGTAAAGCCCGACCTCGCGCTCGAGCACACTGCCTTCGGGCTGGTTCGGCGAGGTCGAGTCATAGACCTGACTGCACGAATTCCGGCCGATGTCGCTGTAGATGCCCGCCTTGAGCCCCATCGCGTGCAGCTTGTCGGTGAACGGCCGGAAGCTCGAGCTGCCGTCGGGCATCGCCGCCGAGGAGAAATTGGCGGTGCGGATCAGGATGCGGCCGTCGGGCTGGCGGCGCTTGAGCCACCAGCCGTCATCGATGTCGATGGTGCGATAGCCCTTGGCGGCAAGCTGCGAGCTGACCAGCACGTCGGCCGAGGCGAGGATGTTCACCTCGGTATGCCGGTGTGGAAGGCGTTCCACGAACTCCAGCCCATCGGCGGCAACGGCGCATCGCCGCGCGTGTTGGCGGTCCAGCGCCCGGTCGGCGCAAGCGGATCGGCAAGCGCCGCACCGGGCATCAGCATCAGGGCCGCTGCGAGCAGCAGGTACCGGGTCGGGCCCTTCATCGGGTCAGCGCTTCAACTGCTTGCCGAAGAACGGCAGCACATAGTCCTGGAAGCGATACGCGACGTTGCTGACGTGAGTGCCGGGGTAAATCTCGAAGCTGTTGGCGATGCCGTAGCGGTCGAGCACCTCGTGCAGCTTGCGGGTGTCGTCCTTGAGGCCGTCCTGATCGCCGACGTCGAGCGCGATCGCCCGATACTGCCGCAAATTCCCGACATATTGGTCGACGAAGGCGAGCGGCGCGTTCGCCGCCCATTTCGCCAGCACGGCGGGCTGGACGACGCCGCCCTTGACCGGCAGGTCGAGGAACAGCGGCGAGTTCTTCGGGTCGGGCGACCAAGCGGCGGCACTGGCGAGCTGTGCCCGCGCGAAGAACGGCAGCTTGGCCGAGTCGGCGAGCGCGGTGACACTCTCGAGCTGCTTTGCCATCGCCGGGTCGAACTGATCGGCAGTCCGCGCAGACAGGCAGCATGGGCTCATCATGTACAGCGCACCGAACACCTCGGGGTGCTTCATGCCGATCCGGCTGGTGCCGTAGCCGCCCATCGAATGCCCGGCGAGGCCCCGGCTCGCGCGGTCGGGAATCGTCCGGTAATGCGCGTCGACATACGCCACGAGGTCGCGCGCGACGAACGTCTCGAAGTCGCCGGTCGTGACCGAACTCGAATACATCGAGCCGTTGTGGACGGTCTTGCTGTCGGGGAAGACGACGATCATCTCGGGGACGCCCTTGGCATAGGCGCTGGCGATCGTCTGGAGGGCGTGGATCTCGGCGATCCATTGCTCGGCGCCGATCGAATAGCCGTGGAGGGCGTACAGCACCGGGTAGCGATGCTTGGGCTGCTTCGCATAGCTGGGGGGCAGCACCACCAGCACCGGGCGATCGGCCGAGTCGCCTTCGAGGCTGCCCTCGAGCGCGCGGCCGTGGACGGTGATCCGCTCGATCGCCAGCACCGGCGCCCCGGCCACGGGCGGCGGGATGTTCGTCGCCACCTGCGCCGACACCGGCAAAGCGCAACCGAGCGCCGCTGCTATCGCCCAGACCGATAGCCGTGCTGCTCGCGAGCCGGTTTGCATCGATGACATTCGCCCGTCCTCCCCGACGCCGCATCGTAAGCGGCAAGTTCTTCGCTTGGCAAAATAAGCGCCGCGAATGTGAGCGCTACCGTAGCAGGCTTGACGCGCGGCAATCAAATTGCGAGCGCACATCCAAAGCAAGAATAACTCAGACATTCGAAACAGGGGATCGCAATGGCCAAGATCGCACTCAGGGTTCGCGTCGCATTGCTCGCCGGGGTCGCGCTGGCGGCATCGTCCGCGGTTGCACAGGCTGCTCCGCCCTCCGCCGTTGCTCCGAGCCCGGTGCGAGAGCGCGCGGACCAGCTCGCCGCCGAAATTGTCGCGCGGATGACGCTCGCGGAGAAGCTGCCCCAGCTGCTCAACGTCGCGCCCGCGGTCCCCCGGCTCAATATCCCCGCGTACAATTGGTGGACCGAGTCGCTCCACGGCGCGATCGGGGCCATGCCGACGACCAACTTCCCCGAGCCGATCGGCCTTGCCGCCACCTTCAATGCACCGCTCGTCCACGACGTCGCCGGCGTCATCAGCGTCGAGGTGCGCGCGCTCCACACGCTCGGGCGGCAGACCGGCAAGCTCGGCCGCATCGGCACCGGGCTCGACACCTGGTCGCCCAACATCAATATCTTTCGCGATCCGCGCTGGGGTCGCGGGCAGGAAACCTACGGCGAGGACCCTTTTCTGACCGCGCGTACCGCGGTCGCCTTCGTCACCGGCATGCAAGGGCCCGATCCCGACCTGCCGCAGGTCATCTCGACGCCGAAGCATTTCGCGGTCCACAGCGGCCCCGAATCGACGCGCCATATGGCCAACGTCTTCGTCTCGGCGCACGACCTCGAGGACACCTATCTCCCCGCCTTCCGCGCCGCGATCGTGGAGGGCCGCGCCGGGTCGATCATGTGCGCGTACAACCGCATCGACGGCCAGCCCGCGTGCGCCAACGACCTGCTGCTCAAGGACCACCTGCGCGGCGCGTGGGGCTTCACCGGCTATGTCGTGTCGGATTGCGACGCGGTGAAGGACATCGCCGACAATCACAAATACGCGCCCGACCAGGCGACCGCGGTCGCAGCCGCGATGAAGGCCGGGGTCGACAACGAGTGCAATACTCAGACGATCGGCGACATCGGCGGCCTGCCCGATCGCTTCGGCGAGGCGGTGGCGCGCAACCTGCTGTCGCCCGCCGATCTCGACCGGACGCTGGTGCGGCTGTTCTCGGCGCGCATCCGCAACGGCGACCTGCCGGGCATCGCGCAGGCTCCGGGCGTCGTTCCGGGCAGCGCGATCGGCACGGCGGATCACGGCGCACTTGCACTTAAGGCGGCCGAAAAGAGCCTCGTCCTGCTCAAGAACGACGGCGTCCTGCCGTTGCGCGCAGGTGTCCGGATCGCAGTGATCGGCCCGCTCGGCGACGCGACCCGGGTGCTGCGCGGCAACTACTCCTCGCCGCAATCGGCCCCGCCAATCTCGGTCGTCGAGGGACTGCGCCGTGCCGTCGGCGCATCGTCGGTCACCCTCGTCCCGTTCGGCGCGTCGATCACCGACGGCGACCCGGTGCCGACCGAGGCGTTGCGCGCGCCCGACGGCAAGCCGGGGCTGCTGGTCCGCTACTATAATCCGGTCACCCCGCCGGTGCTGCCGTTCGCGCCCGGCACCGCCCGCGAGCAGATCGCTGGACTGCGCTATCAGAACCATCCCGTCGTCACCCGCCGCGAAGCCGATGTCGCCAGCCGGGGCCTGCAACTCGCGACGGTCAACGACTATCACCGCACCGAATGGACCGGCTTCCTCGTCCCGCCGGTGACGGGCAGCTACCGCCTCGGTATCGGCGGGACCGGGCTCGTCGAGCTCGACGGCCAGACCTTCCTCGACGTCGCCGAGCATCACGGCCCGTTGGCCACGCTCAAGACAGTGACGCTGCAACAGGGGCATCGCTACAAACTGCGCGTCGTCTCGACCGCGCGCGGCTTCGGCAATACCGACCTTGTGTGGAAGCTGATCTCCACCCAGCCCGACGCCGATCTCGATGCGGCGGCGCGGGGTGCTGACGTGATCGTCGCGGTGGTCGGCCTGACCTCCGACCTCGAGGCGGAGGAGACCGGCACCGACGTTCCCGGCTTCAAGGGCGGCGACAAGACCTCGCTCGACCTGCCCGCCGAGCAGCTGGCGATGCTCGAACACGCGCACGCGACTGGCAAGCCGCTGATCGTCGTCGCGATGAACGGCAGCCCGATCAACCTTGCCTGGGCGAAGGACAACGCCGCCGCCGTGGTCGAGGCGTGGTATCCCGGGCAATCGGGCGGGCTTGCCGTCGCCAACGTGCTGTCGGGCAGGACCAACCCGGCCGGCCGCCTGCCGCTGACCTTTTACCGCAGCGTTACCGACCTGCCGCCGTTCGACGACTACACCATGAAGGGCCGGACCTATCGCTACTTCGCCGGCACACCGGTCTACCCGTTCGGCTACGGGCTGAGCTTCACGACCTTCGCGTACGCCCCGCTCGTCGTGACTCCCGCGGCGGGCGGAGCGCAGACCGGACTGCGCGTCACCGCCGAGGTCAGCAATACCGGCGCGCGCGCGGGCGATGAGGTGGTCCAGCTCTACCTGAACTTCCCCGACCAGCCCGGCGTGCCGCGGGTTGCGCTGCGCGGCTACCAGCGCGTGTCGCTTGCGCCCGGCGAGCATCGCACGGTGACGTTCGACCTCTCGCCGCGCGACCTGAGCGCGGTCGCGCTCGACGGAACGCGGCAGGTGCTGGCGGGACGGTATCGCGTCACCATCGGCGCGGGCCAGCCCGATACCGGCGTCCCCGGCCAGTCGGTCGAGTTCACCACGACCCGGGCGGAACCGCTGCCGCTTTGACGACCGCCGGGCCAATGCTCGCCCGGCGGGCCTCGAGATCGGGTGATCGAAGGATTTGCCGAAACGCTGCGTGATCGCAGCGCGTTGGCGTGTATGCGGTGACCGAGGGCTATTCGGTGACCGCACCGCCCATCGTCTTTAGCAACAGTCGAGTACCCGCCGTGAAAGACCTTATTCGCCCGACCGCACCGGCTTCGCGCAAAAATCGGCGTTGGCGCGCGTATCATGCCGTCGCTGCGGTTGCGCTGATGGCGGCCTCGTCGCTCGCCGCACAAATCGTGTCGATCCCCCTCGGTGTGCCCAAAGCGCCGCGGCCATCGCCGAATGCGAACCTGCTCGGCGCACCTGCCGATATCGCCGGTGCCGTCGCGGCGAGGGGCCGCCGCCCGGTCGCGCTCAGCCTCGACGCCTCGAATCATCCGGCCGACGTGCTCGAATTTCTTGGACTGACGCGCGGCGTGCGCGCTTTGGTCGTCGAACCCGAGCTCGGTTATTTCGGTGAGATCATCGGTGCTGCTGCCGGGCCGGGCGGGACGGTCACCGAACTCGTGCCTCCTGGGACGATGCAGAACCCGGCCACGCGTGCGGCGATGAGCGATGTGATCAGCCGCGCGCCGAGCCTATCCCCCCTGCCCGCCTCGCCCGCGACCGTACGCTTTGCTCCGAGCGGGTTCGACTTCGTCCTGCTCTATCGCGCGGCCGATCGACTGGCTTCGACGCCCGAAGCGAGGCCCGCCGAGATCGCGGCGTTCATCCAGAAGCTGTTCGTCGCCGTCAGGCCGGGAGGGATCGTCGGCGTGGTCGACGATCCCTCCGCGACGGACAATGGTCCGAACGTCGCGACCGGAGGCGAGGCGGCACGCTTCAAACGCGAGTTCGCGCGCGCCGGATTCATCCTCGACAGCTCGGGGCATTTACGCGGCGACGAGGACGGCGATGCCGGCAGCGACACCGTTCCCGCCGCCGCCGCGTCGCCGGGCCGCTTCATCCTCAAGTTTCGCAGGCCGGAGTAACGACGCCGGGCGGCTGCAACCGCCGGGGCTTTGCTACGCTTAGCGCAACTTTTATCCCTTCCGTAGCAATTATCTGTCGTGCATGGTCGCGTATGATCCTTCGTGCGGAGAGAGACCTTGCTGAGACGTGACTTCCTCGCCGCATCCGGCTTCGGGCTCGGCGGCTTCGTCCTCCCCTCGACCTTCGGCAAGCTCATCGCCGCCGAGGCGCTGCTCGACGGCGCGATCCCCGTCGCGGTCAAGAAGACGCTCGCCGACGCCGCGCTGGCGGCCGCAACGGCAGCGGGGGCGAGCTATTGCGACGTCCGCGTCGGCCGCTACCTCCGCCAGTTCGTCATCACCCGCGACGCGCACGTCGAGAACGTCGTCAACACCGAATCGATCGGCGTCGGCATCCGCGTCATCGCCGGCGGGGCATGGGGCTTTGCCGCGACCAACGACATGACCACCGACGGCGTCGCTACCGCGGCGCGGCAGGCGGCGGCGATCGCCAAGGCCAACGCGCGCAACCAGACCGCCCCGGTCCAGCTCGCCCCGACTCCGGGGGTCGGCGAGGTGTCGTGGCGCGCGCCGATCCGGACCAACGCGATGTCGGTGCCCGTCAAGGAAAAGGCCGCGCTGCTGCTCGACGTCAATGCTGCGGCACTGGCGAACGGTGCCGACTTCATCAACTCGGTGCTGTTCTCGGTCAACGAGCAGAAGTATTTCGCCTCGACCGACGGCTCGTACATCGACCAGGACGTCCACCGCATCTGGCCGCTGATGCGCGTCACCGCGGTCGACAAGGCGACCGGCAAGTTCCGCACCCGCTCCGAACTGTCGGCGCCGATGGGCCTCGGCTACGAATATCTCGACGGCAACAAGGCCGACCAGACCGTCCTGCCCAACGGCGTCGTCGTATTCGGCAAGTCGTACGACATGAAGGGGGACGCGATTGCCGCGGCGAAGCAGGCGCGCGCGAAGCTCGAGGCGCCCTCGGTCAAGCCGGGCAAGTACGACCTCGTCCTCGACCCGTCGCACACCTGGCTGACGATCCACGAGTCGGTCGGCCACCCGACCGAGCTCGACCGGGTCCTCGGCTATGAAGCCAACTATGCCGGGACGAGCTTCGCCACGCTCGACAAGCGCGCCAACCACTTCAAGTACGGCAGCGACCACGTCACGATCATCGCCGACAAGATCCAGCCGGGCAGCCTCGGCGCGGTCGGCTACGACGACGAGGGCGTCAAGACCAAGCGCTGGGACCTGATCAAGGACGGCGTGCTGGTCGACTATCAGGTCATCCGCGACCAGGCGCACATCATCGGCAAGACCGCGTCGGACGGCTGCTGCTACGCCGATTCATGGTCGAGCGTGCAGTTCCAGCGGATGGCGAACGTCTCGCTGCTTCCCGGCAAGGCGAAACTCAGCGTGCCGGACATGATCAAGGACGTCGAGAACGGCATCTACATCGTCGGCGACGGCTCGTTCTCGATCGACCAGCAGCGCTACAACGCCCAGTTCGGCGGCCAGCTGTTCTACGAGATCAAGAACGGCAAGGTCGGCGGGATGATCGAGGATGTCGCCTACCAGATCCGCACGCCCGAATTCTGGAACGCCTGCGTCGGGGTCTGCGACGAAAGCGATTACCGCCTCGGCGGGTCGTTCTTCGACGGCAAGGGCCAGCCGGCGCAGGTCTCGGCGGTCAGCCACGGCTCGTCGACCGCGCGCTTCAACGGCATCAACGTCATCAGCACCGCCCGCTCGCTCGGTTGATCCGCGCGTCCCAGGAGACATAATCAGATGAGTATCTTCACCGAGGCGCAGGCCAAGGCGATTCTCGACAAGGTCATCGCGCTGTCGAAGGCCGACCAGTGCATCGCCCAGCTCAAGGGGTCGATCGACGGCAACGTCCGCTTCGCGCTCAACAACGTCTCGACGAGCGGGATCGTCAGCAACGTCGACTTGTCGGTCGAGGTCGCGTTCGGCAAGCGCGTCGGCATCGCGACGATCAACGAGTTCGACGACGCCGCGCTCGAACGTTGCGTGCGCCGCGCCGAGGATCTCGCCAAGCTTGCCCCCGAAAACCCTGAGTTCGTCCCGGCGGTCGAGAAGCAGGCGTACAAGCCGACCGCGACGTTCAGCCCGGCGACGGCGGCGATCACCCCCGACTATCGCGCGCAGGTCGCCGCTGACTCGATCCAACCGTGCAAGGCCGAAAAGCTCGTTGCCGCCGGCTTCCTCCAGGACGGGCAGAGCTTCGTCGCCTTCGCCAACAGCAAGGGCAACTTCGGCTACCAGCAGGCGACCAACATCGACTACACCTGCACCGTCCGGACCGACGACGGTCGCGGCTCGGGCTGGGTTGGGCACAACCTCCAGGACGCAAAGGCGTTCGATGCCAGCGCCGACATTCGCACCGCGATGCGCAAGGCGAGCGCGTCGGCCGACGCCAAGGCGATCGAGCCGGGCAAATACACCGTCATCCTCGAACCCGTCGCGGCGGCCGGGCTGCTCGCCTTCATGTTCAACGACTTCCGCGCACGCGAGGCCGACGAGGGGCGCAGCTTCCTGTCGAAGAAGGGCGGCGGCAACAAGCTCGGCGAACAGATCTTCGACCCCCGGGTCAATTTCACCGCCGACCCCGGGCACCCCGATGCGCTGGTCATGCCATGGGACGACGACGGCCTGCCGCGCGAGAGAATGCCGATCGTGACCGACGGCAAGGTCGCCAACCTGCAATACACCCGCTACTGGGCACAGAAGCAGGGCAAGCGCGCGACCGGCGAGCCCGGCAACATCATCATGGCCGGCGGCACCAAGACGACCGCCGAGCTGATCAAGACCACCGCCAAGGGCATCCTCGTCACCCGCACCTGGTATATCCGCATGGTCGATCCGCAGACCGTGCTGCTCACTGGCCTGACCCGCGACGGGACGTTCTACATCGAGAACGGGCAGATCAAGTATCCGCTCAAGAACTTCCGCTTCAACGAGTCGCCGGTGATCATGCTCAACAACATCGAGGAACTCGGCAGGCCGGTCCGCGTCAAGGGCGACGAGTCCGACCTGATCATGGTCCTGCCGCCGATGAAGCTGCGCGACTTCACCTTCACCTCGCTGTCGGACGCGGTCTGAGCCGGATGCCGGGGCTGACCCGGGGGGACTTTTTGCGCGTGCTCGCCGGCGGCCTTGCCGGGGCACTGATCGAGGCTCCGCTGCGCGCGGCGGGAGCGGTTACGCGCGGCTACGACTTCTGGTTCACCCGGCTCAAGTACGAGTCGGGCGACTGGGACCTCGACCAGCGGATGCCGTCGAACCTGATCACCTCGCTGATCGATTACACCAGCCTCCGCGTCGACCCGAAGGAGCGCATCGTCGCGCTCGCCGATCCGGCGATGCTAACCGCGCCGTTCTGCTACCTGACCGGGCACAAGCTGGTCGAATTTAACCCGGCCGAGCGCCGCAACTTCGAACGCTATGTACGCAACGGCGGCTTCGTCCTCGTCGACGACTGCAACCACGACATCGACGGCCTGTTCGCCAAGTCGTTCGAGCGCCAGATGGCGGCGATCTTCGGCCCCGCCGCGTTGAAGCGCCTCCAGCCCAACC
>JAYTTV010000077.1:0-77915 GCA_043745075.1 Sphingomonadaceae bacterium
CCCTGCTAGAGCGCGCCGGGAAGACGCCGCGGCTGACGGGAGACGAGCGGGCCGGGGAAATCGCGCTGCGGATGGCCGACGTGCCCTATGCCTCAGTCGTCCGCTCGATCGACCCGGCGCTTGCCCTTGCTGCTTTCGTCGTGGGCGAGCGTCGGCTTTTCTAGATCGCAGCGGCTCGGCAGACCGATCCACCGGACAATGGGATTGGGTTCAAGATTGGGTACACCAAATGACACCCGAAGATAAGCAAGCAAATACAATGCTTTAAAAGGCATGGCTGGCGGATCGGCAGGGATTCGAACCCTGGAGGAGCTTTTGACCCCTACACACTTTCCAGGCGTGCGCCTTCGACCACTCGGCCACCGATCCGTTGCCGGGGCGGTAGCATGACCTTCGCCGGGTTTACAATGCGCGGCTTAGCCGGTTGCACTCCGGAAACGGTTCGGCGACAAGCCGGTCGAACCGATGCCGGAGCGATTATGACCGAGACGACGCGAACCGACTGGACCCGGGCCGAGGCGGCGGCGCTGTTCGACCTGCCGTTCGCCGACCTGATGTGGCGCGCGCAGAACGTTCATCGCGCGAACTTCGCGGCGAACGAGGTCCAGTTCAGCACATTGCTGTCGATCAAGACCGGCGGCTGTCCCGAGGATTGCGGCTATTGCAGCCAGTCCGCGAAATGGGAGACGGGGGTCAAGGCGGACAAGCTGATCGACGTCGCCGCGGTGCTCGACACCGCGCGCGCGGCGAAGGCGGCGGGTGCGCAGCGCTTTTGCATGGGTGCCGCGTGGCGCAATCCCGCCGACCGACACATCCCGGCACTCGTCGAGATGGTCGAGGGCGTCCGCGCGATGGGGCTCGAGACGTGCATGACGCTCGGGATGCTGAGCGAGCCGCAAGCCGAGGCGCTCGCCGGTGCGGGACTCGATTACTATAACCACAACCTCGACACCTCGCCCGAGCATTATCCCGAGATCATCACGACGCGCACCTACGACGACCGGCTCGATACGCTGGCGCGGGTGCGTGCGGCGGGGATGAACGTCTGCTGCGGCGGGATCATCGGCATGGGCGAAAGCCGCAGCGACCGGATCGGCCTGCTCGTCGCGCTGGCGACGCTGCCCGAGCATCCGCAGAGCGTGCCGATAAACGCGCTGGTGCCGATCGCGGGAACGCCGCGCGGCGATGCGATGCTGGGCGGCGAGAAGCCCGCGATCGACGGGCTCGAATTCGTCCGGACGATCGCCGTCGCGCGGATCATGATGCCAAAGTCGGTTGTCCGGCTGTCGGCCGGACGCGAGGCAATGTCCGACGAGACGCAGGCTCTGTGCCTGCTGGCCGGGGCAAACTCGCTGTTCGTGGGCAACCGGCTGCTGACGACGTCGAACCCCGAGGTCGACCGCGATGCGGTGCTGTTCGCGCGGCTCGGGGTCGTCCCGATGGCGATGGAGCGGGCGGCGGAGCGCGTGGCCGTCTGACGACGAAAAGGCGGCCCGTCGCCGGACCGCCCCGTCGTCTTCGCGTGGCTCGCCTTACTGGAGGAGCTGCATCACCTGCTGCTGCGAGTGGTTCGCCTGCGCCAGCATCGCCTGCGCCGCCTGCGACAGCACCTGGTTCTTGGCGAGGTTCGTCGTTTCCGCCGAGAAGTCGGCATCGACGATCCGGCTGCGCGACGAGACGAGGTTGGTCGAGGTCGAGGTCAGGTTGTTGACCGTCGCCTCGAGCCGGTTCTGCACCGCGCCGAGGTTGGCGCGGTCGAGCGACACCGACGACAGCGCTGAATCGATCGCGTCGAGCGCGGCGTTGGCTCCGTCGGCGGTCGACAGGTCGATCTCGGCGATCTTCATCCCGCCCTTATCGGCGCCGTAGCTGTTGCCCTCGAAGCCGAGCTTGGTGAAGTTCGACGCCGTCGCGAAGCCGAGGGTGCCGGCCTCGACGTCGATGCTCTTCGACGACGACAGCGCGACGGTCGAATACGCGGTCTGGACGGTGTCTGCGGAGAAGTCGGTCGTGTCGGCAAGGCCGGTCGCGACATACGCCTTGCCGCTGCCGCGGATCGTGACGTTGCCGAGGCCGAAGTTCGTCGCGACCGCGCTGGCATTGTCGAACGCGACCGCGATGTTGCGTCCGTCGGCGGCGGTCAGCGACAGGCCGCCCTTACCGCTATCGCTCGCCGAAACCCCGGTCAGCCCGGTGTACTTGTTGATCTCGCGGGCGACATTTTCTCGCGTGCCTTGCGCGCTATCGGTTTGGTTGAGCGTGATCGCGATCTGGACGCCGTTGATCGCGAGGGTGGTAGCGGTACTCGACGCGATGACCGTCGTCGGCGCGGCGCCGTCGAGGGTCAGCGACTGCGCGGTTGCGGTCACCCCGGTGTCGCTGGTCGAAGCGTTGATCGCGGCGGCGATGGCAATCGCGCTCCCGGCCTTCTTGCTCGACAGCGCACTCTCGTCCGACGAGGTGTCGTCGGTCGCGCTGGCGCCACGGATGGCGATGCCGTTGATCTTGAGATCGCCCGAGTTGAGCGTATTGGCATTCGCCGCCGCCGTTGCCACCGCGCGGGCATCGGTCGCGACCGCCGAGACGCCGCGTTCGAACGTGCCGATGCTGAAACCCGAGCGGCTGACACGACCGGCTGCGGTCGTCCCGATCTCGACCGGATTGCCGTTGTTCGAGACGAGCGCGATGCTACCCGACTGCGCGCCGGCCTTGAGCCCGGTCGAAGCCGCGGTCAGCGTCGTCATGTTGACGATGATGTTGCGCCCGTCGGCGGCTTCGAGCCGCAGCCCGGCATTGTCGTCGCCGGTGTCGATTGCGCGAACCCCGGTCTGGCCCGACATCAGGTTGATCGCGTCCTTGATCAGCGTCCGGCTCGATGCGGCGTTGGTCGTCGTCGTGACCGCTGCGGTGGTGAAGCCGTTGATCGTGACCGTCCCGGTCAAAGCCGCGGCGGTCATCGCCGAGCCGGTCATGACGGCCTTGCCGACCACCGCGGTAACCCCGGTCGTGGCGCTCTGCGCGTTGATCGCGGCCGCCTTGGCGAGGGCGCTCGCCGCTTTCTCACCCGACGAGACGCTGTCATCGGCGGCCGAGGAGGCACCGATGACGGTGCCGTTGATCAGCAGGTCGCTCGCGACAAGCGACTGGTTGACCGTCAGATTTGTCGAGATCGCCTCGAATGCGCCAGTGCCCGACAGCGCCGCGCTGGCGCCGGTGCCGAGATCGGTCGTGCGGGCCGAGCCGATGCCGAACTTGACCGTCTCCCCGGCGCGGCTGCCGGTCTGGAGCTGCAACTGCTTGGCCGACCCGTCGAGCAGCTTGATGCCGTTGAAATTGGTCGTGTTGCCGATGTTGTCGATCTCGCTGGTGAGCTGCTTGACTTCGGCCTGCATCGCCTTGCGGTCGTCGGCGGTGACGGTGCCCGTGGCGGCCTGGACCGACAGTTCGCGCATCCGCTGGAGCATATTGGTGACTTCGCCCATCGCGCTTTCCGCAGTCTGCGCGAGGCTCATGCCGTCGTTGGCGTTGCGCGTCGCAACCGCGAGGCCGCGCACGTCGGCCGTCATCCGCTGCGAGATGGCGAGGCCGGCGGCGTCGTCCTTGGCGCTGTTGATCCGCTGCCCGGTCGACAGCCGCTCCATCGCGGTCGCCATGCCGGCCTGCGCCATGCGCTGGCCCGATTGCGCGGTCAGCGCCGAAAGGTTGGTGTTGATTACGGTCATTGGCGTCGCTCCTGCTCGAAGGTCCTCCGGCCGCCGCAGGGTGCGGGGGGCCGATGGACCTAAGAGCGACGCTGCCCGCGACTTGTTTAATCCACTGTGGCACAAGGCAGCCGATGGACCTCACCCGCCGCATCCTCAAGATCGACGCGCACCTAATGATCCTCGACAAGCCGGCGGGGCTCGCAGTCCATCCGGGGCCGCGGACGCCGCACAGTCTCGAGGCGCATCTCGTCAGCTTGCGCGAAGGCTTCGTTCGCTCGCCGCAGCCCGCGCACCGGCTCGACCGCGACACCAGCGGCTGCCTCGTGCTCGCCCGGCATCCGAAAGCACTCAAGCGGCTGACGCAGTTGTTCGAGGCCGGGCGGGTCGGCAAGACGTACTGGGCGCTCGTCGACGGCGCGCCCGAGGGTGACACGGGGATCGTCGACGCGCCGCTATTCAAGGTGTCGACCGCCGCCGACGGCTGGCGGATGGTCGTCGACCCGCAAGGGAAGAGCGCGCGGACGCGGTGGCAGGTACTCGAGCGCGGCGAGCGCAGCCTGATCGCGTTTATGCCGGAAACCGGACGGACCCATCAGGTCCGCGTCCACGCGGCGTCGCTGGGGACGCCGATCATGGGCGACCCGGTTTACGGTGCCGGGCAGGGGCCGATGCTCCTCCACGCTCGCGAGGTGATGGTGCCATACGTCGAGGGCGGCGTCCCGGTGACCGCGGTCGCGCCGCTGCCGGAGCACTGGCCCTAATCCCCTCTCCGCAAATGGGAGAGGGGTTCAGGGAATAACCTCGGTCGCCTCGACCGGGGGCAGCTTGAAGCTCCCGTCGAGGAACCCCGCCTTCGGCAGATAGGCGCGGAAGACCAGCCGGAACGGACCCTTCGGCGACGGCAGCCAGTTGACGACACGCTCGCCCGACGGCGCGGCGGGCTGGACGAAGATGTCGTAGCCGCCGTCGCGCTCGGCGCGGATTTCGGGGGTGCGGTCGCCGATGGCGAAGCGCTTCGACGGGGTGTCGACGAAGAACAGGCGTCCGGCTGCATCGGCCTGATACATCGTCAGCGACCAGAACGCGCCGACCGGAAGCTGGGCGGGCAGATGGACGGTGTACGCCTTCGCCCCCGTCAGCGGCGCGCCGGCCTTGTCCTTCGTCGCGGTCAAATAGATCGCCTCGGTCTGCGGCAGCGCGCCGAGCCCGCCGAGCGCAACCCGCGCGCGATCGACGTCGTTGCTGTCGCCATAATGGCCGATGCCGGGGCCGGGGTAGCTCCAGCCGTCGATCTCGGTCCCGGCCTTCACGAACCCGCCCTTGATCTCGGCGCGCAAAGCCGGGAGCGACTTGGTCCACAGCGCCATCGTCGCGGGACGCACTGCCGCCGGATCGATCGCCTCCGGGGTTATGCCGAGCGCGCCGAGTTCGGGGCGTGTGCGGACAGTGTTCGCCAGCGGCGAACGCGCCAGTGCTTCGTCGACGACCGCGATCAGCGTCGCCGCATCGGGCACCGAAACCGGGACCGCCTTGGTCGGCACCGGCGCGACGTGATCGGCCGGAACTTCGAGGGTGAAACCCCGGATCAGCCCGGTCGCCGCGGCCAGATCGTCCTTGCCGTCGACGAGCACGCGAACCAGCAACCACGCGTCATTCGTTGGCGAACGCAGCACCGTCGTCTTTTCCGGCGCGGTCCCGTTCCACCCCGGGCCGACGATCAGATAGCGTCCACCCTTGCCGCCGGTGCGGGTCCCGACGATCGCGACGTTGTTGGTGAACACGTCCATCAGCGCCGCGCTGTGATACCGCTTTGGCAACGCGGGCATATCGAGGATCACCGGACCACCGGCGAGGTCGAGCCACGCGCTCGAATACAGCGTGTCGTTGTTCGGCGTCGTCACGTCGCGGCTCGTCGCATCGGCGAGAACCGTCCGCGCGTACAGCCGGTTGACCCCCGGCGCGCCCATGCTCTCGGCCTTGGCGATCTGGAGATGGCGCGTCCGCATCATCTCGTAGACCGGCAGCGCAAAGGCATACGCTGCGCGGAGCTGCTCGATCCCGATCGGACCGATGGGCACGGCGGCGACGTCAGCGGGCGGCGTGGCGGGAATCTCGGCGGCGACCGGCGCGGGTTCGGCCGCGACCGGTGCCGGGGCGGGAGCGGCAACGACCGGCGTAGCAGGCTGGGCGACGGTCTTCGCTTTATGCTTGCCGAACAACGGCGTGTGCGCGGTCTGCGCCAGCACCGGGGCAGTCAGCGCGCACGCCAGGAGCAGGGTAATCGCCTTCGCCGTCATCGTCGGTTTCCTCGGGAATTGCGCACCGCCTATGCCGGGGGGTGGCAAGCGCGTCCAGCCCGGTGCAAGATCGGCGCAACCTCTGGGGAGAGACACGATGGAAGCCGCCTATATCGTCGCCGCCGCCCGCACCGCCGGAGGCCGCCGCGGCGGGCGCCTGACCGGCTGGCATCCTGCCGACCTCGCGGGCCGGGTCCTCAACGCGCTGGTCGACCGCGCCGGTGCCGACCCGGCGCTGATTGAGGACGTGATCATGGGCTGCGTCAGCCAGTTCGCGCAGCAGTCGGGTAATGTCGCGCGCAATGCGGTGCTGTCGTCGCGCCTGCCCGAAAGCGTTCCCGGCACCAGCGTTGACCGCCAGTGCGGCAGCAGCCAGCAGGCGCTCCACTTCGCCGCCGCGACGGTGATGAGCGGCCAGATGGACATCGTCATCGCGGCCGGAGTCGAATCGATGTCGCGTGTGCCGATGGGCGCCGCGGCCAAGCTCGCCCGCGACGCCGACATGGGCTCGCCGTTCGGCGGCCCGGGAATGAAGGCGCGCTACCCGGGCGTCGCGTTCAGCCAGTTCACCGGGGCCGAGCGGCTCGCGGAGAAGCACGACCTGTCGCGCGACGACCTCGATGTGTTCGGCTTTGCCAGCCAGAAGAAGGCGATAGCGGCGGCGACCTCGGGGGCGTTCGACGCCGAAATTGTGCCCATCGATGTCGTCTTGCCCGATGGGTCGACCGAAGCGCATGTCCGCGACGAGGGCATCCGCCTCGATGCCTCGCTCGACGCGATTCGCGGGGTCAAGCTGATCAGCGAGGGCGGACGGCTGACCGCGGCGACGTCGTCGCAGATCGCCGACGGCGCGTCGGGGGTGATGGTGGTCAACGACCGCGGCCTCAAGGCGCTCGGCGTCGCTCCGCTCGCGCGTATCCACCACATGACCGTCGTCGGCGAAGACCCGGTCATCATGCTCGAAGCCCCGATCGGCGCGACGCAGCGGGCATTGGCGCGGGCGGGCATGAACATCGCCGACTTCGCCCTATTCGAGGTCAACGAGGCCTTCGCGAGCGTGCCGCTGGCGTGGCTCAAGATGCTCGGTGCCGACCCCGACAAGCTCAACGTCAACGGCGGCGCGATCGCCCTTGGCCACCCGCTCGGGGCGTCGGGGACCAAGCTGATGACGACGCTCGTTTATGCCCTGCGCGCGCGGGGTCAGAAATGGGGCCTGCAGACGATGTGCGAGGGCGGCGGGCTGGCGAACGTCACGATCGTCGAGGCATTGTGAGCGACTTCACCCAGATCCGCTACGCCGTCGCCGACGGCATCGCAACGATCACGCTCTACCGGCCCGACAAGCTCAACGCCTTCACAGGCACGATGATGGCGGAGCTGATCGCGGCGTTCGACGCCGCCGATGCCGACGACGCGGTCCGCGCGGTGATCGTCACGGGGGAGGGGCGGGCGTTCTGCGCCGGGGCCGACCTCAGCGCCGGAGCGGCGACGTTCGACTATGACAACCGCGCCGACAACCCCCGTGGGGCTTCGCCCGTTCGCGCGGACGGAAGTATCGACTACAGCCATGACGCGGTGCGCGACGGCGGCGGACGGGTGACGCTGCGGATCTTCAAGTCGCTCAAGCCGGTGATCGCGGCGATCAATGGCCCCGCGGTCGGGATCGGCGCGACGATGCTGCTCGCGATGGACATCCGCATTGCCGCCGACACCGCCCGCTTCGGCTTCGTCTTCGCCCGGCGAGGGATCGTCCCCGAGGCGTGTTCGTCGTGGTTCCTGCCGCGGATCGTCGGCATCGCCCAGGCGCTCGAATGGTGCTTCTCGGGGCGTGTGTTCCCCGCCGCCGAGGCGCTCGCCGGGCGGCTGGTCAGTCGGGTCGTGCCTGCAGCCGACCTCATCGCCGAGGCGACGCGGGTCGCCCGCGAAATCGCCGATAATACTGCGCCGGTGTCGATCGCGCTGACGCGGCAGATGATGTGGCGGATGCTCGGCGCGGCGTCGCCGATGGACGCGCACAAGATCGACAGCCGCGCGATCTACAGCCGGGGTCGCTCAAGCGACGCCAAGGAGGGGGTGATGTCGTTCATCGAGAAACGCCCCGCCGCCTTCCCCGAAACCGTCGCCGATGGGATGCCCGACTTCTATCCGTGGTGGGACGAGCCGCATTACGGTTGACGCGCACGTCAACGTCGGCGACGGGGGTGAATGACCGAACCCGAAATCCCCGCCCCATTGGTCGAATTTGCTGGAGCGGTGCCACCCGCGCCACCGTGGTTCACCGCCGCGCTCGCCGACGCCCCCGAGCGGTCGACGCTCATCGTCGATGGCGCGGGCATCGAGATGCTGACATGGGGCGAGCGCGGTAAGCCCGGGTTACTCCTGCTCCACGGCAACGGCGCGCATGCCGACTGGTGGAGCTTCGTCGCTCCGTTCTTCGCCACTGATTACCGCGTCGCCGCCTTCTCGTGGAGCGGGATGGGCGGGTCGGACCATCGGGCGACGTATTCGATCGCGGGCTTCGTCGACGAAATCTTCGCCGTCGCCGAAGCTGCCGGGCTCTACGACGCCGGACTACCGCGGGTCGTCGCCCACAGCTTCGGCGGCTTCCCAATGATGGCGGCGGTCCATTCGCAGGGCGAGCGCTTCGCCGCCGCGGTCATCGTCGACACCCCGTTCCGCCCGCCCGGCGAGCCCGGCGGGCGCCCGCCCAACGCGACCAACCGGCCGCATCGGATTTATCCGACCCTGATCGAAGCGCTCGCCCGCTTCCGATTTGCGCCGCCGCAGGGGTGCCCGAACCCGTTCATCGCCGACTATATGGCGCGCAGGTCGCTCGTCGAGGTCGACGCCAACGACGGTAGCGGCTGGACGTGGCGCTTCGACCCGTTCCTGTGGCATCGCTTCGAGGTCGGCGATGCCCCCGCGCTCCTCGCCGATCCGCGCTGCCCGGTGGCGCTAATGTGGGGCGAGCGGTCGATGCTGATGCCGCCAGAGCGCGTCGCGTCGATGCTCTCACTGCTGCCGCCAGGGACGCCCGCGGTCGCGATCCCTGACGCCGAGCACCACGTCATGGTCGACCAGCCCTTGGCCTTTATCAGTGCCGTACGCGGACTTTTTGCCGGCTGGCCTTAACCCTTATACTGCGCCGGGAACAGCTTCTTGAGCGCCGCGACCTTGGGCATGTCGTTGATGACGATGTACGGGTAGGTCGGGTTCCGCGCCAAGAAGTTCTGGTGATAGTCCTCGGCGGGGTAGAACGCCTTGCCGGTCTCGACCGTCGTCACGACCGGCGCGGGATACGCCTTCACGCGGTTGAGCTGGGCGATATACGCCGCCGCCACCTTCGCCTGCTCGGGCGTCTGCGTGAAGATCGTGCCGCGATACTGCGGGCCGCTGTCGGGCTCCTGGTGGTTGAGCTGGGTCGGGTCGGTCGCGACCGAGAAGTAGATGCGGAGCAATTGCCCGTAGCTGACCTTGGCCGGGTCGTAGGTGATGCGGACCGACTCGGCGTGGCCGGTCAGGCCGGTGCCGACAACCTCGTAATGCGCGGTCGCAGCCTTGCCGCCGGCATAGCCCGAGACGACGTTGGTC
This sequence comes from Sphingomonadaceae bacterium, assembly GCA_043745075.1. GTDB lineage: Bacteria > Pseudomonadota > Alphaproteobacteria > Sphingomonadales > Sphingomonadaceae > Polymorphobacter_B. Next base: position 9,593 of record JAYTTV010000077.1, read on the forward strand.
ACGCCGGCAACGTGATCGAACACGCCTTCGAGACCCCAGAAACAGCCCCCCGCGAGGACGGCGACCGCCGTGCCTTTCGCGGCGGGGACGTCGACGGCGGGGGCGGGGACGACGCGCACCGCCTCGGATGCGCCGGTGCTCTGGGTGGCGATGGTGGCGACGGCCGCAGCAGCAGCAATGCCGAGAATCAACTTCTTCATGGCTTTATCCTCTTCAGGCGCGGGTGGGTGCGAAGGTAATCGCGACCCCGTTCATGCAATAGCGCAGGCCGGTCGGCTTCGGCCCGTCATCGAAGACGTGGCCGAGGTGGCCGCCGCAGCGGCGGCAATGGACTTCGGTCCGGGTCATGCCAAGCGAGCCGTCCTCACGCGACCGAACCGCGTTCTTGAGCGGTGCCCAGAAGCTTGGCCAGCCGGTGTGGCTGTCGAACTTGGTCGTGCTGGCGAATGCCGGCAGCGCGCAGCCGGCGCACGCGAAGGTCCCGGGGCGGTGTTCGTCGTTGAGCGGCGACGTGAACGGTGTCTCTGTGCCTTCCTCGCGCAACACTGTGAACGCGGCAGGGGACAGCTTCGTCTTCCATTGCGCCGGGGTCAGGTTGACCTCGAACTTCTCGGTTGTCGCGGCGCGGGCGGTGAAGCGTCCTCCGGCCAGCGACCATACGAGCGGGGCGGCGACCGCAGCGGTGGCGAGGTTGACGAATGAACGGCGGCTAGCGGGCATAAGGCCTCTGATCAATGGCTTGTACCCACCATATACGATGCCGACGGCCGTTCGGTTACCGGTGCGCGATGCGCCGATGCCGCATCCCGGCTGCTAAGTTCAAAATAAGTTCACACAAAGGACGATGTTTCGACTCTCCGCCGAGGGCCGAAAGCGAAGCCATCGGTCGGCGGGCAACAACGAGAAAGAGCTTCGCCGGGGACGGACCCGGCGAACCCACGCGGCACTATACTTCGCCACGCAGCCTGTAGGACAGCGATCAGTTGAAGCCCTTGCCGTCGCCCGCCAGCTTCACGAGCAGCGGCGCAGGCTCGATCCCGTATTGCTTGAGCTTGTCGACGATCGCAGGGAGCCCGACACTATCGGCCCAGAACATCGGGCCGCCGCGATAGACCGGCCAGCCATAGCCGTTGATCCAGACGATATCGATGTCGCTCGCGCGCTGCGCCATGCCCTCGTCGAGGATTTTCGCGCCCTCGTTGACCATCGGGTAGAGGCAGCGTTCGAGGATTTCGGCGTCGTCGATGTGGCGGCGGTTGACCCCGCGCTCGGCGCCATAATCGAGAATGATCTTCTCGGCGACCGGCGACGGCGTGCGGTTCCGCTGCGCGTCGTAATCGTAGAAGCCGTGGCCGTTCTTCTGGCCGCGCAGCCCCGCCTCGCACAGCCGGTCGCGGATCGTCACGCCCTTCGACGTCTCGGCATTCCAGCCGATGTCGAGCCCGGCGAGGTCGGACATTTGGAACGGCCCCATCGGGAAGCCGAAGTCGAACAGCACGCGGTCGACGTCGGCGGGGAGGGCACCCTCGACGATCAAGGCCATCGCCTGTTGCTGGCGCTGGCTGAGCATGCGGTTGCCGATGAAGCCGTCGCACACTCCAGCGACGACCGCGACCTTGCCGATCTTCTTCGCGGTCGCCATCGCCGTCGCGAGTACCGGCCCGGCGGTCTTCGCCCCGCGGACGACCTCGAGCAGCCGCATGACGTTGGCGGGCGAGAAGAAGTGGAGGCCAAGAACCGATTCGGGACGCGACGTCGCCGCGGCGATCTCGTCGACGTTGAGATAGCTCGTGTTCGACGCGAGGATCGCGCCGGGCTTGGCGAGGCGGTCGAGCTTGCCGAACACCTCCTTCTTGACCGCCATGTTCTCGAACACCGCCTCGATGATCAGGTCGGCGGCGCTGAGCGAGTCGAGGTCGAGCGACGGCGTTAGTAGGCCCATCCGCGCCTCGACGTCGTCGGCCGTCATCCGGCCCTTGGCCGCGGTATTCTCGTAATTCTTGCGGATCGTCGCGACGCCGCGGTCGAGCGCCTCCTGCTTCATCTCGACGATCGTCACCGGCACCCCGGCGTTGAGGAAGTTCATCGCGATGCCGCCGCCCATCGTCCCCGCGCCGATGATGCCGACGCTTGCGACCGGCAGCAGCGGCGCGTCGGGATCGAGCCCGTCGATCTTGTTCGCCTGGCGTTCGGCAAAGAAAACATAACGTTGCGCGCGCGACTGCAGGCCAGTCATCAAATCCATGAACAGCTTGCGCTCGACCGCCATGCCCTCGTCGAACGGCAGCGTCGCGGCCGCCTCGATGCACTGGATGTTCGCCTCAGGGGCGTCGAAGCCGCGAAACGCCTTGGCATTCGCCTTGCGATACGCATCGAACATGCCGTCCTCGACGCCGAGAACCGGCTTGTCGCGGACGCGGGCGAGCGGCAAATTTTCGTTGAGGACGCGCCGGGCGAAGTGGATCGCGCCGTCGCGCAGGTCGTCGACGATCGCGTCGATGAGGCCCGCGGTGGCGGCGGCCTTCGCGCCGATGTGCTTGCCAGTGGCGACCATGTCGAGCGCGGCCTTCGCCCCGACCAGCCGCGGCAGGCGCTGCGTGCCGCCCGCGCCGGGGAGCAGACCGAGTTTGACCTCGGGCAGGCCGAACTTTGCCGAGAGGACCGCGACGCGGAAATGGCAGACGAACGCGACTTCGAGCCCGCCGCCGAGCGCGGTACCGTGGATCGCGGCGACGACCGGTTTCGGGCAATTCTCGATCGTCGCCTGAACGTCGTGGAGCCCGGCCCCGCGCGGCGGCTTGCCGAATTCGGAGATGTCGGCCCCGGCGATGAAGGTTCGCCCGGCGCAGATCAGCACGATCGCATTGATCGCGGGGTCGGCAATCGCGGCGGCGAAGCCGTGCGCGAGTCCGTCGCGAACGTCGGCCGACAGCGCGTTGACCGGGGGCGAGTCGAGCGTGATAACGCCGATATCGCCGTCGATCGTCAGGTCGGTGACGGTGTTGATCGCGGTCATAGCGCGGAAACTCCCCAAATGCCGCTGTTGCGGCGCAGCAATTGCCGGTATCCGGCGTTCTCCCATCATGGCTAGTCAAACGATGCATTCACCGCAACCCGCCGCCGCCCATCCGACCGTCGGCAGCATCGTCCTGCTCGGCGCGCTGTCGGCGGTCGGCGCGCTGGCGATCGACATTTACCTGCCGAGCCTGCCCGCGATCGGCCGCGCACTGCACGCCTCCCCGGCGGCGGTGGCGAACACCGTCGCCACCTATCTCATCGGCATGGCGGCGGGACAGCTCCTGTGGGGGCCGCTGTCGGACCGGATGGGACGCCGCCCGGTCCTGCTCATCGGCTTTGGCATCGCCGTCGTCGCCAGCCTGTTCTGTGCCGCCGCGCCGAATATCGCGTGGCTGACTGCGGGGCGCTTCCTCCAGGCGCTCGGCAGCTGCACCGGCATGGTCGTCGGCCGCGCCGTCGTCCGCGACCGCTACAGCCATCAGGATTCGGCGCGGATCTTCTCGTTCATCATGCTCGTCTTTGGCGTGGTGCCGCTTGTCGCGCCACTGATCGGCGCGACGCTGATCGCCTACGCACCGTGGCGGATGATCTTCATCGTCCTCGCCGCCTTTGCCGCTGCGGTCTGGGCGGCGGTGTTCTTCCGCCTCGACGAGAGCCGCTCGGCGATGACGGCGGCTCAGGCTCAGAACGAGAGCATCGTCATGTCGTTCGTCGACCTGCTCCGCCAGCGGCGGCTGGTCGGCTACCTGCTCGCTGCGGCGCTCAACGGCGCGACGCTGTTCACCTACATCGCCGCCGGTCCCGACCTGTTCATCTCGACCTTCGGCTTCACCCCGACCCAGTTCGCGTGGCTGTTCGGGTTGAATGCGATCGGCATCGTCGGCGCGAGCCAGGTCAACCGGTTGCTCCTCGACCGCTTCGAATCCGACACGATCCTCGGGGCGTCGAGCCTTGCCTGCGTCGCGGCGGGCGCTTCGCTGTGCGCTGCCGCCGCGTTCGGCCTCGGCGCGCCGGTGATCGTCGCGCTGCTGTTCGCGACGCTGACGGCGTACGGCTTCGTCCAGTCGAACGCGAGCGCGGGCGCGCTGAGCGTCGACCCGTCGCGCGCCGGTGCGACCTCGGCGTTGATGGGCGCGTCGGCGTTCGGCGTCGGAGCGCTCGCGGCGGCGATCTCGGGAACGCTCCACGACGGGACCGCGGTGCCGATGGCGGCGGTGATGGCGGTGTCGCTCGCGGGCGCGGCGGCGGCGTTGTTCGGCCTCGCCTTGCCGCGCCGGGGCGAAGCCAGCGACGCATGAGCGATGCCCTCACCCCGCGCCACACGCTCCTCGCGCTCGGCGTCGTCGCGGTCTGGGGGACCAACTTCGTCGTCATCAAGCTCGCGCTCGGGCATCTGCCGCCGCTGCTGTTCGCGACGCTGCGCTTCACCTTCGCGGCGTTTCCGGGCGTGTTCCTGTTGCGGCGGCCCAAGGTGCCGCTCGGCCAGCTCGCGCTCTACGGCATCCTGATCGGGGTCGGGCAATTCGGCCTGTTGTTCATCGCCATGAGCGGCAGCATCGCGCCCGGGCTCGCCAGCCTCGTCGTCCAGAGCCAGGTGTTCTTCACGATCGGCCTCGCCATGCTCGTCACCGGCGAACGGCTGCGCGCGGTCCAGGCCGCCGCGCTCGCCCTCGGCGCGGCCGGCATCGCGCTGATCGGCGCGAACACCGGCGGCATGACGACTATCGCCGGCATCGCACTCGTCCTCGGCGCGGCGTTGAGCTGGGCGTGCGGCAACATGGTCCAGCGGCGCGCGACTAGCGTCGACATGCTCGCCTATGTCGTCTGGGCGAGCCTGTTCGCGGTCCCGCCGCTATTTCTGCTGTCGTTGACGATCGAAGGCTGGCCGGCAATGCTGGCCGGGGTCGCCCGCGCCGACACCGCGACATGGGGCGCGGTCGTATGGCAGGCGGTCGGCAACACGATGTTCGGCTACGGCGCGTGGGGCTTTTTGCTGACGCGCTACCCGGCGGCGACCGTGGCGCCGTGGTCGATGCTGGTGCCCGTGTTCGGCATGGCAACCGCCGCATGGTGGCTCGCCGAGCCGCTGCCGCTGTGGAAGCTCGGCGCAGGCGCGCTCGTCCTCAGCGGCCTCGCGCTCAACTTGCTGTGGCCGCGCTTCACCCGGCTATGGCTGACGCTCGCGCCTTAGGCCGGGAGCGTCAGCGCATAGGGTCCGCCACGCTCGAGCGCGGCGCGCCACGCGGGCCGCGCCTGGATGCGCTTGGCGTAGGCGAGGATGCGCGGATAATCGGCGATCGGCCCGCGCGTCGCGGCGATCTCGGCGACGAACGACATCATGATGTCGGCCCCCGACAGCGCATTGCCGACGAGCCACTCGTTGTCGCCGAGTTCGGCATCGAAAAAGGCGAGGTGGCTCGCGACCTGCTCGTCGATCCGCGGCTTGAGCGGCGCGGCGGCGTTGCCCAGCCGCCCGGTGTAGAGCGCGAGCATGAACGGCAGCATAGCCGACCCCTCGGCGAAGTGGAGCCACTCGATATACGCCTCGTGGAGCGCGGTGCCCGGCGCGGGAGCGAATGCGCCGTTGCCGTAGGTGCGGATCAGATAATCAGTGACCGCGCCCGATTCGGCCACCTTGAGGTCGCCGTCCTCGATCACCGGCGACTTGCCGAGCGGGTGGACCGCCTTCAGCTCGGGCGGCGCGAGATTGGTCGTCGCGTCGCGCATGTAGAATTTGATGTCGTACCCCGTGCCGAGCTCCTCGAGCAGCCACAGGATGCGCTGCGACCGCGAGTTGTTGAGATGGTGGACGGTGATCATGCGCAAGGGCTCCGGTGACGCTGGACGGCTGATAGGGTAGGGCGTCGGCATGATCCCCGTCACCCCCGAAATCGCGCTCGACGACGACGAGATCGACGAAAGCTTCATCCGCGCAAGCGGGCCGGGCGGACAGAACGTCAACAAGGTCAGCTCGGCGGTGCAGATCCGCTTCGATGTCCGCCGCTCGCGCAACCTCCCCGACGCCGTCGCGGTGCGGCTGATGAAGCTCGCGGGGAGCCGGATGACGCAGGACGGCGTGCTCGTGCTGACGGCGCAGCGCTTCCGCGAGCAGGAGCGTAATCGCGCCGACGCCCGCGCGCGGCTTGTCGCGCTGATCGCCGCCGCCGCGGTTGCACCGGTCAAGCGCCGGGCGTCGCGGCCGACCGCGGGGTCGAAGGAGCGGCGGCTCGAGGGCAAGAGCGTGCGCTCGGGAATTAAGGCGGCGCGGGGCCGCGTCCGCAGCGACGATTAGCTTTCGGCCCCGGAATGAACTATTTCATTCCATGTCCGTTGAGCGGGCGCGGGCCGGACCGAGAGGTTGGGCCGCTCGAGTTCCAACCGCAAAGGAAATCATCATGGCCATCAATAGCGATACGGTCGAGGGCACGCTGAACGAGTTCGGCGGCAAGGCCAAGGGCGCGGTCGGCAGCGCATTCGGCGATACCAAGACCCAGGTCGAGGGTGCCTTCGACGAGACCAAGGGCAAGGCTCAGGAAGCCTTCGGTGAAGCCAAGGCGAAGGTCCAGGACGCCTATGGCAAGGCTAAGGATGCAGTCAACGATTGGGCCGAAAACGCCCCCGACTACGTCCAGAAGGCAAAAGAGTCCGGCCGTCAGTATGCCGAAAAGGGCAGCGAAGCCGTCCGCAGCACCGTCCAGGAGCAGCCGATCGCCACGCTCGTCGGCGGTATCGCCGTCGGCGTCCTGATCGGCTGGCTGGTCAGCAGCCGCCGCTAATCGCGCTTTTCCGCGACGAATGAAGGGCCGGGTCAGCGATGACCCGGCCCTTTTCGTTTCGGTGTTGCGCCGGATCAGTCGCGCATGCTTGCCGGCACCGTGCCGCCGTTCTCGGCGAGCTTGGTCATCACCGCTTTGTGCAACGCAATGTTCTCTTCGGCGGAGCCGTCGGCACCGGCATGGACGTTGAGTTCCTGCGCGAGTCCCTTGCGTGCGTCGAGGCTCGAATCGAGATCGAGCAGCTTAAGCAGGTCGACGATCGATGTCTGCCAGTTGCCGCCATTGCCGTTCGCCGCCATCGCGGTGAGCACCGCCTCGACGTCAACCGGAGCAGCGGAGGCGGCGGCGGGAGTCGCCGTGGTCGTCGCGGCCGCGGGAGCCGCAGCAGCGGCGGCGGCGGGGGCGGTGGCTGCCGGAGCGGCTGCGGCCGGGCGGTGGAAAATCTTGTCCATGATCCGTCCGAACAAACTCATTTCATTCTCCTCGTGGGGCCGTAGTGGCGGTTGTCGAACGCGGGCGCACGGTGGCGGGTCCGTCCTGCGGCGATCATTCCGCCCTATCGCCCCCGCGTGACGGTTGCGCTAAGGGCGATGCTTCGAGGCTGATGGTTGCAGATGATCCCGATACTTCATGGTTGAACGCGCGATCTTCCACGACCCGACCGGGCGGCGCGGGCGGCGCTTTGGGATCGCCATGGTCGCCTTCGTCCTGCTGATCATTGCGGCGTTGGGACTGTTCATCGCGTCGATCGTCTCGGCCACCGCCGGCGCGCCGCTACCCTTCACGGTCGAGCGGACGCCGGTCCGCGATCTCGGCCAGCTCGCGCACGACACGCGGCGCGACGCGGGCCGCGTGCTCCGTCGCGCGTCATGGCTGGCGAAGGCGGGGCCGAACACAGCGGCCCCGCTCGCGGTCGGTTTTCACGCGCCGTGGGACGATGCCAGCGCCGCCTCGCTCGTCCGCCATATCAACGATCTCGACTGGCTCGTCCCGGCGTGGGTCTCGGTCACCGGGCCCGACCATCGGATCACGCGCTTCCCCGACCTGCGCGGTCGCGCGATCATCGCCGCGGCCCCGTCGAAGCCGAAGATCCTGCCGATGGTGCAGAATGCGTTGCAGGGCGAATGGGACGGCCCCGGCATGGCGCGCCTGCTCGCGTCCCCGGCGGCGCGTAAGGCGTTGCTCGACAACCTCGAAAAAGGCTTTGTCGCCGACAAGGTCGACGGCATCTTCTTCGACTTCGAGAACCTGCCGGAATCGGCGCAGCGCGATTATATCGCCTTCCTCAAGGAGGCACGGGTCCGCTGTGCACGACACGGCTGGCGGCTGGCGATCGCGGTCCCGGTAGGCAACCCCGAGTGGAACCTCAAGGTCTACGCGGCGATCGTCGACCGGATGTTCCTCATGGCGTACGACGAGCACGATCCCGACGGCGATCCGGGGCCGATCGCGTCGCAGCCATGGTTCGTCGATACGGTCCGGCGCGACCTGCGCGGGCTGCCCCCGGGCAAGGTCGTCGTCGCGCTCGGCAGCTATGTCTATGACTGGAGCAAGCCGGGCAACGCCGACGCGACGTCGGTCGAGCAGGCGCTGTTGACCGCGCACGAATCGAGCGTCATGCCGCACTTCGATGCCGCCAGCGGGAACGTCACATATTCCTACGGCAGCGGTGGCGACACGCATCAGGTTTGGATGCTCGACGCCGCGAGCGTCCACAACCAGTTGATGGCGGTGCGCGCGTTGGGGGTGAACGCCTTCGCATTGTGGCGGCTGGGGACCGAAGACCCATCGGTCTGGCGCATCTTCGGGCGCGGCCACCCGGGGCCGGTCTCGCCCGCCGCGATCGAGGCGATGCCCGCCGGGATCAATGTCGACATCGAGGGCAGCGGCGAAATTCTTCACGTCGGCGCGACGCCGGTCGCCGGGCAGCGCGAAGTGACGGTTGATCGCCGCGGACTGATCGTCGACACGCGCTTCGTCCGCCTGCCGACACCGTATGCGATCGAGCGCGCGGGGTATCGCCCCGGGCTGGTCGCGCTGACCTTCGACGATGGTCCCGATCCGAACTGGACGCCGAAGATCCTCGACGTGCTCAAGGCGAAGAATGTCCCCGCGACCTTCTTCGTCATCGGCGAGAATGCGCTGCCCGAGCGCGCGCTGCTGCGCCGCGAGCTCGCCGAGGGGCATGAGATCGGCAACCACACCTATACTCACCCCAACCTCGGCACCGCGAGCGACCGGACGACGCGGCTCGAACTCAACGCCGCCCAGCGATTGTTCGAGGCGTTTACCGGGCGCTCGCTCCGGCTGTTCCGTGCGCCGTATTTTGGCGACGCCGAGCCGACCACCGCGGACGAAATCGATCCGGTCACCGTCGCGCAGAAGCTCGGCTATCTGACCGTCGGCCTCCACGTCGACCCCGGCGACTGGCGGCGTCCCGGCGTCGACGCGATCGTCCAGTCGACGATCGACGGGGTCGAGGATTCGACCGCCGACCGCAGCGGAAATGTCGTCCTGCTCCACGACGCTGGCGGCGACCGCGCCCAGACTGTCGCCGCTCTGCCGCAACTGATCGATATCCTGCGCGCGCGCGGCTACCGCTTCGTGCCCGTGTCACAGCTGATCGGCTTGACCTCGGCGCAGGTCATGCCCGCGTTGAGCGCCGACGATCTTGCCGCATCGCAGACCGACCTCGCTCTGTTCGACATCCTCGGCTTCAGCATCCTCGCGCTGAAATGGATGTTCGGGATCGCGATTACGCTCGGCATCGGCCGCGCGCTGACGCTGTCGGCGCTCGCCTTGTGGCAGGCGCGGCGCGAGGCGGGTATCGTTCGCCCGCCGATCGACACCGACCGCTTCGTCTCGGTCCTCATCCCCGCGTTCAACGAGGCGCGGGTGATCGAGGCGTCGGTCCGCCGCGTCCTCGCCAGCCGCGACGTCCGCCTCGAAGTGATCGTTCTCGACGACGGCTCGAAGGACGAGACCAGCACGATCGTCACCGCGGCCTTCGCCGACGACCCGCGCGTCCGGCTGCTGACGCTGGTCAACGGCGGCAAGGCGCGTGCGCTCAACCACGGCCTTGGCCTTGCAACCGGCGACATTGTCGTCGCGCTCGACGCCGACACGCAATTCGAGCCCGACACGATCGCGCGGCTGGCACGTTGGTTCGTCGATCCCGCGATCGGCGCGGTTGCGGGCAATGCCAAGGTCGGCAACCGGGTCAACCTCGTCACGCGCTGGCAGGCGCTCGAATACATCACCGCACAGAACCTCGAGCGGCGCGCGCTGGCACGGCTCGACGCGATGACGGTCGTTCCCGGCGCGGTCGGGGCATGGCGCGCGAGCACGATCCGGGAAGTCGGCGGCTACCCCGCCGACACGCTCGCCGAGGACCAGGACCTGACGATCGCGATCCAGCGCGCCGGCTGGAAGGTGATGTACGACCAGGACGCGATCGCGTGGACCGAGGCCCCCGAAAGCTTCGCCGCGCTCGCCCGGCAACGCTATCGCTGGGCGTTCGGCACGCTCCAGTGCCTGTGGAAGCACCGCGGCATCTTCGTCACCGGCAAGCCGCGCGGGCTGGCGCGGATCGGCCTGCCGCAGGCGATCGTCTTCCAGGTCATTTTCGCCGCGATCTCGCCGCTGATCGACCTCGCGCTGCTCGCGAGCATCGTCGCGACCTATCTGTCGGTCGAGGCGCACGGCTGGGCGGCGACGCAGAGCGACGTCGCACGGATGGGGCTGTTCTGGCTGGCGTTCGGCGCGATCGACATTCTCGCCGGGGTCGTAGCCTTCGGGCTTGAGGCGAACGAGCGGTGGCGCCTGCTATGGCTGATGCTGCCGCAGCGCTTCGGCTACCGCCAGATCATGTACTACGTCGTCATCCGCGCGCTGACCGCAGCACTCCGCGGGCCGAGTGTGGGGTGGGGCAAGCTCGAACGATCGGGCCGCGTCGATGAGCGGGTCAAGCCGGCGGAATAGCACCGGCTGCTCTAAACCTCGCGCCATATCGATCCTGCAGCGCCCTCGTTAACCAGCCGTAATCAATTGCTGGACCGGGCCACCCAGCAGGTCCATCGTCCGGCTACTATCGTTCGGGGGGAATGGCATGCAGGTAGGTATCGGTCCTTCGGTGGGACATTCCGAAAACGGGATGCCCCGGGGCGACATGGAGGCATGCCTGCAGACCGCCGCGACGCTCGACGAGATCATCGTCTTTCGGTCGACCGGCCCGTGGTCGAAGCGCTGGCTCAGCTCGACCCCGCCGTACCCGTCGAAGAACTTCCACGTGAAGGGCAAAAGCTCCGACTGGGGGCCGCAGGCGGGGTTCGTCCCGCACCTCGGCATCTACAGCAAGGTCGGCAATAACGCAGGCAAGGCCGAAGCCGGAACCAAGCTCAACAACGACGGCATCAAGTCGGGCTTCGCCGACAAGGCACAGCTCAGCCTGACCCGCGCCGAGATTCAGATGCAGCTGAGCGAAACGTGTGAATCGCCGCCCCGGACTGCGGTCTTCGAGATCAAGGAATTTCCCGAAGAAGGCATCATCCTGCTCGGCTGTTTCCGTAGCGGTGACCGGATGCGGTTCAACTTCATCGGCCGCAAGAAATCGGGCCGCAACCAGTACGACATCATGCTGCCGCCCGCCGGACCGATATGGGGCCACTGGGACACGCTCGTCGACCGTATGAAGACCGGCAAGCTCGACGCGGAGATGATCGCCAAGCTCGAACCGCTCGAAGTCATGGTGTCGGCGGAAGTTGGGGCCGGCAATCGGGCGATGACCGGCGACTACGACCTGATGGCGATCTGCCCGCGCTGGGTTGATTACATGGCGCGAAGCTCGGTCGAAATCTCCAAGGACGCGATCGTGCTCGCCAAACCGGTCCCCGGTCACACGCCGCACGGGCTGGTCTACAAGCCGGGCGCTGCGCTCGACAAGGTTCTCGACATGCGGCTGCACACCGGCCAGACCGCCAAGATCAAGGAACAGGCGAAGCTGCCGGTCGACGGCAAGTCGGGTGTCGCCTTTCAGGAACATGGCGACATGGGCAATCTGACGCCGCGCATCCTGCGTGCGATCAATGCCCTCAACATCGACATGGGTGCGATCGGCCCGAACGCCGCGCTGCGACGGGTCCACCACAATGCCGAATCGCATCGCCACGGCGCATTCGGCGCGCTGACCCGGCGAGACATGGATGGCGGCGAGGGCTTTCCGCTGACCGCGTTTCACCCGCCGAGCGCGCTCGCCAACCTCAAGCCCGATCCGGCAGAACCCGGCAAGACCCGCATCAGCCCGCTGCTCAAGTACGGCGCGGTGTGCACGATCGAGCGGATGGCCGAGTTCAAGACCTATGCCGCCGACGTCCATGCCGCCGGCTTCTTCGTCCCGAAACACTGGGCGTGGCAGATGTCGATCCGCAATACCGGGAAGGTCTAGTCGAAGGTCAGGTCGCCGCTCGCCGGCTCGGTGAAATACGGGTCGAGCCGGGCGTCAGCGACTTCGGCGAGGGTCGCCGGCTGCCACTTCGGCGACTTGTCCTTGTCGATCAGGACCGCGCGGACCCCTTCGTAAAAGTCGTGCCCAGCCTGGATGTGGCTGACGACGCGGTATTCGGTGCGTAGCGCGCCCTCGATGTCCTCGCCAGCGCCGTCGCGGAGTGCGCGCAGCGTCAGCTTGAGCGAGGTCGGCGACATCGCCGCGATCGTCGCGTGGGTCGCCTGCGCCCAGTCGTCGCCGGTCGCGAGGCTGGCGAGGATCGCCTCGATCGTGTCGTGCGCGAAGTGATAGTCGATTGCGTCGCGCAGCATTGCCAGCGGCGGTTCGCCGGGATCGCCGTTGAGCGTCTCGAGGATCGTCTCGATCGGCTCGTCCCCGGTCGACAGCAGCTCGCCGAGCAGCGGCAGCCGCTCGACCGGCACGTAATGCGTCGCGATGCCGGCATAGACACAATCCGCCGCCTTCAACCGCGCCCCGGTCAGCGCGAGCCACGTGCCGATGTGGCCGGGCAGGCGGGGCAGGGCGTGGGTGCCGCCGACGTCGGGGATCAGTCCGATCCCGGTCTCGGGCATCGCGAACAGCGTCCGCTCGGTGACGACGCGAAAGCGCCCGTGGATCGACAGGCCAACGCCGCCGCCCATCGTCACGCCGTCGAGGATCGCGACATACGGATCGGGGTAGCGCGCGACGGTCTGGTTCATCCGGTATTCGTCGTGGAAGAAGCCCTCCCAGCCGTCGATCCCGGCGCGTCCGGCGGCATGCATCGCGACGACGTCGCCGCCTGCGCAAAACGCGCGCTCGCCGGCGCCCTCGATGACGACGAGCGTGACGTCGGCATCGCCGATGCTGTCGTACAGCGCCGCCTGGATCGTGTTGCACATCGTGCGATTGAGCGCGTTCATCGCTGCCGGGCGGTTGAGCGTGATCCACAAGGCGCGCCCGCGCCGCTCGATCAGAACGTCGGCGTGCGGGGTCAGGGGCTCGGTCGTTGCGTCGGTCATGCCGTCTCCACCAGATTTGACGGGCCCGCCATCTGCAGCGGCACCGCGCTTGTCGTCAGCCGCGCCAGCAGGGTGCCGCCGGCGTCGGTCAGGTCGGCTTCCATGAAGGCGATCCGCTTGCCGAGCTTGATGCAGCGCCCCTCGGCAAATAGCGGCTCGCCGAGTTTGGCCGGGCCGAAGAAGCTCGTCTTCAGTTCGATCGTCGGGATGCCGATCCGCGTCCCCGCCTTGACGATCGCCGCGAGCGCCGCCGCGTCGTCGAGCATCGCGACGATGAAGCCGCCCTGGACATTGCCCATCGGGTTACAGAATTCGGGCTTGGGTTCGAAGCTCAGGCGCACCGTCCCCGCCGCCTGGTCGACGCCAAGCACGGTCATCCCGAGCAGGGCCGACGTCGGGGCGCTACGGCGGTTCATCCGCTCGACGAGTTCGGCATCGGTCAGCGCCACGCGGAGGGTCCTTACAGGAAGTCGACGTCGTCGAGCGCGTAGCTGTGGAGCGCGGGGCGAAGCGCGTCAACGTCGCGGGAGTGGCGGGTGAACACGGCGCGTGAGCTGGCAGGGGGCGCTGCTCCGGGATCTCGTGCAGGGGTGGGACTCGAGACCGGCGCCGTGTTCGACAGGAGATACGCGACGCGCCGGGCAATCCCTCGACCGCCGTCGACGAAATTCAGCGGGCGCGGCGAGGCGGCGGCGAGTTCCTCCGCGAGCAGGGGGAAATGCGTGCAGGCGAGCACGATGGTGTCGAGCAGATCGCCCTCGGGCTGGTCGAGCAGCCCGGCGAGTTCGTGGGCGACTGCGACCGGATCGGGGGCAATTCCACGCAACTTCGCCTCGGCGAACTCGACGAGGCGGCTCGACCCATGGCGCAGGACAATGCAATCGGCGGCGAATTCAGCGGACAGCCGGTCCACGTAGGGTTGCCGGACCGTAGCGGCGGTGCCGAGGACGCCGATCACGCGGCTGCGACTGGCTTCGGCAGCGGGCTTGATCGCGGGGACCGTGCCGACAACGGGGAGGTCGAGCGCGGCGCGAACGGGAGCGAGCGCGATCGTCGAGGCGGTGTTGCACGCGATGACCACGAGCCGTGGGCGGTAGCGCTCGACGAGCCTGCCGAGCAGCGCCGGAACGCGGCTGGCGATCTCGGCCTCGGTCTTGGTGCCGTAAGGAAAGCCGGCGTTATCCGCGGCATAGACGACCGCGATCCCCGGCAGCAACGCACGGATCGGCTCGAGCACCGACAGGCCGCCGACGCCGGAATCGAACACGAGGACGGGAGCATCGAGAGCGGGAATGGCCGAGGTCACGCGCCGCTCTAGCCGCCGTGGCCCGCGCGGCCAAGCCGTGAACCGCCCGCGGTCGTTCATTCAGCGGGGCTTCACCCCGCACACCGAAGGCAGTAAGGGTCGGCCCGTGACGATCGATCCAGCCGACTGCTCCATCAACTCCGATCTCACTTTACCCTCCGGGCAGCGCGCCTCGTCGGTGTGGCATTTATTGTCGCGGTCGGCGTGGCTGATCGGGCTGCTTATTCCGGGCGTCTTGTTGCACGGTGCATGGCGGCTGACGTCGACCCCATCGCCGTGGCCGCGCTGGTTCCTCCGCCACGCCGCGCGCGCCTGCGGTGCCTGCGTCGAGCAGATCGGCACGCCTCTCCGCCGCGACGTCGTCTTCGTCGCCAACCATGTCTCGTGGATCGACATCCTCGTCATCGGCGGCATCGTCGACGTCCGCTTCATCTCACAGGACAAGGTTCGCCACTGGCCGGTGATCGGCTGGCTGGCGGTGTTCGACGCGACGATCTTCGTCTCGCGGACCGACCGCGTCGGCGTCGCCGCACAGATCGCCCGGGTCAGCGCCGCCGTCGCCGGTGACCGCCCGATCGCAATTTTTCCCGAGGGCACGACGACCGACGGGCGCAGCCTGCTGCCGTTCAAGCCGGCGCTGTTCGCCGCGCTCGAACCACCGCCGCGGCCGCTGATGATCCAGCCGGTCGTCCTCGAATTCGACGACCGCGGCTCGGCGCTCGCGTGGATCGGTACCGAGCACGGCGCGGCCAACGCACTGCGGTTGCTTCGCCGACCGGGCAAGTTCGTCATCGGGGTGCGCTTCCTCGATGCCTTCGATTCAGCCGCGGCGGGCGACCGCAAGGCGATCGCGGGGGAGGCCCGGCGACGGATCGCGGCGGCGCTGTCTGCGCGCTATGACCGCGCCGTCGCCTGACGCGAGCCTTGGACATGGCGGTTCGCGCGCGCTAATCGTCACGGCATGACCCATGCTCGCTATCCCGCGCTTCGTCCCCGCCGCAGCCGCGCCTACGCCTGGTCGCGCGCGATGGTTGCCGAGACGACCCTGTCGCCCGCCGACCTGATCTGGCCGCTGTTCGTCACCGGCGGCACCAACAATCGCGAGCCAGTGCGGACCATGCCGGGGGTCGACCGCCTGTCGGTCGACCTGATCGGCGCCGCCGCGCACGAGGCCGCCGCGCTCGGCATCCCTTGCCTTGCGCTGTTCCCGAACACCCCGGCGAGCGCGCGCAGCGACGACGGAGCCGAGGCGCTCAACCCCGACAATCTGATGTGTCGGGCGGTCAAGGCGATCCGGGACTCGGGGGCGGTGATCGGCGTGCTGACCGACGTCGCGCTCGATCCGTACACGAGTCATGGCCACGACGGGTTGCTCGACGCACAACACCGCATCGTCAACGACACATCGGTCGAGGTGCTGGTCGGGCAGGCGCTGACTTTGGCGCGCGCCGGGGCGGACATCATCGCGCCGTCGGACATGATGGACGGGCGGGTCGGGGCGATCCGCGACGCGCTCGAAGCCGAGGGTTTCCACGACGTCCAGATCATGGCGTATGCGGCGAAATACGCGAGCGCCTTCTACGGCCCGTTCCGCGACGCGGTCGGATCGGGCGGGTATCTCAAAGGCGACAAGAAGACCTATCAAATGGACTTCGCCAATTCGGATGAGGCGCTGCGTGAAGTCGCGCTCGACCTCGCCGAAGGCGCCGACAGCGTCATGGTCAAGCCCGGCCTGCCGTATCTCGACATCGTGCGGCGCGTGAAAGATCGCTTCGAAGTCCCTGTATTTGCATATCAAGTCAGCGGTGAGTATGCGATGATGGAGGCGGCGGTCGCGGCGGGCGTCCTCGACCGCGACAAGGCGATGATCGAGACCCTGACGGCCTTCAAGCGCGCGGGATGCTCGGGCGTGCTGACCTACTTCGCCCGCGATGTGGCGCGCCTGCTGGGGTAAAGCGGCCAAGCCGGGCGGTGGCGCGTTGTGGCCTCATGCCCGCCTTCAATCGTGACCGGATCATCCCGGCGACCGCCGCGGTCGCGCTACAACTGCTGCTTGGCTATGCGCTGATCGTCGGCTTGGGGGGCACGCCGGTGCCGCCGATCGTCGCCGACCTCAAGGTGTTCGAGGTGCCGCCCGACGCGGTCCCGCCGCCAATTCCCCCGCGCAAACCCGCCCCGCACATGGCCGCACCGAGGCAGCGCGGGGCCGCTGCGCCTCCGGCACTTCGGGCACGCGCAACGCCAGTCGCGGCACCGCCTCCCGAGATCAAGATCGAGCGCCCGCCGCTGATCGTCGCCGCGCCGCTGCCGGGGATCGGTGCCGACGCAACCGCCGGCGCGGCACCGGTCCCCGGCCCGGGGTCGGGTAGCGGCGGGCAGGGGAATGGCACCGGCAGCGGGTCGAGCGGCACCGGCGACGGCGGCGGCGGATCGCACGCCGAGTACCTCCGCGGCGATATTCGCGACCGCGACTATCCGCGCGAAGCCCGCGACGCCGGCATCCAGGGTGACCTGACGACCCGCTACGTCATCGGCGCCGACGGGAGGATCACCGACTGTCGCGTCGTCAAGTCGAGCGGCAGCGCCCTGCTCGACTCCACGACCTGCCGCCTCGTCATGGAACGCTTCCGCTACCGCCCGGCCCGCGACGCGAGCGGCCGAAAGATCAGCGAGGTCCAGTTCGACGACCACCATTGGCGGCTCGGCCCGTCGCCGGACGAATCCCGCGACGACGGCCCGCCGAACGATCGGCCGCCGCGCTAGGAGCCCGTCTCGACGACCGGCTCGGGCAGCGACGGGGCGGGGCCGTTCTCGTCGACCAGCCACGTCGACCACAGCTGGTGAGTCCGCAACTGCGTCAGGCGGATATCGCAGCGCAGGCTCATCGCGCCGCGGATCGTACCGTTCTGCCACAGCGTATAGACTGCACCGCACTCGGCCTTCTGATAGGCGACCCACGCCGTCTGCGCCGCGTCGAAGTCGCCGAGCAGGCGGCCGTTCTCGGGGTTCTCGCGGGCAATCTTCGACCGGGCGGCGAGCCGGTAGCGTTCGAGGATGCCGGTCGCCTTGTCGCTCGCGCGCCCGAGGCATTGGTCGAACGCGATGGTGGTCGCTGCGGTCTGGCAGCGCGGGGTGGTGACCGGCGGCCGGGTGCCGAGGGTGCTGAATACGGTCAGGGCAAGAAGCAGCATCGGTCATGTCTCCCAGGTTGCCGGATGCATCGTGCTTGCGACCGGCTGATGCGTGGCTTAACCCGGCACGATGTCGAAAGTCCGCATCGCCGTCCTCGGGGCCTCGGGATATACCGGGGCGGACCTCGTGCGCCTCGCGCTGTCGCATCCCGATATCGAGATCGCGGCGCTGTCGGCGAATGCCAAGGCGGGGCAGTCGATGGCGGAGGTCTGGCCGCACTTCGCGATGTTTCCGTCGCTCCCCCGACTGGTCAAGGCCGAGGAGGTCGATCTCGCCGGAGTCGACGTCGTCTTTGGTTGCCTGCCGCACGCGGCGTCGGCTGAGCTATTGAGTGGGATCGACGGTCCGCGCATCGTCGACCTGTCGGCGGACTTTCGGCTGAAGGACGCCGCGACCTATGCCGACTGGTACGGCAACACGCATCCCGCCCCCGACCTGCTGCCGGGCTCGCTGTATGGCCTGACCGAATTCGCCCGCGACGACCTGCCGGGCGCCGATATCGTCGCCTGCCCGGGATGTTACCCGACTGCGGTCCTGCTCGGCCTGTTGCCACTGATGGACAGGATTTCGCCCGAGCGGATCACCGTCAACGCGCTGTCGGGGGTCAGCGGGGCAGGGCGGTCGCTCAAGGAGGCCAATCTTTTTCCCGAGGTCGCCGAGGCGGTCGCGCCGTACGCGATCGGCCGTCACCGCCATATGCCGGAGATCGAGCAGGAACTGTCGCTCCGCGCTGCGGCACCGGTGACGATCAGCTTCACGCCGCACCTGATCCCGATGAACCGCGGCGAGTTGGTGACGATGATCGTCGAGACCGCGCATCCGGTCGCCGATCTACGTGCCGCGCTTGACGGGCGTTATGCCGCCGAAGCCTTCGTCCATCTTTTGCCCGACGGCGTTGCGCCGGCGACGCGGATGGTGCGCGGATCGAATCACGTCGTGCTCAACGTCTTCGCCGACCGTGTCCCCGGACGCGCGATCGTCATCGTCGCGATCGACAACCTCGTGAAGGGGTCGTCGGGGCAGGCGATCCAGAATATGAATGTCATGCTCGGCCTGCCCGAAACCGCCGGGCTGACCGCGGCCCCCTTATTCCCCTGAGCGAAGCGCTGGTCCGATGAACGAAGCCCCGCCCGTCCGCGATACCAAAGGCCGCATCGTCACGGCGCGACTGCGCCTGCGCCAATGGGACGACGCGGACTATGCCACGTTCGCCGCGATGAACGCCGATCCGCGGGTGATGGCGCATTTTCCGGCGCTGCTGTTTCGCGGGGAAAGCGACGCGAGCGTCGATCGCCAGCGCGCGGCGATCAACGCGACCGGGCTTGGCTTCTGGGCGGTCGAGACGTTGTCGACCAACCGCTTCATCGGCTTCACCGGGATCCAGCCGGTGACGCTCAGCAGTCCGATCCACGGCGACTTCGAGATCGGCTGGCGGCTGGGACGCAACGACTGGGGCATGGGCTATGCGCTCGAAGCGGCGCACGCGGCGCTGCATGTCGCCTTCGTCGAGCGCGAATTGTCGTCGGTCGTGGCGATGACGGTGCCGCGCAACACGCGGTCGTGGGGGCTGATGGAGCGGCTCGGCATGGTCCGCCGCGAGGATCTCGACTTCGACCACCCGGAATTGCCCGACGGCCACCCGCTGCTCCGCCACATCGTTTATTCGATCGATGCGCCCGAGGATTGAGCGGCGGGGGTTAGTGAAGGGAAGACTGGTCGGAGCGACAGGATTCGAACCTGCGACCCCTTCACCCCCAGCGAAGTGCGCTACCAGGCTGCGCCACGCTCCGACCGAAGGCGCGGTTTAGGGGGCGCGAGGCCCGAGCGCAAGCGCGGTGACGCTCACGCCCCGGGGCAGGGGCGATTACGCTCACGGCTCGATCGAATATTGCTTGAGCAGGTCGTATAGCGTCGGGCGGCTGATGCCGAGCAGCTTGCTCGTCGTCGACAGGTTGCCCTCGGTCCGTGCGAGGGCAAGGCGGATCGCCTTGCGGTCGGCGTCCTCACGGACCAACTTGAGGTTGAGCGACGCCGCGTCCTTGCCGCCGAGGTCGAGATCGGCGGCGTCGAGCAGCGGATGCTCGGCCATGATCACCGCGCGCTTGAGTTTATTTTCGAGCTCGCGGACGTTGCCCGGCCAGTGCCAGTCGTTGAGCGCCGTCAGCGCTGCGGGGGTGAAGCCCTTGAACGTCCGGCCGTGTTCGCGCCCGAACTTGGCGAGGAAGTGGTGGGCGAGCAGCGTCGCGTCGCCGTGGCGCGCGGCGAGCGACGGGATGCGGACGATGATCTCGGCGAGGCGGTAGTACAGGTCCTCGCGGAAGCGCCCGGCCACGATCATCGCCTCAAGGTCCTGATGGGTGGCGCAGACGATGCGCACGTCGACCGGGATCGCCCGCCGTCCGCCGATCCGTTCGATCACGCGCTCCTGGAGGAAGCGGAGCAATTTGACCTGGAGCGGCAGCGGCACGTCGCCGATTTCGTCGAGGAAGAGCGTGCCGCCCTCGGCGAGTTCGATCTTGCCCTCGGTGGTCTTGACGGCGCCGGTGTACGCGCCCTTCTCGTAGCCGAACAATTCGGACTCAAGCAGGTTCTCGGGGATCGCCGCGCAATTGATCGCAACGAACGGCTTGCCCGCGCGCAGGCTCGCCTCGTGGAGGCCCCGCGCCAGCAGCTCCTTGCCGGTCCCGCTCGCGCCGAGCAGCATGACCGTGACGTCCGCAGTCGCGACGCGCTCGATCATCCGCGCGACCTTGAGCATCTCGGGCGCGCCGGTGATGATGCCACCGAGGACGTTGCTGCCCGCCTGCGCCGCGGTCAGGCGCCGGTTCTCGGTTTCGAGGTCGTGGACGTGATACGCGCGGCGGACGATCATGCCGAGCTCGTCGATGTCGATCGGCTTGGCGTAGAAGTCGAACGCGCCGCTGGCGATTGCGCGCAGGCCGCTCGCGCGCGCGCCATGGCCCGAGGCGACGATCACCTTGGTCCCGGGCTTGATCCGCAGGATCGCGTCGAGCGTGGCGAAGCCTTCGCTGGTGCCGTCGGGATCGGGCGGCAGGCCGAGGTCGAGCGTGACGACCGGCGGCGAATATTCTTCGAGCGCGTCGAGCGCAGTGGCACGGTCGCCGGCGGTGACGACGTCGTAATCCTCATAGCTCCAGCGCAATTGCCGCTGCAGCCCCTCGTCGTCCTCGACCACCAATAGTTTCCGCGACGCAATCTGACTATTCAAGCACTTATCCTCATCGGACTTTCTGCACCTGTCCGCGATTGCGACGCTGCGATCAACAGCGCCAGCGGCAGCCGGATCGTAAACACGCTGCCTTCGCCTTCTCGGCTGGTCACGTCCAAGCGCCCCCCGGCTGAGCGGACGATCTCTCGCGCTTCGTACGCGCCGATGCCGAAGCCCCCCGCCTTGGTCGAGCGGAACGGCTTGAACAGTTCGTTGCGGACGAAGGCGGGCGACATACCGCTGCCATGGTCGGCGATCTCGATCACGGCAGTCGCGGCGTCCTGCCGCAGGTCGACCCTGATCGGCGCGTCGCGCGCGCTCGCCTCGATCGCATTCTGGATCAAATGGCCGAACAATTGCTCGAGGCGAACCGGATCGGTGGTGACGAACAGCTGCGCGCTGCTCTGGGTCAGGTCGAGCGCGGCGTGCTGGCGCGACTTGACCGAGACGATCTCGGAAAGAAGCAGCGCGAGATCGACCGCCTCGCCGTGTTCGGCACGCCCCGCGGTGCGCTGCGCGAGACGCGCGAGCAGGTCGTTCATCTTGCCGACCGACCCCTGGAGCGTCGCGACCATATCGGCGCGGAACGCCGGGTTGTCGGCGTGGCGCTCGGCGTTGCGCGCAACGAGGCTGAGCTGGCTGACGAGGTTCTTGATGTCGTGCATGATGAAGGCAAAGCGGCGGTTGAACTCGTCGAACTTGCCCGCTTCGTCGAGCTCGGCCTGGGTCGAGGCCTCGGCGATATAGCTCGCCGACTGGCGGCCGAGCGTCCGCAGCAGCTCGAAGTCCTCCCAGTTGAGTGGGCGGGCGGCGACGGTCCGCTCAACGACGATGAAGCCCTTGAGCGCGTCGAGATAGAGTAACGGCACGATCAGCCACGCGCGCCGGTCGCCCGCCGCCCATGCCGGGACGGCGAGGCCGCCATAGTCACCCTCGCCGTTGCGGAGTTCGTCGAGGTCGACGATCCGCTGGCGCACCGCGAGGAAGGTCGCGAGGTCGCTGTCGGCACCGACCGCGCTCGGGACGAAGCCCTTGTAGTGCCACTGCGCGAGGACATCGAACTTGCCGTCGTCGCCGGGGGCGAACAGCGCTCCGCCTGGCGAGTCGACGACGGTGCAGACCGCTTCGACGACGCGCTCGGGCAGGCGCCCCTTGTCGGCATCAACCCCCGACACGGTCTTGATGAAGCGCAGCCATTCGACGCGGTAATCGTAGCGGTAGGCGAAGAAATGCTTCGAGATCTGGATCCGCAGCATCGCCCGGTAGCGCGGAAGGACGAGGACGATCGAGCCGAGGATGATCGTCGCGAACAGGAAGGTGATCTGGAGCAGCCGTCCCCAGTCGCCGCCGACGAGCCGCAGGCCGTACGCTGTCAGCGCCATGATGATCAGATAGCCGCCGATGATCGACATCGACATCGTGTGGAAGACGACCTGTCGCGAGACCTGGACCCGGGCGACCCACGCCTGCCGCGCCGACAGGAGCAGCAAGGGCACGGTGATCGCATCGACTGCGCCGCGGATGTTGAACAGGTCCGACGACATGCTGCCGAGCAGGAAGCGCAGTGTGTAGAGATTGAGATCGTAGACGAAGAAGCCGGCGAGCCCGATGCACAGCAGGCGGATGCCGGTGCGGCTGCCCGGCTCGGCGTTCGAGTAGAGATTGTGGATCAGGACGAGGCCGCTGATCGCCACGGTCAGCCGTCCGACGACGAACAGCGACGCGGTGACCGGGCGGGCATGCAGCGACACGCCGTGCGCGCCGACGATGTCGACGAGATCGAGGCCGAGCTGCATCGTGGTGACGAAGCCGATCGTACTGGCGATGAAGAACGACGAGCTCAGCCGGTCGTCGAGCGCCCACGACGTCCGTAGCAGCGCGACGAGAAAGCCGATCCACGCCGCGGTCCGCAACGTCTCCAGCGGCGACAACAAAAGCGTGAAGCCGCCGCCGAGCCGCGCGGTCAGGACGAAGTCGCCCGCCCATGCGGCCGTGATCACTGCGGCGATGACGAGCCAGCTACCGGCACCGTCGCGCTGCGGCCGCATCAGGACACTCAGCGCAAGCGCGCTGAACCCGATGCACGCGATCAAATGACTGATGATGCCGACGTCGGTCAGCTGCACCGTACTTCCCCTAACCCCGCTGGCGGGTCTAGCGGGTTTGCCGCGGTCGGGCCAGTCGCGGCGATCATGGGGTCCCCGCCGGACCGCTGCCGCCGGGCTTCGGGCGAAGCTCGCCGCTGGTGTTCGCTGCCCACCACAGCATCGCCGACCATGCAGCAACGTTCTGCGTCATCTGCGCCGGGTCGATCTTGTCGAGTGTATCGTCGGCGCTGTGGTGGAGGTCAAAATAATGCGTGCCGTCCTGCACGAGGTCGATCACCGCTGCCCCGGCCTCGTCCGCCGCCTCGACGTCGGTGCCGCCGTGCGCGGGCAGCGGCGACGCCGCGATGCCGAGCGGGGCGAGAACCCGCGCCAGCGCAGCGACCGCGGCGGGGTTACCGGTCTTCGCGCGGAGCGACCAGACGCGATCGGCGCCGAAATCCGACTCGGCAGTGACAACGACCGTGTCGCCGGGGTGGCCCTTGAGGTACGTCGCGCCACCCAACGGCCCCGCGCTCTCCTCGTCGCCGAACGCGACGACGCGGATCGTCCGGCGCGGCGGGGGCAGGGTGCCGTCATGAATCGCGGCGACGATCGTGCTCGCCGCGCCGAGGGTGATTGCCACCCCCGCGGCGTCGTCGATCGCGCCGGTGCCGAGGTCCCAGCTGTCGAGATGCCCGCCGACGAGCACGACCTCACGCGGCAGGTCGGTGCCGGTGATCTCGCCGATGACGTTGCCCGAGACTCCCGGGGCGAAGCGCTTCGGTGTCACCACGAGGTGGAGGCGGACCGGCCCGCTGGCGATCATCCGCGTCAGTTGCATGGCGTCGGGAACGCTGAGCGCGGCGGCGGCGATCGGGGTGACGCCGTCGGGCCAGCGCGTCACGCCAGTATGCGGCAGTCGCGCCGGGCCGGTTGCGAGCGAGCGGTGGAGGTACGCGGCGGCGCCCTTGCTCGCGGCGATCGCGGGCCCGGCGGTGCGGATCGCGTTGAACGCGCCGTAGCTCGACCCGTCCTGTGCCGCCTTCATAGCATGGTCGAGGTAGACGATCTTGCCCTTGAGGCTGCCCGCCGGAGATGCCTTGAGCGCGTCGAGGTCGGCGAACTGGACGACATCGGCGTCGATGCCGGCCACCGGGGTCGCGCCGCTCGCGCCGAGTGCGGTCAGGATCAGCCGCTGCGGGTTCGCGCCGATCGTCGTCGCGGTCTCGACCCCGCGCTCCCAGTGCGGCACGGCGTAGGTCTGGATGTGGACGTTAGTCAGGCCGAGCGCGGTCATCCGTGCCGCCACCCAGTCGCGCGCGCGGGCTTCGGGAGGCGTCGCTGCCAGCCGCGGTCCGATCTCGGTCGTCAGCCCGGCAACGATCGAATAGGCCGGGTTTGCCGCCAGCGCGCGGTCGCGAAGCATCGCCGCCGCCGCCATCGGGTCGGTCGCCGGGGCCGCGATTGCCGGAGCCGCCGTCATCGCGATCAGTGCCACCGCCAATGTCCGCATCGCTTAACCCTCGCTAACCAATGCGACTTACCGCATTGCAGCGCGATAAACGCAAGCTATCGTGCGCCGCACCTTGGGAGCCAGCGATGATCGGACGCCTCAACCATGTCGGCATCGCGACGCCGTCGATCGAGAAGAGCACCGCGGTCTACCGCGACCTGCTCGGGGCGACGCGAATCGGCGAGCGGTTCGCGCTGCCTGAACAGGGGGTCTGGGTCTGCTTCGTCGACTTGCCCAACAGCCAGATCGAGCTGATCGAGCCGTACGGCGACGCCTCGCCGATCCACGGCTTCCTTGCGAAGAACCCTGCCGGGGGACAGCACCACGTCTGCTTCGAGGTGCCCGACATCATCGCCGCGCGCGACGCGATGCGCGCCAAGGGGGCAACGGTCCTCGGCACCGGCGAGCCGCGGATCGGCGCGCACGGGGTGCCGGTGATCTTCGTCCACCCGCGCGACATGGGTGGCGTGCTCGTCGAACTGATGGCGGAGCCGGGGCATTGAAGCGCGCGCTGATCGCCGTTGCGATGCTCATGCCGGTCGTGCTGGGAGCCGCTGCCCCGGTCGATTTTACCGTCCCCGCGAGCGTGCCCATCGAGCATCTCCGCGTCCGCCAGTTCGACTTCGCGGGCGGGCGGTCGGCTCCGCTCAAGCTCGGCTACCGGACGCTGGGCAGCCCGCACAAGGGGCCCGACGGCAGCATCGACAACGCCGTCGTCCTGCTCCACGGCACCGGAGGATCGGGCGCGGCGTTCCTCGGACCGAAGGCGGGGCTGTTGTTCGGACCCGGAGCGCCGCTCGATATCACGCGGACCTATGTCATCCTCCCCGACACGATCGGCATCGGCTCGTCGACCAAGCCGAGCGACAGCCTCGGGGTCAACTTCCCGCACTACGACTATGGCGACATGGTCAAGGGCGTCCGCACGATCTTGACCGAGCTCAAGGTGACGAAAGTCCGCGCGGTCGTCGGCACGTCGATGGGGGCGATGCTCGGCTGGACGTGGGCGGAGGCGTTCCCGAACGAAATCGACACCCTCGTCGCGATGGGCGGGTGGCCGACTGCGGTCACCGGGCGCAACCTCGTCTGGCGCATCGCCGCGCGCGATGCCCTCCTCGTCAGCCCGCTTCCGGGCGGTGCTGGCGCGCGGGTCGCGATCGGGATCACGCTCGTCGCCACCGTCCCCGCTGCGCTGCTCGCGAAGCTCGCCCCCGATGCGGCGACACTGCAGCAGTTGATCGACGCGCGGCTGGTCGGCGCGCCCGACCCGGTCGACATCGCCTTCCAGCTCGACGCAGTGCGGAATTACTCCCCCGCCACCGGGATCGACCGGATCACCGCGAAGGTCGTCGAGCTCAACTTCGCCGACGATATTCTATACCCGGTCGCCGACCGCCCGCCGTCGCCTGCGCGCTTCACCCGCATCACCGTGCCCGCGTCGGCTGCGACGAGCGGGCATGCGACGCTCGGCGAGCCGAGCGTGTGGGTGCCGCTGACTACGCCCGCGCTGAAGTCGGCGCTGGCGCGTTAGGGGGCGATGACGCTTCCCGATCCTTTCCTTTCAACCGGAGTGTTTCGCTCGCGCTCCAACCAGCGCTAGTGGATATCACCCCCGCCACTCGCGGCGACACCCCCGAGATCGACGCGCTGCTTGACGCCGCCTTCGGTCCCGGTCGCCATTCCCGTACCGCGTCGCTCCTCCGCGCGGGGGCCGAGCCGATCGCCGGAGTCAGCTTAGTCGCGCGCGACGGCGAGCGGCTCCTCGGGTCGATCCAGTATTGGCCCAACGAGCTAGCCGCCGACGATGCCAACGTCGTCCCGCTGACCCTGCTCGGCCCGGTCGCGGTCGCGGTGGACGCCCGCACGCTCGGTCTCGGGCGGCGGCTGATCGCGGCATCGCTCGCCGTTGCCGACGCACGCGGCCTCGATCCGATCCTGCTGATCGGCGACTCGAGCTACTACGGCCCGTTCGGCTTCGACGCCGCCGCGACCGGGGACTGGCAACTCCCCGGCCCGGTCGACCGGCATCGCCTGCTCCTCCGCCAGACTGGTTTCATGGCCCTGCCGAAGATCGCGACCGTTCGCGCGGTCAGCGCCACGGCGCGCGTGACCCTTGCGCTGAGTGCGTGACGCCGCAGGGCTGAGCCGCGACATCGACCGGACTCGTTCAAAGCCCCGCCGCCGACTATACGCCTTTCCGCAACAGGACGCCCGATGCCGATCGACACCACACCGACGCTCGCCGAGATCGCGACCCTGCTCGACGAGCGCAAGCTGCCGCCGGTCGATCAATGGCATCCGGCGCATTGCGGCGACAGCGACATGCGGATCGCCGCCGACGGGACGTGGTTCCACGGCGGCACCCCGATCGGGCGCCCCGAACTCGTCCGGCTGTTCTCGACGATCCTGCGCCGCGAAGCCGATGGCGGCTACGTCCTCGTTACCCCCGGCGAGAAGCTCGACATCGTCGTCGAAGACGCGCCGTTCGTCGCGGTCGCGGTGACGAGCGAGGGCGAGGGGACGGCGCGCCAGCTCGCTTTCCGCCTCAATACCGGTGAGCATGTCGTTGCCGGGCCTGACAATTTGTTACGCGTCGAGACCGCCGACGATGGCACCCCGCGCCCGTATGTCCACGTCCGCGGCGGCCTCGACGCGCTGGTTAACCGAGCAACATTCTACGAGCTCGCCGACTGGGCGCTCGCCGAGGACGCGACCCCGCCCGGCCTGTGGAGCGGCGGCGTCTTTTTTCCGTTCGCCGCATGACGCTGCGCGAGCGGCTCGCCCGCGCGACCGGACCGGGGGAGGGGCGGCGCGGCGACTGGGACTTTCCCGGCAACGAGCACGAGGCTCCGGCAGCGCTGACCCCGGCGGCGGTGCTGATCGGTGTCGTCACCCATGATCGCCCGACCATCCTGCTGACCCGGCGAACCGACACCCTGCGCCGCCATGCGGGCCAAGTCGCATTCCCCGGCGGGCGGATCGATCCCGAAGACGCCGACCCGACCGCCGCCGCGTTGCGCGAGGCGCACGAGGAGGTCGCGCTGCCGCCGCATGCGGTCGATGTCGTCGGCGTGACCGACGCCTATTCGACTGGGACGGGATATCACATCGTCCCTGTCATCGGGCTGATCGCGCCGAACTTGCCGCTCGTTCCAGCCGCAGACGAGGTCGCGTCGATCTTCGAGGTGCCGCTCGATTTCGTCCTCGATCCGGTCAATCATCAGCTGCGCCAGACCGAATGGCAGGGGCGGCTGCGATCATATTATGTCATTACGTGGGAGACGCACGAGATCTGGGGGGCGACTGCAGCAATGATCGTCAACCTGTCGCGGCGGCTGGCATGAAGTGGCTATCATGAAGCTCGGGCCGCAGCCGTGGCTCGCCGGCAAGGGCGCGCGCGCGATCGCCGCCGCGCTCGACGTCGATGGCGGGTCGACCCGGCTGGTCGGCGGCGCGGTTCGTGACAGCCTGCTCGGGTTAAAGGTCAACGACATCGATTTCGCGACGGTGTTCGATCCCGCCGAAGTCGTCGCCCGGCTCGAAGGGGCAGGCCTCAAGGCGGTCCCCACTGGCATCGCGCATGGGACGGTCACCGCGGTCGCCAACGGCTTCTATGCCGAGGTGACGACGCTGCGCCGCGACGTCGCGACCGACGGCCGTCACGCGACGGTTGCCTTTACCGCCGACTGGCGCGCCGATGCCGCGCGCCGCGACTTCACGATCAACGCGCTCTACGCCAACCCCGTCAGCGGCGAGATCGACGACTTCTTCGGCGGGGTCGACGATCTCGCGGCGCGGCGGGTGCGCTTCATCGGCGTTGCGCTCGACCGCATCGCCGAGGACCATTTGCGTATCCTCCGCTTCTTCCGCTTCTCGGCGCGCTTTGCCACCACGATCGATCCCGACGGACTGGCCGCTTGTACCGCGCGCGCCAACGACCTGATGGCGCTGTCGCGCGAGCGCGTCCGCGACGAGGTGGCGAAGCTGCTCGTCACCGACGACCCGGTGCCGACGCTGGCAGTGATGCTCGATCACGGCATCCTCGCACCTGTCCTGCCCGAGATCGACCGCGCGAGATTGACGGACTTGATGCGGGTCTATGCGGGTGAGTGTGCGGCCGGTGTGCGGGCTGGGTTCGCGCGGCGTCTGGCGGCGCTGCTGCCGGTCGACGCGGCGCTGCTCGACGATGTCGCGACGCGGCTGCGGCTCTCGAAGGTCGAGCGCCGGCGGCTGGTGCTGACTGCTGATCGCGGGAAGAGTCTCGGCGAGATGGCGTATCGCGACGGGATCGACAGCATGATCGACCGCGCCATTCTAAGCGACAACAAGAACTTGCACAAATTCGTTGCGTCATGGTCGAAGCCGGTCATGCCGATTACCGGCCGTCATTTGATCGCGCGTGGCCTGCCGCCCGGACCCGAGGTCAGCCGACGCCTCGGAGAAGTCGAACGCGACTGGATCGCCGCCGGCTTTCCCGCCGACATCGACCCCATCGTTTCCAGGGTGTTAGCGACTTAAGCGAACTTGTTGTCGCGCGGGAAGCCCTGTGGCGGCATGCGCCCGGTTCCCCCGCGTGGTCCGACCCACGGCCCGACATCGGCCTCGGTCCGTGTCCGCGTCCCCGATCCGCCCATCGCCCACGACAGGCCGTCGGCGCGCTTGAAGCTGGTGACATCGGCGACACCGCCGTCGCGGTATTTCTGGAGTGCCACGCCTTGCCCGCGCGCCATGACCGGGACGTCGTCGACTTTCAAAATCAACAGCTTGCGGTTGTCGCCGACGACACCGAGGTGGTCGTCATCGAGCGGGATCGGGCGAACGATTTTCAGCGTCGCCCCGGCGCGGGGGGTCATCACTTGGCGGCCCTTGCGGGTTTCCGCGAGCAGGTCGTCGCTTGCCACGACAAACCCGCGCCCATCCGACGCAACGAGCAACAGCCGCTCGCCCGCGCGGTGGACGAACAGCGCGACGATCGCCGCCGCGCCGTCGAGGTCGATCATCAGCCGCACCGGCTCGCCAAAGCCTCGCCCGCCGGGTAAGCGATCTGCGCCAAGCGTATAGAATCGCCCGGTCGCTGCCGCGATGACGATGCGGTCGGTGGTATGCGCGTGAAAGGCGAAGGCGGGCCCATCGCCCTCCTTGAACTTGAGCAGGTCGGGTGCGGCGAGGTCGACATGCCCCTTCATCGCGCGGATCCAGCCCTTCGCCGAGAGGATCACAGTCAGCGGCTCGCGGTCGATCATCGCTTCGAGCGGGATCATGGTCACCACCGGCGCGGTGCCGATCTCGGTCCGCCGCGCACCAAGCGCAGTCTCGGGGCCATAGCGCTTACGCAGCTTGGCGAGGTCGTCGCGGAGGCGCTTTGCCTGCGCCTTGGGGCTGTCGAGCAGCGCACGCAGCTTGCTCGCCTCCGCGGTCAACACCCTGTGTTCCTTAGTGATCTCGATCTCTTCGAGCCGCCGCAGCGCGCGCAGGCGGAGATTGAGGATCGCCTCAGCCTGCCGTTCGGTGAGATCGAAGCGCCGGATCAACTCAGCTTTCGGCTCGTCCTCCTCGCGGATGATCCGGATCACCTCGTCGATCGACAGATACGCCTTGAGATAGCCGTCGAGCAGTTCGAGCCGGTCGTCGATCTTCGTTAGCCGGAAGGTCGTGCGATTGGCGGTGACCTCGATCTGGTGGTCGAGATACGCCTGGAGCACCGCCTTGAGTGGCATCACCCGCGGGACGTGATCGCGGTCGAGCACGTTGAGATTCAACGGAAACCGCGTCTCGAGATCAGTCAGCTTGAACAGGCTTTCCATCAGCACGCCGGGGTCGACGTTGCGTGAGCGGGGCTCGAGCACAAGGCGTATCGCCGTGTCAGACTCGTCGCGGACGTCGGCGAGGATCGGCAGCCTCTTGTCGTTGATCAGCGTCGCGATGTCCTCGATCAGCTTGCCCTTCTGAACCTGATACGGAATCTCGGTGACCGCGATCGCCCATGTCCCGTTGCCCGCCGGCTCGACCGACCAGCGCGCGCGCAGGCGGAAGCTGCCGCGTCCGGTGGCATAGGCCTGAGTGATCGCCGACGCCGGCTCGACCACGACCCCGCCCGTCGGGAAGTCGGGGCCCTTGAGGTGTTGCATCAACTCGTCGACCGAAACCTCTGGATTATCCAGAAGTACCGTCGCGGCATCCGCGATCTCGGCGACGTTATGCGGTGGGATCGACGTCGCCATGCCGACCGCGATGCCGCTTGCGCCGTTCGCCAGCAGGTTCGGGAAAGCGGCAGGGAAGACCTCGGGTTCTTCCTCCTCGCCGTTATACGTCTCGCGGAAGGCGACGCTGTTCTCGTCGAGGCCGTCCATCAGGTCGGCGGCGGCGATCGTCAGGCGCGCCTCGGTGTAGCGCATCGCCGCCGCGTTATCGCCGTCGATGTTGCCGAAATTGCCCTGTCCGTCGATCAGCGGGTAGCGCAGTGCGAACGACTGGCTGAGCCGCACGAGCGCGTCGTAGATCGAGGCGTCGCCGTGCGGGTGGTATTTCCCCATCACATCGCCGACGATCCGCGCGCACTTTTTGTAGCCGGTCGCCGGATCGAGCTTGAGCAGCCGCATCCCCCACAGGATGCGCCGGTGGACCGGCTTGAGCCCGTCGCGGACATCGGGGAGCGACCGCGCGGTGATCGTCGACAGCGCGTAGACGAGATAGCGTTCGCTGAGCGCGTCGGCGAACGGGGTATCGAGAATTCTTGGGTCTTCGAGCATGGCGCGAGCGATACGGGTTCGCTCGCGCCATGGCTAGAGTCTGGGTCTTGCGCGTCAGAACCGCAGCGAAATGCTCGACGCGATTTCGTTGGCATGGCCCTGGTTGGTCGACAGCGTGTTGATCGTCGTCACCGCAGGGCTGCCCGCGAATAGCGGGTCGGTCCGATTGACCGCTTCGCTCTTCACGAAGATGTGCGCGTACGACATATTGACTGCGACCGCCTTGGTCAGGTGCGCGGTGACGCCGGCGGTCGCCCAGATCCGGTCGCCGTCGGGAACTCGGGTCGTGCGGTACGCGTCGCGGGTCGGAGTCTGGTCGTACATCGTGCCGGCGCGGAGCGTCAGCTTCGGAGATAGCGCATATTCGGCGCCGGCGCTGACGCTATACGTGTCGCGATAGTTCTGCGCGCTCGACAAGAAGGTCACTCCCGTCGGCGTGTTGACATTGATGTCCTTGAACCGGCTCCACTTATAGAAGCTGCCCCCGGCGAGGAGGCGCAGCTTGCCGGTGCCGAAGGTCGCGCCGACGCTGGCAATGTCGGGGGTGCTGAGCGGCGCAAAACCGCGCGTCCCGCCGTTGCTTGCGGCGAGCGGACCGAGAAGCCCGCTGATCGCCGCGACGCCCGAAAGCTGGTGATCGATGTGGCTGCGATAATGTGCGCCAAGCCGGACCGCGCCGAGATCGACGCTGACGCCAGCGTTCCAGCCGAAAGCCATGTCCTGCCCGCGGATCTCAAGCAGGCCGTCGGGGAGGAGCGGCGAGAGGTTCGGCAACGCGCTCGACAGCTTTGCGGTCATCCGCTGGATGTCGAAGCCGCCGCCGATCGATATGCGGTCGGTCAGCTTATACGCCGCAGTCGGCTGGATGTTGAGGCTCTCGACGTCGGAGCGGATCGAATCGTAGCGGCCGAACCAGCCGTTGTCATAGACCACCTTGACCCCGAACGGCGCGCTGATGCCGAGGCCGAGCCACAGCCGCGAACCCTTGATCTGCGCCGAGAAGTACCCCGACGGGATGATCACCGGCTGGTCGAACGGGTTGCCGCCGTTACCGCCGCCGGTGGGAAAGCTGCCCTGGTTGCCCGCTGCCGAGCGCGTGCTGCCGCGGTTGGTCTGGCTCGACTGGACGAACAGCAAATGGCCGCCGGCATCGACGCTGACACCGGGCAGGTTGGTCATCCCGGCGGGATTGTAGAAGACCGTCGCGGCGGAGTCGGCAGCGGCGGCTTCGCCGGCAAACGCACGTCCGACCGCGAGCGGCGACTGTTCCTGAAGGTAGAAGCCCCCTGCGATTGCAGGGGCAGCGCCGCTGACAGCAACGAGAGCAGCGACGATGAAGCTTCGGTTCATTCGGGGTCCTTGATCGATCGATAGCCCCCCGTGCCGCGCTGCTAGACCGCGTTGACCCGTGCGTAAACCCCCTACGCCATCCCGACGAAACGCTGCCGTGCGGGGATGAGGCTGGCGGCTCGCCCGATGAGGACATCGCGTTCGAGAAACCACCCGGTCGTGCGTAGCCCGTCGGCGAGGTCGGCAGCGGTCGCGGGGTCGCTGCCGAGCAGAAAGGCTGGGAGCGGCAGGAGCTTCGCCGCATAGGGCGCCCCCGCGCCACGGCTAACTGCTTGCGACGACTTGGGCGAGACGAACGCGAGATCGGTCGTCGCACCGGTCGCGACGCACGCCGTCAGGTCGAGGCCGAAGCCGAGTTCGGCGAGGAGCAGCAATTCGTAGCGAACGACGCCGGGTAGCCACTGGCTCGCGTCTTCGGCGAACGTCATCGCGTCGAGCAGCCCGTCGAGTGCGACGTACAGTCGGGGGGAGGGGGTCGCCTCGCTCAACGCCGTCGCGGTCAGCGCGCAAAGCCAGTCGAGCGCGGCTGCCGACACCCGCCCGGTAGCGAGAACGGTTCGCCCGCGAACAAGCTCGACCGCGGCGCTGGCGAGCTGGCTCGCCGCGCGCCCGCGCAGCCGGACCGCGACCCCGTTTCCCGGCTGAAGCACCGGACGCAGCGCGCGCGATCGGCCGCCGGGGACGTAGCCGGCGACCAACCCGTCGCTTTCGGTAAGGAAGCGCACGACCGCGCCATGCTCGCCGTGGGGCAGCACCGCGGCGACGATCGCTGGCGTGTCGAGGTCCATCGTGCCAGCAGATAGGCGTTCCGGTGGATGCTGGCCATCTTTGCCGCCGCAATGGTGGTCCGGCGCGGCAATCGGCGTGCAGCTTTGCGATCGCGCCGCTGGCGACTAGGGTCGGCGCCAATCGGGGGTACGGGGATGACTATGCGGGCATTCTTGCGACTGGCAGCGATGCTGGCGGTCGGCACCAGCGCGGTCGCGGCGGATATCCCGATCGATGTCATGCGCGGACAGAAGATCCTCGCCGATGCGCGTGCCGCGTGCGGCGGTCCGGCATGGGATCGTCTCACCGGGTGGCATGAACGCGGGCGCATCACGATCGCAGGGCATCCCGAGGGCAGCTACGAGGAGTGGAGCGCAATCACCAGCCTCGCGATGGCGATGCGGACCGAACCCGGCGGCATGCCGGTCAGCCATGTCGGCACCGACGGCACGACGTCGTGGCGGCGGTTGCCCGGCGGCGGGATCGACTCCGGCTCACCGTCGGGCTCGAGCCGTCTCCACATTCGCGACGCCTATCTGAGCAATTTCGCCTATTTCCTGCCGACCCGCTTTCCGGCGGCGGTGGTCGCCAGCGATCCACGCACGGTCGGCGCGACGGTCTACGATGTCGTCACGGTCCGCCCGGACGGGAGCGAAGACTTCGACCTGTGGATCGACCGCGCGAGCCACCGCATCGCGCGAGTCGTCGTCGGCAACCAGGTCGCCGAAATGCGCAACTACCGGACCGTGTCGGGGGTCTGCGCGCCGACGCTCGCAATCCAGACCGACGGCAATCCGGCACATACGACGACGCTCGATATCGACAGCGTCGACACCGCGCCGCTGTCGCCAGCGGTCTTCGCGGTGCCGCGGCCATGAACGCCGATCTTCAGCCAACGCTGACCGGCGATCTGGTCGCGCTGCGGCCAATTGCGCCCGCCGACTGGGATGCACTCTACGCCGTCGCCTCCGATCCGCTGATCTGGGCGGTTCACCCGGTCCACGACCGCTGGCAGGAGCCGGTCTTCCGCCGCTTCTTCGCCGAGGCGCTGGCGAGCGGTGGCGGGCTGGTCGCGACAGATCTGGCATCGGGCGCGATCATCGGCTTCTCGCGCTACGACCTCGCCCGCGTCGAACCCGGGGAGGTCGAGATCGGCTGGAGCTTCCTCGCCCGCAGCCTTTGGGGCGGACGGGCGAACGCTGACATGAAGCGGCTGATGATTGGCCATGCGCTGCAACATTTCGACCGAACGCTGTTCCTCGTTGGCGAGGCGAATTTCCGCTCGCGCCGGGCGATGGAAAAGATCGGCGGCCGCCTGACCGACCGCACCTACGACGCCGACTTTCCACATGGCGTCGTTCCGCACGTCGTCTACGCGATCGACCGCGACGACTTTGCGGCGGGGCCACTGGCGCGGAGCTGAGGCGGAGATGGTCGTCTGGACCCGGGATTTCTGACGATATCCACAGCGATCTCGAGCTGAGCTTCCCCTTGCCATAGCCGAATCGCCGCCCGCGCCTTATCCTCACCGAATGCCCTACGCTCCGTTCGTCCACCTCCGCGTCCAGTCGGCATATTCGATGCTCGAGGGGGCGATGACACCCGATGCGATTGCGGCGGCGTGCAGGACGATGAAGCTGCCGGCGGTTGCACTGACCGATCGCAACAACATGTTTGGCGCGATGGAATTTTCCGAGGCGTGCCGCGCGCAGGGGGTCCAGCCGATCATCGGCGCGCTCGTCGCGGTCGAGCGGCCGGGATCGCGGACGCCAGCAGGGCGGATGACGTGCGACTGGCTGGCGTTGCTCGCGCAGGACAAGACCGGGTACGACAACCTCATCGCCATCGTCAGCGACGCGCATCTCGGCTGCGACGCCGCCGACGAGCCGCATTTGACACTCGCCGGGCTCGAAGGCCGAACCGCCGGGTTGATCGCGCTGACGGCGGGGCCCGAGGGTGCGCTGGCGCGGCTGCTCGCCGAGGGGCAGGACGCCACCGCCTACGCCGACGCGCTCGTCGCGTTGTTCCCCGACCGGCTGTATATCGAGTTGAGCCGGAGCGGCGATCCGATCGAGATCAAGGCCGAAGCCGCACTGGTCGAACTTGCCCACGCCCGCGACTTGCCGATCGTCGCGACCAACCCGGCGCGCTTCATCGACGCCAAGGTTCACGCCGCGCACGATGTCATGCTCTGCATCGCCGACGGTGCGTATGTCGAGACGACCGAGCGGCGCCGGTCGAACCCCGAGCATTGGCTCAAGTCGGCGAAGACGATGCTCGAGCTGTTCGCCGACCTGCCCGAGGCGTGCGCGACGACGCTCGTCGTCGCCCAGCGCTGTGCGTACAAGGCGCCGTCGCGCGAGCCGATCCTGCCGAGCCTCGCAGGTGATCCCGCCGCCGAGGTCACCGCGCTCGCCGAGCAGGCGACGGCGGGGCTCGACCGGCGGCTCGAGGCACTTGGACTGAGCGGCGACGCGGCGACACCGTATCGCGAGCGCTGCGTGTTCGAGCTCGGCGTCATCGCGCGGATGGGCTTTCCGGGGTACTTCCTGATCGTCGCCGACTTCATCCAATGGGCCAAGGCGCAGGGGATTCCGGTTGGTCCCGGGCGCGGATCAGGCGCGGGATCTGTCGTCGCCTGGGCGCTGACAATCACCGACCTCGACCCGCTCCAGCATGGCCTGCTGTTCGAGCGCTTCCTCAACCCCGAGCGCGTGTCGATGCCCGACTTCGACATCGACTTCTGCGAAACCCGTCGCGGCGAAGTCATCCGCTATGTCCAGACGCGGTACGGACGCGGGCAGGTCGCGCAGATCATCACCTTCGGGAAGTTGAAGGCACGCGCGGTCCTCAAGGACGTCGGGCGCGTGCTCCAGATGCCGTATGGGCAGATCGACCGGATCGCCAAGCTGATCCCGAACCATCCGACCGATCCGTGGACGCTGGCGCGCGCGATCAACGGCGTGTCCGAACTCGTCGCCGAGCGCGACCGCGATCCCAAGGTCGCTCATCTGCTCGAAATCGCGCTCAAGCTCGAAGGGCTGCCCCGTCACTCGTCGACCCATGCTGCGGGCGTCGTCATCGGCGACCGTCCGCTCAGCCAGCTCGTCCCGATGTACCGCGACCCGCGCTCGGACATGCCGGTGACGCAGTTCGACATGAAGTGGGTAGAGAAGGCCGGGTTGGTCAAGTTCGACTTCCTCGGGCTGAAGACGCTGTCGGTGCTCGAACGCGCGCGCGAACTCCTGCTGGCGAAGGGCGTCGTCCTCGACCTCGCCGCCCTCCCGCTCGACGACGAGGAGACGTACCGGCTGATCGCGCGCGGCGACACCGTCGGGGTCTTCCAGTTCGAATCCGAAGGCATGCGCCGCGCGCTGACACAGGTCCGGCCCGACTGCTTCGCTGACATCATCGCGCTCGGCGCTTTGTACCGCCCGGGGCCGATGGAGAATATCCCGAGCTTCGGCCGCCGCAAGAACGGCGAGGAGGTGCCCGACTACCTCCACCCGAGCCTCGAAGGCGTCCTCAAGGAAACCTACGGCGTCATCATCTACCAGGAACAGGTGATGCAGATCGCCCAGATCCTCGCGGGCTACAGCCTCGGCGAGGCCGACCTGCTGCGCCGCGCGATGGGCAAGAAGATCGCCGCCGAGATGCAGGCGCAAAAGGCGCGCTTCGCCGACGGCGCGGCGAAGAACGGCGTCGACAAGCGCCAGGCTGCAGCGATCTTCGAGCTGGTCAACAAGTTCGCCGGTTACGGCTTCAACAAGAGCCACGCCGCGGCGTACGCGCTCGTCAGCTACCACACCGCGTGGCTCAAGACGCATCACCCGGTCGAATTCTACGCCGCGTCGATGGCGTTCGACATTGCCAACACCGACCGGCTGGCGATCTTCGTCGACGACATGCGGCGGATGGCGGTGCCGTGCCTGCCGCCGTGCATCAACGCGAGCGGCTCCGATTTCACCGTCGAAAACAACAGCGTCCGCTTCGGGCTGGCGGCGCTCAAGAGCGTCGGCGAGAAGGCGATGGCGGGGATCGCCGAGGAGCGCGCGCGCGGCGGCAAGTTCACCGGGCTCGCCGACTTCTCGCGCCGGGTCGACCCGAAGCTGCTCAACAAGCGCCAGCTCGAAGCGCTCGTGGGCGGCGGCGCGTTCGACGGGATCGAGAAGAACCGCGCCGGGGTCCATGCCCTCGCCGAGGCGATCCTCGGCACCGCGCAGAACGCCGCTGCCGCCCGCGAGAGTGCGCAGGTCGCGATGTTCGGCGAGAGCCACGACCGCGGGCTGGCGATGCTCGTGCCGCCGGGGATGGGCTGGACCCTTGCCGAGACGATGGCGCACGAGAAGGACGCGTTCGGCTTTTACTTCTCCGGCCACCCGGTCGAGGGCTTTGCGCATATCCTCACCGCGCACGGCGCGAAGACCTATGCCCAGTGCACAACGGTCGAGCCGCCGCCCGGGGGCGGGCGTCTCCCGGCGACGATGGCGGGGCTGATCGAGGACCTGAAGTGGCGGACCCCGCAGAACGGCAAGAGCGACAAATACCTGTTGCTGACGATGTCTGACGCGAGCGGCCAGTATGTCGCGAGCTGCTTCGATGACACCGCGCAGGCGCAGATCGTCGCCGCGCACGCCGCGGCCGACGCCGTGCTGGTCAACGCCGAGCTGATGTGGCGGCCGGGCGAGGACACGCCGCGCGTGACGATCCGCGGGGTCAAGCCATTGGCGGCGCTGGCGAAAGCCTCGCGCTGCCGCCTGACGGTCGAGCTGTCGTTGGCGGGGATCGAACCGCTGGCGGGACTGGTGTCGAGCCGTCGCGGCGGCAAGGGCGAGATCGTCGCGCTGGTCCCGCTCGGCGGCGGTGGCCGCGCGAACCTGTCGCTCGGCATGGATTTCGCAATCGACAACGAGATCGTGGCGAAGGTCGAGCGGCTGCGCGGGGTGACCGGCGCAAGGCTGATGGCAGCGAGCTAACTGCTCGGCGAACCAATCGCGCGGAGCGTTCACCCCTGAGAACCGACGCTAAGTTCAAAATAAGTTCACACAAAAGTGTGTGCTTTTTCGCGTCGCTTTCCCTGCGCAGCGCGTGAAGAATCCTGCAATGAGAAAGAACACGTGTCGCCCGGTGGCGACGTGCAAGGCTAACGCGAGGCAGGGGGTGTAGGACAGCGATTTCGCCGGGGTCGCGGAGGGCGGGAGACATGCTCCCCCCCTCCGCCGATCGGGCTATCGCGGCGCTCAGGCGGTAACGACGGTGCGCTGACGGCGTGAGGCAGCGCCGACGACGGCGAAACCGGCGACCAGCATCGCCCAGCTTGCGGGTTCCGGAACAGCCGCAACCGTCACGTCGCCGCTCGTCTCGGTGATATAGCGTTGCCCCTTTGGCAGCGCCGGATCGAACTGCGCGAGGGTGAAACCGCCGTCCTGGAAATACAGGTTACCGGTGGTGCTCCCCGACAGCCAGCCCAGGCCGAAGATGTCGAACGCGGGTCCGGCGGTGAAGAAGGTGTTGTCGGTCTGGAACCCGGGGGGATTGGCCGGCGCGAGCCCTGAAATCGCGACGCCGTTGACGTTGCCGCTGGCGGACAAGATGTCGTACCCGCCGAGCGCGTCGAGGTGGCTTGCGGTAGTGATCCGGAAATCGGCAGTCGTCGGCAAGGGCGTGCCGCTCGTGCCGCTATAATGGATTGCATAGGTCGCTGCGGTGGCGGGCGTGACGGTGACGAGCGCCGCTGCGGCGAGCATCAGTGTTGCAATTTTCATGGTCGTTTCCCTCTGTTTCGAGGGGTGTCTTATCGGTCCGTCGAACCGCCCGGGTCCACCGATCCGGGGGCTAGCCAGATGGCCAGCCACCCGCTGCGGGGCTTAACCGAGGTAGCCGAGCGTGCGCCCCCGGGTCGCGGCTTCCATGCGATTGCTCGCGCCGAGGACCGCGAGCAGCGACGCGACGTGCGCCTTGACCGTCGCCGGCGACAGGTTCAGCGCGCGAGCGATTTCCTTGTTCGACCCGCCCTCTGCAAGCTTCGTCAGCACCGCGATCTGCCGCTCCGACAGCCGCAACTGATCGTCGGCTGCGCTCGGCGCGTCAGCCATCATCGCAATGACGCGCGGCGGCAAATAGCGGCCCCCGGCAAGGACAAGGCGGATCGCGGCTTCGAGAATGGCACCGCTCGACGCTTTCGGGACGAGCCCGGCGATCCCGGCGAGAAACAGCTGGCGGAGGAGGTCGTCGCCGACATCGGCGGTGATGACGAGAAGGCGCGCTCCCGGCGCTGCGGCGGTAAGAGCGAGCACGCCCGGCAGCGGTGCGGAACCGGGCATGCCGAGGTCGCACAGGATGAAATCGGGTTGCGCCGCCGCTGCTGCCCACGCCGCGGGGAAGTCACCGGCAGCGATGATCTCTGCCGTCGGCCAGTGCATCGAAATCGTCCCGGCGAGGGCCTCGCGCATCATCGCATGGTCGTCGCAGATGAGGCAGGACTTCATTCAGCGATTAGAAACGTTTCGGCTGTCAAATCAATGAAGAATGCGGCGCCCCGACGCCATCGCGTGTCGATCCCCGCGCTCGCCCCGATCAGCGCGGCGATGCGCTGCACCGAGGCAAGTCCGAGCCCGAGGCCGCCGCGCTGCTCGCCGCCGCGACCCGAGCCGCGCGTGTAATCGTCGAACAACGCCGGGATATGCGCCGCGTCGATGCCGATGCCGTCGTCGATCACCCAGAGCCGGACCCGGTCGCCGCGACGCCGCGCGCCGATCAGCAGCCTCGACGCCTGTGCGTGGTTGACCGCATTCTCGACGAGGTTCGTCAGCGCGCGTTCGAGCAGGTCGGCGTCGGCGCGGACGCGGAGGCTGGTGTCGACGACCTTGACGATCAGCCCGCGCGCCCTGCCCGCCGCCATCGCCCGGGTTGCGGCCGCCGCCAGTAACGGCCCGATCGCGAAGGCGGATAGCCGCGGCGCGATGCCGCCAGCCTCGAGCCGCAGATAGCTGTTCATGTGATCGAGCTGGCGTTCGATGGTGTCGAACGCCTCCTCGGCGTGCGCGGCGGCGATGGCGCGGCGGCCGGGATCGACCCCGCGCACCGCCTGATCGACGAACAGACGTGCCGAATGCAGCGGCTGGCCGAGATCGTGCGACGCCGCCGCGAGGAACTGCGTCCGTGCATCGCGCTGCGCCGCGGCTGCGGTCTCGCCGCGCCACGCCCGCGTCAGCGCAGACTGGAACAGCTCGCGAAGCAGCAGCTGTATGCCGCAATAGAAGATGAGGAGCAGCGAAACCGGCACGGCATAACGACTGCCGTGGACGAGAAAATAGGCGACGACGCCGGTCGGGATGATCATCGGCACGACCGTACCGGCCAAGCTCCTGACGCCATGTTCGGGGCGCTTGACGGTGCCCAACGCCGACGCGGTCATCGGCAGCTGGACGATGAGTACCGCGAGCAGCTGCTCGGCAACGCCGAGGAACGGTGCCGCTAGCCAGAATGCGGCGACGATCACCATCCCGATGAGCCAGAAGCCGGTGATCGAATTCGCGTGCCAGTCGCTCGACCGGTCCTCGCCGATCTCGCTGCCCCGGCGCACCACGATCGCGGATCCGATCCGCCACGCGACGAGGACCGCGAACGCGGCCTCGATCAGCAGCACGCGTGACGGCGGGACGTTCGCCCCAAGCCCGATGCATGAAATCGCCACCACGATGAGCGTGACCGGCAAGGTCGCAAGCTGGGTGCGCTGCCGGACCGTCAGTGCGGTTTGCTTCAAGGTCGTCCCCTTTGCCGCTCATGTCCGCACTATCGTGCGGTCGGGCAAGGGTCAGGCCATGTGGCTAGCCACTGCCGCGGCGCGCGGTTTCGCTTACGCGCCGGTTAGCGGCACGTCGTTGCTGCGGTCCGGTCCAAATCCAGACACCGCCCATCGACCTCGGGTGTCTTGACCCCGGCCACCGCCGCGAGCGTCGGGGCGATGTCGACCGTCTCGACCGGCAGCGGCTGTTCGAAGCCGGCGGCGCCCGGCCACCAGAACAGGATTGGGACGCGGCGGTCGTAGTTCCACACCGATCCATGGCCCGCGATCGTGTCGCCGAGCGACTGCGGGTCGCCGAGCGTCGTGTACGGCTGGAGTGCCGCCATGATGTCGCCGCTGCGCTCGCGGTCGGTCGATTCGGCGATGCGCTCTAGCAGCGTCATCTCGTCGGCGGGCTTGCCCTTCGGCGGGAGGCCGGCGAGCGCCTGCGCCTTGGTGTAGACCTCGACGACTTCGGGACGCTTGTGGAGCTCGGCGATCGTCGCTTCGGTGATCCGGTCGATCAGCTTCGCGTTTGCGCCTTCGGGCGGGACGATGCTGATCTCGTACGGATCGCCCGCGAGCGGGCTGGCGTCGAGCTTGAGGTCGGCCTGCACTGCCGCCCCGACTTCGGTCATGAAGGTCTTCGGGTTGACCCGGGCGGCGGGCATGCCGCGCATCGCCGCGCGCTCGGCGGCGTCGACGCTGCCGTGGTCGGCGGTGAGGACAACGAGGACCGGGACCTTCAGCGCCTCGAGCTTGGCAAGGAACACCCCGAGCATCGCGTCGAGGTGCGCGAGGTTATCGCATTGCTCGGCGCTCTCGGCGCCGTAGCGGTGACCGACGTAGTCGGTCGCGCTGAGGCTGACCGCGAGGACGTCGGGGGCGGCACCCTGACCGAGCTTCTGCGTCGCGATCAGCTGCGTCGCGAGGTCGAGCGCGATCTGGTCGTAGATCGGCGACGCGCGCAGCCACGACTGGAAATAGCTGTCCTTCGAGAAGTCGGTCCCCGGCGCGGGCGCGATCCAGCCGAGCGGGGGAAGCTCGTCGTCGACCGTCAGCCGCCCGTAGCGCCGCGCGCCAAGGTCGACCTTGCACCGCGGGTCGAGCGGTACCCACTTCGGCGCGGCCTTGAGCCATTTCGCCGCGAGCGCCGCGTTATACGCAACCACTGGAGCGAGCCGCGCCGCTTCGTTCGTGCCCGCGGGGACGTAGGTGGTGAAGCCGCCGTTGGCGTCGTCCCACCAGAAGGTGCCGTCGGCGCCGTGGCCCGCCATCGTGATCGCGCCGCGGTCCTTGCCCGACACCGCGAAGGTCCGGCTCGCGGGGTTCGCGGCCTTCATCCATTCGCCGAGCGTCGGCACCTTGAGGTTGGCCGGGCCGCGCGGCGCGTCAGGACGCCCGGGGACCGGCGAGGCGGGGTCGAGCATGCAATAGGCCTGCGTCTTGGTCGCGCGGTCGTACCAGCTGTTGGCGACGATGCCGGTCGCCGAGGGGTGGCGCCCGGTCAGGATCGTCGAATGCCCGGGGCAGGTCTCGGTCGCGGCATGGCTCTGGTAGCCGTTGGGGAAGACGACGCCGTGGTCGGCCATCGTCCTGAGCCCGCCGGTGAAGTGGCTGCGATACTGGTCGAACAGCGCCGCCGAGAACTGGTCGACCGAGATTGCGACGATCAGCTTGGGCACCGGCGGCGCGGTGATCGCGACCGGGGCCGCTGCCGCTGCCGAAGCTGGCGCGGTGAACGCCGATGCGGCGAGCAGGAGGGCGCCGAGCCCGAGCATCCGTGTCCGCATCCGTGTCATGGCAAAGTCCCCCAGTATTTGCGAACCGATGCCACGCCGATATTACCGTTTGGCGTCGGAGGGTAGGGGGCATGGCGTCCAGCCCGCCGCCAAGGGATTTGCGCCGCACCGGCGTACCCCCCTGCGGTGAATGCCTTTTCGACGAAACCCCTCGCGCCGCCTTGTGCCGCACCGCAGCGCGGGGTAGCGCGACGGGCCATGCGCGCGGCGTTCTTCCCCCAGTTTGCGGTCTTCGATCGCCCGAAGCTCAGCCGTCGCGCGACGGGGCTGATCGCCGTCATCCTCGTCCATCTACTGCTCGCGCTGCTATTGCTGTCGCTCAACCCCAAGCGCGAGAAGGCGCCGCCGGGGCCGAAGACCTTCACTCTATCGCCGATCCAGGCGCCAACGCCGGCGAAGAAGCCGGTCGTTCAGGCGAAGCACGCCCACGCCGGCGCGCCGCCGCGAAAGGCCCCGAGCCGCGTCGTCACCAAGCCGCTCGTCAAGG
Source organism: Sphingomonadaceae bacterium (assembly GCA_043745075.1). GTDB lineage: Bacteria > Pseudomonadota > Alphaproteobacteria > Sphingomonadales > Sphingomonadaceae > Polymorphobacter_B. Next base: position 53,160 of record JAYTTV010000077.1, read on the forward strand.
TCCCCAAGTCCGAGCAGCCGTCGACCAAGCCGTTCACCACCGAACTGATGGACGCGGTCGACATATCCGCGCTGCCCAACCACAAGAGCGACGTCGCATCGGCGACGGATGGCACCGGCATCGGCCCGGGCAAGGTCGGTGCGGGCAACAAGTCGGGGTCGCTCTACAGCGCCAACGGCGCTCCCGGTGGCGAGCCCCTGTATAACGCCGAATGGGTCACCGAGCCGACCAACGCCGAGTTGTCGACGTACCTGCCGCGCAATCTCCCGAACGCAAGCTGGGGGGTGATCGCCTGCCGCACCGCCGAGCGCAACCGCGTCGAGGATTGCCAGGAACTCGGCGATTCGCAACCAGGGCTCGGGCTGTCGCGCGGGATGCGGCAGGCGGCGTTCCAATTCCATGTCCGCCCCCCGCGCGTCGGCGGCAAGGCGCTGATCGGCGTCTGGGTCCGCATCCGCATCGACGAGCATGTCGAGGAGCGCGGCGGCTAGGCGAATATGTGTATTCGGGGCAGCTGCTCCCGAAATGCTTGCATTCGGCGCGCCATCCGGCTAATGGCCGCGCCTCACGAAACCACTCACGCAGGGGCAACCCATCCGGTGCCGGGCTCGCCCGTTACACCCCCTGCGGCGGCATAACCGGATAGAGGAGAAAGACTTATGGCGACCCCTGTCGTGTCGATGGCGCAGCTTTTGGAAGTCGGTGCCCACTTCGGCCACCAGACCCACCGCTGGAACCCGAAGATGAAGCCTTACATCTTCGGTGACCGTAACGGCGTCCACATCATCGACCTTTCGCAGACCGTGCCGCTGTTTGCGCGCGCGCTCGACTTCGTCCGCGCCACCGTCGCCAGCGGCGGCAAGGTCCTTTTCGTCGGCACCAAGCGCCAGGCGCAGGATCCCGTCGCCGAGGCCGCGCGCCGGTCGGGGCAGCATTACGTCAACCATCGCTGGCTCGGCGGCATGCTGACCAACTGGAAGACGATCTCGGGTTCGATCAAGCGCTTCAAGATGCTCGAGGAGCAGCTGTCGAGCGACACCGCCGGCCTGACCAAGAAGGAAGTCCTCAAGCTCACCCGCGAGCGCGACAAGTTCGAGCTGTCGCTCGGCGGCATCCGCGACATGGGCGGCCTTCCCGACATCATCTTCGTGATCGACGTCAACAAGGAAGACCTCGCGATCAAGGAAGCCAACACGCTCGGCATCCCGGTCATCGCGATCCTCGACACCAACACCGACCCGAGCGGCATCGCCTTCCCGGTTCCGGGTAACGACGACGCCAGCCGCGCCGTGCTGTTGTATTGCAACGCGATCGCCGACACGATCATCGACGCCCGCCAGGGCCGCCAGGCTTCGCAGGGCATCGACCTCGGTGCGATGGATGAGCCGCCGGTCGAAGTCTACGCCGCGCCCGCGCCGGTTCACGCCGAGCCGCTGCCGACGACGATGGTTGAGGCGCTTGGTGATGTCGGCGTCCACGTCGCTCCGGCGGCCGATGTCGAAATTGCCGCGCAGATGATCGATGTCGCGACTGCCGCGACGGTCGAGCACGAGACGGCAACCGCTTAAATTCGCTGACTAAATCTATCGTCATCCCCGCGAGGGCGGGGGCCCGTCATCACCACTTGCTGGGGTGACGGGCCCCCGTTTCCGCGGGGATGACGCCACTAGCATAAGGAGCTTTCCATGGCCGACATCACCGCGAGCATGGTCAAGGACCTGCGCGACCGCACCGGCGCGGGCATGATGGACTGCAAGAAGGCGCTCAGCGAAAACGGCGGCGAAATGGAAGCCGCGGTCGACTGGCTCCGCACCAAGGGTCTCGCGTCGGCCGCGAAGAAGGCCGGGCGCACCGCCGCCGAAGGCCTCGTCGGTGTCCAGGTCAATGGCAAGCGCGGCGCGGCCGTCGAGGTCAACTCCGAAACCGACTTCGTCGCCAAGAACGACCAATTCCAGAGCTTCGTCCGCACCGTCACCGGCATGTCGGCGACCCACGGTGACGATGTCGAAGTCCTGCTCGGCGCGCTCTACCCAGAGCGCGACGGCATGAGCGTCAAGGACGTCCTCCTCCACAACATCGCGACGATCGGCGAGAACCAGTCGCTACGCCGCGCCAAGATCGTCGAGGTCTCCGAAGGGGTCGTAGTTTCGTACGTCCACAACGCCGTGGTTTCCGGCATGGGCAAGATCGGCGTCCTCGTCGGCCTCCAGTCGTCGGCGTCGCCCGACGTCCTCGAGCCGCTCGGCCGCCAGATCGCGATGCACATCGCCGCCGCCAACCCGCTCGCTCTTGACGAGAACGGCCTCGACCCCGCAGTCGTCGAGCGTGAGCGCGCGATCGCCCGCGAAAAGGCCGCCGGTTCGGGCAAGCCCGCCGAGATCGTCGAGAAGATGATCGAGGGCGGCGTCAAGAAGTACCGCCAGGAAAACGCGCTCCTGACGCAGGTGTTCGTCATCGACGGCAAGTCGAAGGTCGGCGATGTCGTCGCCGCCGCCGCCAAGACTGCAGGCACGCCGATCGCCGTCACCGAGTTCGTCCGCTTCCAGCTCGGCGAAGGCATCGAGCGCGAAACCAGCGATTTCGCGGCGGAGGTCGCCGCCGCTTCGGGCGTCGCCCAGCCGACGAGCGAGCCCGAACCGCGCGCCTGATCGCCGGGGTTGGCTTGTCGCTACCCCGTCTCTAGTGTCGCAGCGGTTCCCGGAGATCACGTCGCTTATGGCTCGACCCGCGTACAAGCGCATCCTGCTCAAACTGTCGGGTGAAGCGCTGATGGGGTCGGGCCAGTATGGCATCGACCCCGCCGAGACCGCACGCATCGCGGTCGAGGTCAAGCGCGCCCGCGACGCCGGCTATGAGCTGTGCCTCGTCGTCGGCGGCGGCAATATCTTCCGTGGCCTCGCGGCAGCGGCGAAGGGCTTCGACCGCGCGAGCGCCGATTACATGGGCATGCTCGCGACGGTGATGAACGCGCTCGCGGTGCAGAACGCGCTCGAACGCGCCGGGGTCGACACCCGCGTCCAGTCGGCGATCCCGATGGCGAGCGTGTGCGAACCGTATATCCGGCGGCGTGCCGAGCGTCACATCGAAAAGGGCAGGGTTGTGATCTTCGCCGCCGGCACCGGCAATCCGTTCTTTACCACCGATACCGCTGCCGCCCTGCGCGCGGCTGAAATGGGCTGCGACGCGCTGTTCAAGGGGACGAGCGTCGACGGGGTCTACGACGCCGACCCCAAGCAGGTCGCCAACGCCAAGCGCTATGAGACGCTTAGCTTTTCAAAGGTGTTGGCGGACGACTTGAAGGTGATGGATGCGAGCGCGGTTGCTTTGTGCCGCGACAACAACATTCCGATCGTCGTGTTCAACATCCGTGCCGAGGGCAGCCTGACGGCGGTCCTCGCGGGCGAAGGCGTGTCGACGACCGTCGGCGGGGAAGGGTAAGACAATGGCGATCTTCGATGCAGTGGCGCACAAGGCCGATCTCGAGCGGCGGATGAATTCGGCGGTCGATGCGCTCAAGGCCGATCTCGGCGGGTTGCGGACCGGGCGCGCGTCGACGTCGCTGCTCGACCGGGTGACCGTCGAGGTCTACGGCTCGAATATGGCGCTGTCGCAGGTTGCGACGGTTACCGCGCCCGAACCGCGGATGCTGTCGGTCCAGATTTGGGACAAGTCGAACGTCCAGATGGTCGAGAAGGCGATCCGCTCGGCGGGTCTCGGGCTCAACCCGATCACCGACGGCCAGACGCTGCGCCTGCCGATCCCCGACCTGACCGAGGAACGCCGCAAGGAGCTCGCCAAGCTCGCCTCGCAATATTCGGAGAAGGCGAAGATCGCCGTCCGCAACGTCCGCCGTGACGGCATGGAAGGGCTGAAGGCCGCCGAAAACAAGGGCGACATCAGCCAGGACGAGCAGAAGAAGCTCGAGACCGACGTCCAGAAGATCACCGACAAGATCACCGCCGAAATGGATGCCGCGTCGAGCGCGAAGGAAAAGGAAATCCTCGGCAAGTGAGCCTGCGTTCCGCCAATCGCGCAGGGGCCGTTGCCGGCGGAGTGACCGCTGGCGGCGACGCGGGGGCACCGCCACGGCATGTCGCGATCATCATGGACGGCAACGGGCGCTGGGCGAAGAAACGCCACCTGCCGCGCCTCGCCGGGCACCGCAAGGGCGTCGAGGCGGTCCGCCGCGCGGTCGAGACCGCGCCGACGCTCGGCATCGAAGTCCTGACGCTTTATGCGTTCTCGAGCGAGAACTGGCGCCGCCCTGCCGATGAGGTCAGCGACCTGATGGGCCTGCTCCGCCACTATCTCCGGACCGAAATCGCCGAGTTGCACCGCAACGGCATTCGCCTCCGCTTCATCGGTGACCTATCGGGGCTTCACGCCGACCTCGTCACCCTGCTCGACAACGCCGCCGAACTGACGCGCGCCAATACGAAGATGACGTTGGTGCTCGCGCTTAATTATGGTTCGCACGACGAATTGACCCGGGTCGTGCGCGAGCTCGCGACCGCGGCGCGCGACGGCACGCTCGACCCGGCGGCGATCGATGCCGCAGCGATCGAGGCGCTGCTCGACACTGCCGACCTGCCGCCGCCCGACCTCGTGATCCGCACCAGCGGCGAGCAGCGGCTGTCGAATTTCCTGCTGTGGCAAGCAGCGTATGCCGAACTTGTCTTCACCGACGAGCTGTGGCCCGATTTCAACGCGGCGTCGCTGACCGCGGCGGTGGCGGCGTTCGGCACCCGGGACCGGCGTTATGGCGGTCGCTGACGTGACCGCAGGCGGCGGGCTCGCGACGCGCGTCGTCGTCGGTGCGGCGCTGATCGCCGTCGCTTGCGCCGCGGTGTGGTACGGCGGTTTCGCCTTCACCGCGCTCGTCGCCGTCGCGGTTCTGCTGATGAGCGCCGAATGGTGCGTGATGCACGGTATCGGTCGCGGCTTCCGCCTCGCCAGCCTCATCGCGCTTGCGTTCACCGGCTTCGTCGCCGCGCGCCAGTCGTCGGTCGACGCGATCATCGTCCTTGCAGCCTCCGCCGGGCTGCTCGGCCTGTTCATGCGCAGCTTCGACCGCCAGCGCGCATTCTGGCTCGCGGCGGGGTTGCTGTATTGCGGCCTGCCGATGATCGCGCTGATCTGGCTGCGCGGGCTGCCCAACACCGGGATTGCGCTAACGATCGCTGTGCTCGCGGTGGTCTGGGCGACCGACATCGGCGCGTATTTTGCCGGCCGCGCCATCGGCGGTAGCAAGCTCGCGCCGTCGATCAGCCCGAACAAGACATGGGCGGGCGCGGTCGGCGGAATAATCGCGGCGATCGTCACCGGGGCGATCCTAACGTCGCTCGCGATTGGCCCGACCGTAGACGGCGACGTCAGCCACCTCCAGACGATCGCCATTTTCAGCGTCATCGCCGCATTCCTCGCGGTGGTCGCGATCGGCGGCGACCTGTTCGAAAGCTGGCTCAAGCGCCGCGCGGGGGTAAAGGATTCGGGGACACTGCTCCCGGGTCACGGTGGCGTCATGGACCGGATCGACGGTCTTGTGCCCGTCGCGGTCTGCGCCGCGGCGCTCGTCGTGCTTAGCGGAATCACCCGGTGACTCCCCGCGGCATTGCCGTTCTCGGCGCGACCGGCTCGGTCGGAGCCTCGACGCTCGACCTGATCAAGCGAGCTCCCGGCGCGTGGCGCGTCCATGCGCTGACGGCGAACCGCGACGTCGCCGGGCTGGCGAATGCAGCGCGCTCGGTCCGTGCGGAACTCGCCGTGGTCGCCGACGAGACCTGCTACACCGCGCTCAAGAATGCGCTGGCCGGAAGCGGCATCGAGGTCGCTGCGGGCGCTAGGGCGCTGTGCGAGGCGGCGCAACGACCGGCCGAGGTCGTGCTATCGGCGATTGTCGGCGCAGCTGGCTTGCCGCCGACGCTGGCAGCGGTCGAGCGCGGCGCGACGCTCGCCATCGCCAACAAGGAGACGTTGGTCTGCGCGGGCGATCTGGTTCGCGCGGCGGCAAAGGCATCGGGCTCGGTGCTGCTCCCGGTCGATTCCGAGCATAATGCGATCTTCCAGGTGTTCGATCACGATCGTCCCGAGCGCGTCACGCGCGTTATCCTCACTGCATCCGGCGGGCCGTTCCGGACGGCGTCGATAGAGACGATGCGCGCCGCGACGCCGGAGCAGGCGTGCAACCACCCGGTCTGGTCGATGGGCGCGAAGATCTCGGTCGATTCCGCGACGTTGATGAACAAGGGGCTCGAGCTGATCGAGGCGCATCACCTGTTTCCTGTCACCGCCGATCAACTCGAGGTCATCGTCCACCCGCAGTCGGTCGTGCACAGTTTCGTCGAATATATCGACGGGTCGATGCTCGCGCAGCTCGGCAGCCCCGACATGCGGACGCCGATCGCTTATTGCCTCGCATGGCCCGAACGCATGGCGACGCCGAGTGCGCGGCTCGACCTTGCGGCCGTCGCACGGCTCGATTTCGAAGCCCCGGATTTCGACCGCTTCCCCGCACTCGGCCTCGCCTGGGCCGCGCTGCGGATAGGCGGATCGGCGCCCGCGGTCCTCAACGCCGCGAACGAGATCGCCGTGGCGGGCTTCCTCGGCGGCCAGATCGGCTTTCTTGATATCGCCGCAATCGTCGCCGATACCCTCGCTCGCCTCGATGCGGCGCCGATTACGTCGCTTGACGAGGTCGTCGCGATCGACGCCCGCGCTCGCGACGAGGCGACGCGGCTTATGGCGAACAGGACGCACTGATGGAGACGATGCCGCAACCGAGCCTGCTCCTGACCCTCGCGACGTTCGCGGTCGTGATCGGCGTTCTCGTCTTCATCCACGAGTTCGGCCACTACTTCGCCGGACGCATCTTCGGGGTGAAGGCCGACGCATTCTCAATCGGCTTCGGACGCGAGATCGCGGGCTGGACTGACCGCCGCGGCACGCGCTGGAAGGTCGGGATGCTGCCGCTTGGCGGGTACGTCAAGTTCGCTGGCGACATGAACGCCGCGAGCGAAGCCGCTGATGTTTCGGACGCGACACCGGCGGAACGCGCCGTGATGTTCCAGTCGAAGCCGTTGTGGCAGCGCGCGATCATCATCCTTGCCGGGCCGCTGACCAATTTTGCCTTCGCCATCGCGGTATTCGCCGCGTTCTTCACGATCTACGGGCACGCCTTCACGCCCGCACGAGTGTCGAAGGTAGCCGCCGGGAGCCCCGCCGAACGCGCGGGCTTCGTCGCCGGCGATCGCATCGTCGCGCTCGACAACACCCCGGTCGAGCGGTTCGAGGACGTCATCCGCGTCGTTTCGATGAACACCGGCGCCCCGATTGATGCCGAAGTCGAGCGTGGCGGGACACGCCTACACCTCACCGTTCACCCCAAGATGGTCGACGAGGTCGATCGCTTCGGCAATCATTATACGCAGGGCCAGCTCGGGATCGGCAGCGGCGGACGGATCGTCGTTCGACGCGGACCGGTCGAAGCGCTCGGCTATGCGGTCAAGGAAGTCTGGCTGCTCACCGGAACGATGGCTGATGGCATCGTCGATGTCGTCACCGGCCGCCGCGCCGTCAGCGAGCTTGGCGGGCCGATCAAGATCGCCCAGATTTCGGGACAACAGGCGGTCCTAGGATTGCCGAATCTCGTCCAGTTCATGGCGCTAATCTCGATTAATCTCGGATTCATCAACCTCCTGCCAGTTCCGATGCTGGACGGGGGGCATCTGTTCCTCTACGCGGTCGAAGCCGTCCGTCGGCGACCCTTGGCACCGAAGGTTCAGGAATTTGCCTTCATGTCGGGGTTTGCCGCACTTTTGTCGCTGATGGTTTTCCTGACGTGGAATGATCTGGCCGCGGTTGGAGTCTGGCAGCACCTTTCTCGGCTGTTCGGGTGAAAGTGCGGTTCGCGGGGGCGAATGGCCATTGGTCCATCAGGACTATTGGCGCCACGGGGCTGTGTGAAGGGCGGGTTTCGCGTGACTGAAGAACGTTTGATGCTGCCGGCATCGCGTCGTAGCCCGCCGAGCCGCGCCGCGCGGCTGACGCTGGCGCTGCTCGCCGGGACCTCGCTCTCGCACGCTGCGGTCGCCCAGGTTGCCCCGGCGACCGACGTTGCCGCGCCCGCCGATACATTTCCGACGCCGGTGCCGAACACCTCGGGCACGGTTCGCGCGATCATCATCAAGGGCACCGAGCGTCTCGAGCCCGAGACCGTGCGGTCGTATATCAACCTCGACGTCGGCGACACGTACGACCGCGACCGGCTCGACAAGGCGCTGAAGGATATCTACGCGAGCGAGCTGTTCGCCGACGCGACGATCCTCGACGACAACGGCACGCTGACGATCACGGTCAAGGAAAACCCGGTGATCAACCGCGTCCTCATCGAGGGCGCTAAGCGGGTCAAGGAAGAAAAGGTCCGCGAGGAAGTCCGCCTCGCGCCGCGCCAGATTTTCACCCGCTCGAAGGCACGTGCCGACGTGAGCCGCATCCTCGAAGTGTATCGCCGCGGCGGGCGCTTTGCCGCTGCGGTCGAACCGAAGATCGTCCAGCTCGACCAGAACCGCGTCGATGTCGTCTTCGAGATCAGCGAAGGATCGAAGTCGAAGGTCCGCCAGATCAACATCCTCGGCAATACGAAGTTCAAGGACGGCGTGTTGCGCAACTCGATGGCGACGCGCCAGGCGCGTCCGTGGCGCATCTTCGCGTCGAACGACACCTATGACCCCGATCGCTTGGCGTATGACCAGCAGAAGTTGCGGCAGTTCTACCTGACGCAGGGCTATGCCGACTTCCGCGTCGTCTCGGCGGTCGCCGAACTGACTCCCGACCGCAAGGACTTCATCGTCACCTACGTCGTCGACGAAGGCGAGCGCTACAAGTTCGGCGACCTCAAGATCGAGAGCGACATCCGCGACATCAAGGCGGAAACGTTCGAGAAGCTGCTCAACGAGAAGAAGGGCGACTGGTACAACGCCCAGAAGGTCGAGAATACCGTCGACACGCTCCAGGAGACCGCCGGCCTTCTCGGATACGCGTTCGCCGACATCCGGCCGCAGTTCAATCGCGACAAAGACAAGCGCGAGATGAACATCGTCTTCCAGATCGCCGAAGCCCCGCGCGTCTACGTCGAGAAGATCAACATCAACGGAAACGTCCGCACCAAGGACGACGTGATCCGCCGCGAGTTCCGCCTTGCCGAGGGCGATGCGTTCAATACCTTCAAGGTCAAGCGGACCCGCGACCGTCTCCAGGGCCTCGGCTTCTTCCAGGACAAGCTCGAGATCGAACAGAAGCCCGGATCGACCCCGGACAAGGTCATTCTCGAGGCGAACGTCCAGGAGAAGTCGACCGGCGAACTGCAGATCTCGGCGGGTTTCTCGAGCCTCGAGCGCTTCATCCTGTCGGGCTCGATCACCCAGCGCAACTTCCGCGGCAAGGCGCAGGAGCTTCGCTTGTCGGCGAATATCTCGAGCTATTCGAAGTCGATCGAAGCCGGATTCACTGAGCCTTATCTGTTCGGGCGCAACCTTGCGCTCGGCTTCGACCTGTTCCGTCGCGACTATAACGCGTTCAACACGCTCGCGGATAACTCGCGTAACACGACATATTCGCAGACGACGACGGGCGGCCAGCTCCGCTTGGGCTTCGCGATCACCGAGTTCTGGGCGGCATCGCTGCGCTACGGCCTGACATTCGACAAGGTCACGCTCGATCAGGCGACCTATTACAGCACCAATCCGATCACCGGCGTTTCGAGCTGCGACCCGTTGCTGGCCGGCCGTTACCTGTGCGATTCGCTCGGCAGCTATACGACGTCGTCGGTCGGCTACAGCTTGATCTACAACAGCGTGAACAACCCGGTGAAGCCGAGCCGCGGTCAGCGTTTCGTCTTCAGCCAGGACCTCGCGGGCGTCGGCTTTGGCGTCAATTACCTGCGGACCCGGCTCAACTACGACTGGTATCATCCGCTGTTCGGCGACAGCAGCGGCTTCGTCCTCAACATTGGCGGCGAGGGCGGCTATATCTTCGGCTATGGCGGCCAATCCGTCCGGCTGACCGACCGCTTCTTCCTCGGCGAAGGCCAGCTGCGCGGCTTCGGTATTCGCGGTGTCGGCCCGCGCGTCGTGCGTAAGACGCTCCACGCCGACGGGACGGTCTCGACCGACAAGACGACTTTCACCGACGACTCGATTGGCGGCGAGGCCTATTACCGCGGGCGCATCGAGGTCCAGATTCCGCTCGGCGCGGCGGGGGCAGAACTCGGCCTGCGTCCGTCGATCTTCACCGACGTCGGCGCGGTCTTCAAGGTTGCCCAGCCAACCCTGATCTGTCAGCAGCCACCGGCGACGGCGAAGCAACTTCCGGCAAGCCTGAACTGCAGCGCCAATACCGGCGGAACGGGCTTCCAGGAATTCTTCTACGGCAATTCGGCCAAGCCCCGCCTTGCGGTCGGCGCGGGCGTGTCGTGGAACTCGCCGTTCGGACCCTTCCGCTTCGACCTCGCCAAGGCGTTGTTGAAACAGGAAGGCGATCAGCCCAAACTCTTCCAATTCAACGTAGGGACGCAATTCTGATGAAGACACTCTCGAAGACTGCAATTCTGATCGCTGCTATGCTCGGCAGCAGCGCGGCACTGGCGCAGGCATTGCCGCCGCCGGTCGTCATCATCGTCGACATGGACCAGGTCATCAACGGTTCGGCCGCCGGCAAGCAGGCCGCCGCCGACCTCAAGACCCGCGCCGATGCCATCCAGGCGCGTCTCGCGTCGCTGCGGACGCAGTTCGGCACCGAGGGTGAGGCGCTGCAGAAGGCGCAGCCTGCGCCGACCGCTGCTCCCGCGGCGATTACTGCATGGCAGACCAAGGCGCGCGATCTGCAGTCGCGCCAGCAGGCGGCCGAAGCCGACCTGCAGAAGCGTGATCGCGACTTCCAGGCGTCGCGCCAGCTCGTGCTCAAGCAGATCAACGATGCCGCGCAGCCGGTCATCTCGACCGTGATGCGTGAGCGCAACGCGACGATCGTTCTCGCCGAAGGCGCGACGCTTCAGCATTCGGCGGCGATCGACGTCACCGCCGACGTTCTCGCCCGCCTCGACAAGTCGCTGCCGCGCGTGTCGATGACCGCACCGGCCGCGAAGTAATCGACCGGTGACCGACGCCGGGCCGCCGACCGAGCTTCCGCCGCTGGAACCGGTTGGCGTCCAGGCGATCATGGGGCTGATCCCGCATCGATTTCCGATGCTGCTCGTCGACCGCGTCGAGGACATCGTCCGCGACCGGTCGGCGCGCGGGATCAAGGCGGTGTCGATCAACGAGCCGTTCTTCGCCGGGCATTTCCCCGGGCGCCCGATCATGCCCGGCGTGCTGATCGTCGAGGCGCTGGCGCAGACCGCCGGTGTCCTCGCGATCCTGTCGATGGATCTCCAGGGCAGCGGCAAGTTGGTCTATTTCATGGCGATCGAGGAGGCGAAGTTTCGCGCTCCCGTCGAGCCCGGCTGCCTGCTCGATCTCAACGTCGAATTCGTCCAGCGACGCGCTACGGTGTGCAAGTTCGCCGGTCGCGCGACGGTCGGCGGCAAGACCGTCGCCGAGGCGCGCTTCACCGCGATGATCGCCGATCCGCCGGCGTAAGCCTGCGTTCCTTGCTGTGCGCTTCACTCCTTCGTAAGACAGTGCGGGGAGACGATGAGCGATGGCGACGCAAATTGCGACAGCAGGGGAAGACGTTGCTTTTCATCCGCAACGCGACCGCCTGATCATCGTCGCGTCGTCGCTCGGCACGGTCTTCGAATGGTACGACTTCTTCGTCTACGGCACGCTCGCCGCGCTGCTCGGACGCTTGTTTTTTCCGAGTGATAATCCGACCGCGGGCCTGCTGCTCAGCCTTGCGACATTCGGCGCGGGATTTGGCGTTCGCCCGATCGGCGCGCTGATCTTCGGGGTTCTCGGCGACCGGATCGGGCGCAAGCATACATTCCTCGCCACGATCACGCTGATGGGGGTCGCGACCGCGCTTGTCGGGTTCTTGCCGACCTTCGCCACCGCCGGCATCTGGGCGCCGACACTGCTCGTCGGGCTCCGCCTGTTGCAGGGGCTGGCACTCGGGGGTGAGTATGGCGGTGCGGCGATCTACGTCGCCGAGCACGCACCGAAAGGCCGCCGGGGCTTCTTCACCAGCTTTATCCAGGCGTCGGTCGTCGGCGGCTTCCTGCTGTCGCTGATGGTCGTCCTCGGCACCACCGCGCTCGTCGGCAAGGATGGCTTCGCGGAATGGGGCTGGCGCGTTCCGTTCACCGTCTCGCTGCTGTTGCTCGCGGTGTCGCTGTATATCCGCCTCAAGCTGCGCGAGAGCCCGATCTTCATGGCGATGAAGGCCAAGGGCAAGACGAGTGCCAACCCGCTCCGCGAGACCTTCGCCTCGGCGAAGAACGTCCGCCTGCTGTTCGTCGCATTGTTCGGGATCGCCGCCGGCTTGACGGTGATCTGGTACACCGCGCAGTTTTCGACGCTATATTTTCTCCAGCAGACCGCGCTCGTCGACGAGACCGACGCCAAACTGCTGTGCGGCGCGACGGCGTTGCTGTCGGCGCCGTTCTTCGTCCTCGCCGGACATCTCAGCGACCGCTGGGGGCGGCGGCCGATGATCATCGGCGGCTATGGGCTGACGCTGCTCCTGCTGTTCCCTCTGTTCCACCTGCTGGCGCTCGCCGCGAACCCGACGTTGTCGAAGGCTGCCGCGGCTGCGCCGATCACGGTGACCGGGGTCCTGTGTCACTATAATCCGTTCGCGCATAAGCAGGACACCGCGTGCGGCGACGCGATGCAGTATTTCTCGGGGCGCGGGCTCGGCTTCCACCGGCGCGAGTCGGGGAGCCTGCCGCTGCGGATCACCGTCGGCGGGACGATCGCGGTCGATCTCGACAGCGTCGGGGGACGGTTCGACAAGGCAGCGGTCGAGACCGCGCTCGCCAAAGCCGGTTATCCGACGAAGGAGCATCCGGGGCCGCGCAATAACCTGCTGATCGTCGCTGCCGGGCTGGCGATGGGAATCTTGTCGGCGATGACTTATGGCCCGGTCGCAGCGGTGCTCGTCGAGCTGTTCCCCGCGCGCATCCGCTACACCTCGTTGTCGATCCCGTACCACCTCGGCACCGGCTATTTCGGCGGCTTCCTGCCGTTGATCTCGCAGTTCATCATCGCCCGGACCGGTGATCCGTTCGGCGGGCTGTGGTATACCTTCGCGGTCGTCGCGGTGGCCTTCGTCGTGACGCTGTTCGCGCTGCCCGAAACCAAGGACCGCGATATCTGCTGAGGCAATGCGCGGAACGCGGTCTGCGCCAGCTCGCCAACATCTCGCTGTTTCCGCCACACTACTGCCGAAATCGACGCGCCAAATCCGCGTTAAGCCTCTCTGCACCTTTCGCAGTGCAGCGACGCTGTTAGGCTGTGGCAACGGCTGCCGTTAAACAGGGTCGGGCTCGCGAGGCGCGTGGATTGATGCGGGGGCAGGGCGCTCCCATATCCACTTGGAGCGGTCGGGATTGCGATCGTATCGGTCCGCCAACGGGCGGTGTGGAGTTGAACGAATGCAGACCCTTCCCGTCCTTCCCCTGCGCGACATCGTCGTGTTCCCGCAGATGATCGTCCCGCTGTTCGTCGGCCGCGACAAGTCGGTCAAGGCGCTCGAGGCGGTGATGACCGGCGGCGAGAAGCAGATTTTCCTGCTGTCGCAGAGGAATCCCGGTGACGAGGATCCCGGTGAGGGTGACCTCTACGATGTCGGTACGCTTGCGACCGTGCTGCAACTGCTCAAGCTGCCCGACGGCACGGTCAAAGTGCTCGTCGAGGGTCAGTCGCGCGCCACGCTTGGCATGCTCGACACGTCGGGCGAATATCTCGTCGGCCGCGCCGACGAGGTCGTGGAAACGCTCGGCGACGCGACGCTGGTCGAAGGGCTCGTCCGCTCGGCGGCCAAGCAGTTCGAAGCCTATGTGAAGCTCAACAAGAAGACCGCGCCCGAGATCGCGGTGCAGGTCGGCCAGATGGACGAGGCGGGACGCTTCGCCGACACGATTGCCGCCAACTTGACGCTCAAGATTGCCGACAAGCAGGCGTTGCTCAGCCAGTTCGAGGTCGTCAAGCGCCTCGAAGCCGTCTTCGGATTCATGGAAGGCGAGATGGGCGTCCTTCAGGTCGAGAAGAAAATCCGCTCGCGCGTCAAGCGCCAGATGGAGAAGACCCAGCGCGAATATTATCTCAACGAGCAGATGAAGGCGATCCAGCGCGAACTCGGCGAGGGCGATGAGCCCAAGGACGAGACCGCCGAGATCGAGGAGAAGATCGCGCGGACCAAGCTCAGCAAGGAAGCGCGCGAGAAGGTCATCGGTGAACTCAAGAAGCTCAAGGCGATGTCGCCGATGTCGGCCGAAGCGACCGTCGTGCGCAACTATCTCGATACCGTCCTCAGCCTGCCTTGGGGCAAGAAGACCAAGGTCAAGCGCGACATCGTCGCCGCGCAGGCGGTCCTCGACGGCGACCATTATGGCCTCGAGAAGGTCAAGGACCGGATCATCGAGTATCTCGCGGTGCAGGCGCGCACGAGCAAGCTGAAGGGGCCGATCCTGTGCCTCGTCGGTCCGCCGGGCGTCGGCAAGACGTCGCTCGGGCGTTCGATCGCCAAGGCGACGGGTCGCGAATTCATCCGCCAGTCGCTCGGCGGGATGCGCGACGAGGCCGAAATCCGCGGTCACCGCAGGACGTACATCGGCTCGATGCCGGGCAAGGTGATCCAGAACCTCAAGAAGGCTGGGGCGTCGAACCCGTTGTTCCTGCTCGACGAGATCGACAAGCTCGGTCAGGATTTCCGCGGCGATCCGTCGTCGGCGTTGCTCGAGGTGCTCGATCCCGAGCAGAACAAGGCGTTCAACGACCATTATCTCGAGGTCGACTACGACCTGTCCGACGTGATGTTCGTGACCACGGCGAACTCGCTGAACATGCCGCAGCCGCTGCTCGACCGCATGGAGATCATCCAGCTCGCGGGGTACACCGAGGACGAGAAGGTCGAGATCGCCAAGCGTCACCTGCTGTCGAAGCAGTATGAGAATCACGGGCTCAAGCTGAACGAGTTTACCGTCACCGACGGCGCGCTGCGCGATCTGATCCGCTACTACACCCGCGAGGCTGGCGTGCGGACGCTCGAGCGCGAGCTGGCGAAGCTGGCGCGCAAATCCCTTCGGCGGATCCTCGAGGGCAAGGCGACGTCGGTGACGGTCGACAGCGATAATCTCCACGAGTTCGCCGGGGTCCGGAAGTACAAGTTCGGTGTCAGCGAGATCGAGGACCAGATCGGTGCGGTCACCGGACTCGCGTGGACCGAGGTCGGCGGCGAATTGCTGACGATCGAGGCTGTTACCTCCCCCGGCAAGGGAACGGTCAAGACCACCGGCAAGCTCGGCGACGTGATGACCGAATCGATCTCGGCAGCGCTGTCGTTCGTCAAGGCGCGCTCGGTCACCTACGGGATCAAGCCGAGCCTGTTCGAGAAGAAGGAGATCCACATCCACGTCCCCGAAGGCGCGACCCCCAAGGACGGGCCGAGCGCGGGCGTGGCGATGGTCACCGCGATCGTCTCGACGTTGACCGGCATCCCGGTTCGCAAGGACATCGCCATGACCGGCGAGGTGACATTGCGCGGACGCGTGCTGCCGATCGGCGGGCTCAAGGAGAAGCTGCTCGCGGCGCTGCGTGGCGGCATCACGACGGTCCTGATCCCGGCGGAGAACGAGAAGGATCTTGCTGAAATCCCGAAGAACGTCACTGAGGGGCTGCGAATCATCCCGGTCGCGCATGCCGATCAGGTCCTTGAACATGCGCTGGTATCGCCGCTCGTGCCGATCATCTGGAACGAGGTCGACGATCTTGCGGCACGGCCCGATCCGGCGGTCGTCGCAGCCGTCACCGAGGGCGGCGCGGTTCGTCACTAACTTCGGGCAACCATCTATTAATGAGAAACCGCGCATTCGGCGCGGTTTCTTTTTGACTAGAGGGCGGCGCTCGGGCGTAAGATTGCTATGGGGTCGGCAGGGGGCACGATGTCCGCCGGAGACCGCAATCGCCATGAACAAGCAGGACCTTGTTGCCTTCGTCGCCGAATCGACGGGGCTCGGGCGGGTCGATTCGGGGCGGGCGCTCGACGCCACCCTCGAAGCCATCCGCGGTGCCCTGCGCGCGGGTGACGACGTCAGGCTGGTCGGGTTCGGCACGTTTCATGTCACCCACCGCAAGGCGCAATCGGCCCGCAATCCGCGCACCGGCGACCCGATGCAGCTCGATGCGAGCAATCAGCCGAAGTTTACGCCCGGCAAGTTGCTCAAGGCGGCGGTCAACTGACGCCTCATGCCGCCATGCGGCTTTACAGCGGGCCGCGAGCCTCTTAGACGCGGTGCTCCCCGGCATGGGCGCGTAGCTCAGCGGTAGAGCACACCCTTCACACGGGTGGGGTCACAGGTTCAAACCCTGTCGCGCCCACCATGCCCCGGACCCCTAAATCTGATCGAGGGCGCGACCCTCACTTCTGCAGCATGTTGCCGATCAGGCTGACGCTGAGGGCGACGATGATGATGTTGAACAGGAATGCCGCGAGGGCATGGCCGAGCGCGAGCCGCCGCATCGACTGCGAGGTGATCTGCACGTCCGACACCTGGAACGTCATCCCGAGGACAAACGAGAAATAGGCGAAGTCGCTGTAGTTCGGCATCGCCTCGCCGGGAAATTCGAGGCCGCCGCTGTCCTGATCCTCCCCGTCACCGCGGCCCGGCGCGTCGCCGTCGTCACCTGGAGCATAGAAGCCATGGGCATAATGCAGCGCGAACAACAGGTTGCTGAACAGCCAGACGAGCAGCAGCGTGCCGCCCGCGACGCCGAGTGCGCTGCCGTGGCCGCCGCTGACCCCGACCAGCTCGACCGTCACGGCAACGAGCACGACCGCGACGATGAGCAGCGCGATTGCCAGCAGGATGTGGCTGTCGGGATCATTCTCCTTGGCGCGCGCGCGCATCGTGCCGGTCTTGCTACCCCACATCATTCGCAGCGTCAGGATTATCCATAGCAGGGCACCGGCGTCGAAGCCGAGCAGGACGCTGCGCGCAGGACCGACTGCACGCCCAGTGGCAAGGGTGACGACGATCATCGCCGCGACGAAGACCCAGAAGTTGAAATAGCGGATGCGACTCATCGCCGTGCTCCTGAATGAACCAGATATGCCCGTGTGACGGCAGCGACGATGCCCGGGTTGACCATGTCGCTGATAACGCTGCCGTCGTGGAACGCCAAGCGAGCGATGGCGAGCGTTGCGCGGGCACTGGCATAACGAATGAATGGGGTTATTGTCGGGCCGCGCATCGCGCACGCGTCGAGCCGGATAATCGGCCGGCGCTAGAACTGGGGACACTATTATGGCCTTCAAAACATTGATGATTGTCGTGGCAATGCTTGGCACGCCTGCCCTCGTTACGGCGCAGACGGCGAGCCAGACAACGACGACAACGTCCGAGCACACGACCGAGACCAAGCCGGTCGTCGTCGTCCACCATCACTATCATCACCGCGTCCACCATCGAGCCGCGCACAAGACGACGAAGATGATGGCGAAGACGACCGACGCTGCCGGTAACACATCGACGACCAAGACCGATACGACGTCGACACCGAAGTGAAATGTCGACCACCGCTCGCCGAGCCGGTGAGCGGTGGTCTCACTGGCCCTTCGCGCACACGTGCCGCACAAGCCCGAATGCCGCCGCAACCGATGGCTTCCCGTGAACGATCTTCGCGCTCTACCGCGCGGCGTAGTTGGTTGCCACCCAGTCGCGGTAGCTGCCGTCGATCACGCTCCGCCACCACGCCTCGTTCGCCAGATACCAGTCGAGTGTCGCCGCAAAGCCCTGCGCGAAACTGCGCTGCGGGGCGTAGCCCAGCTCGTCGCTGATCTTGCGCGCGTCGATCGCGTAGCGGCGGTCGTGCCCGGGGCGGTCGGCGACGGTCGTCTTGAGGCTCGCGCTCGGCGCGCCCTTGGCGACGGCGGCGTCGGGGAAGCGCGCGGCGAGCGACGGGTCGGCGGCGAAGGCGGCGTCGACCGCAGCGCAAAGCGTGTCGATCACGGTGAGGTTGGCGAGTTCGGCGCCGCCGCCGACGTTATAGGTCTCGCCGACCCGGCCCTTGGCGATGACGAGATCGATGCCGAGGCAATGATCCTCGACGTGGAGCCAGTCGCGGATCTGCTGGCCGTCGCCGTAGATCGGCAGCGCGCGGCCGTGGAGCGCATTGATCAGGAACAGCGGGATCAGCTTTTCGGGAAACTGGTAAGGGCCGTAATTGTTCGAGCAGTTCGACGTCGTCACCTGCAACCCATAGGTGTGATGGTAGGCGCGAACGATATGATCGGACGCCGCCTTCGACGCCGAATAGGGTGAGTTCGGCGCGTAGGGCGTCGACTCGCTGAACGCCGGATCGCTTGCCGACAACGTGCCATAGACCTCGTCGGTCGAGACGTGATGGAAGCGATGCGGCGTGCCGCTGCCCTTGAGCCAGACGGTCCGCGCTGTCTTGAGCAGGCTGTGGGTGCCGAGAACGTTGGTGTCGATGAACGCGTCGGGGCCGTGGATCGAGCGATCGACATGGCTCTCGGCGGCGAAGTGGACGAGCGTATCGATACCGCGGTCGCGAAGCAGTCCCTCGACCAGCGCTTCGTCGCGGATATCGCCGTGGACGAAGTCGGCGTCGACCCCGGCGAGGTTGGCGCGGTTGCCAGCATAGGTCAGCGCATCGAGGACGACGATCGTGTCGTCGGGGTGCCGGTCGCGCCAGTAATGGACGAAATTGGCCCCGATGAAGCCGGCCCCGCCGGTGACGAGCAGCTTCATCGAGCGTCCTTCATTGCCGCAAGGCAGTCATGCAATTCGGCGCGCCAGTGCCGCGCCGGGCCGGTGATCGCCCAGGTCGTGGTCTTGTCGAGCACCCCGAACGCCGGGCGGCGCGCGGGGGTCGGATAATCCTCGGTGCGGATCGGCAGCACGGCGACCGGCGTCGTCAGCAGCCCGATTGCCAAGGCCTCCTCATGGATCGCGACGGCGAAGTCATACCATGACGCGACGCCCGCATCGGTCGCGTGGAAGGTCCCGGTGTGACCGCCATCGATAAGCGTCCACAATGTCCGCGCCAACGTCTGAACATGCGTCGGCGTGCCGAGCTGGTCGGCGACGACGCGGATTTCGGGGCGGTCGCGCATCAGCCGCAGCATCGTCGCGACAAAGTTGTTGCCGACCGCAGCATAGACCCATGCGGTTCGGACGATGAGCGGGCTGGTGTGGAATTCGGCTGCCGCGAGTTCGCCGTCGAGCTTGGTCCGCCCGTAGGCACTGAGCGGGTTCGGCGCGGCGTCGGGCGGATAGGGGCGGTGCGCGGTGCCGTCGAAGACGAAGTCGGTCGAGACATGCGCGAAGCCGGCTCCGGCAATCCGCGCGGCGGCGGCGAGTGTCCCGACAGCATTGACGTTGACCCGGCGCGCGGCGGCTTCGTCGGCCTCGGCCTTGTCGACGGCGGTATAAGCAGCGGCGTTGATGACGACATCGGGGCGGGCGTCGGCGACGACGGCACGGACCGCCTCGGCGTCGGTGATGTCGAAGCCGGCTTCGGGCGGCGCGATGATCGTGACCCCGGCGGGGGCGGTCTCCTGCAACGCGCGCCCGAGCTGCCCGCCCGACCCGGCGATCAGCGCCCTCACGCGAACATCTCGGCAGCGGCAAAGCTCGACGCCGCCGCATCCTTGGCTGACAGCAATGGCGTCACGCCGTCGAGACGCCAGTCGATCGCAAGTTCGGAGTCGTCCCAGCGGATCGCGCGCTCGTCGGGCGGCGAGTAGAGCGTCGTGCACTTGTACAGGAAGTCGGCGGTGTCGCTGAGGACGACGAAGCCGTGGCCGAAGCCGGGCGGCACCCAAAGCATCGACTTATTTTCCGCCGACAGCTCGTAGCCGACCCAGCGGCCGAAGTGCGGGCTCGACCGGCGCAG
Source organism: Sphingomonadaceae bacterium (assembly GCA_043745075.1). Taxonomy (GTDB): domain Bacteria; phylum Pseudomonadota; class Alphaproteobacteria; order Sphingomonadales; family Sphingomonadaceae; genus Polymorphobacter_B. The sequence continues at coordinate 73,232 of JAYTTV010000077.1, forward strand.
GTCGACCGCGACATCGAACACCCGTCCGATCGTCACGCGGACGAGTTTTCCTTGCGGATTGTCGAGCTGGTAGTGGAGGCCGCGCAATACGCCCTTGGTCGAGCGGCTGTGGTTGTCCTGGACGAAGTCGAGGTCGAGCCCGGCATCGGCGAAGGTCTTCGCGTTCCAGCTTTCGAGAAAGAAACCGCGGTCGTCGCCGAACACGCGCGGCTCGATCAGCTTGACGCCGGGCAAAGGGGTGTCGACGACGTTCATGCTGCGGCCTTCAGCTGGTCGAGCAGATATTCTCCATAGCCGCTCTTGCGCAGCGGTTGGGCGATCCGGGCAAGTTGCTCGGCGTCGATGAACCCCTGCCGCCACGCGATTTCCTCGGGGCAGCAGATCTTGAGCCCCTGACGTTCCTCGACGATCCGGACGTAAAGGCCGGCGTCGAGCAGCGAGCCGTGTGTCCCGGTGTCGAGCCACGCGAAGCCGCGCCCCATCAGCTCGACGGACAGCTTGCCGTCGTCGAGATACGCCCGGTTGAGGTCGGTGATCTCGAGCTCGCCGCGCGGCGAGGGGCGGATGTCGCGTGCCCGGGCGACCGCGGTGCCGTCGTAGAAATACAGCCCGGTCACCGCGTAATTCGATTTCGGCGCGACCGGTTTCTCCTCGATCGTCGCCGCGCGACCGTCCGCGTCGAATGAGACGACGCCGTACGCGGCGGGGTCCTTGACGTAATAGCCGAACACCGTCGCCCCGTCAGTACGGGCATCGGCCGCCTCGAGCAGTTCGGGCAGGCCGTGGCCGTAGAAGATGTTGTCGCCGAGAATCAGTGTCGACGGCTGGTCGCCAATGAAATCGGCCCCGATATGATACGCCTGCGCCAAGCCCTTCGGCTCGGGCTGGACCGCGTAGGCGATCGTCATGCCCCAGTCCGAGCCATCGCCGAGCAGCTGGCGGAACGCGGCGGCGTCGCCCGGGGTGGTGATGATCAGGACCTCGCGGATGCCGGCGAGCATCAGCACCGACAGCGGATAATAGATCATCGGCTTGTCGTAGACCGGCATGAGCTGCTTGCTGACCGGCTTCGTCAGCGGATAGAGCCGCGTCCCCGAACCGCCCGCAAGAATGATTCCACGTCGTGCCACGTCGTTCCCCTATGCCCGCCGGAGCGCCAGCCGCCGGACAAGCCCGGCGAAGGCACGCGCGTGTTGCACGACCGACGCCTGCCGCGCAGCGTCGAGCAAGCGGACGCCGCGATAGCGGGGCACCGGTCGCCCCGCAACCTTCACCGCCGCGAGACGCGCGAGCAGTTCGCGTTTGCGGCGCGCCTGCGACGGCTGCATCCGGGCGATCTCGCTTGGGTCGAGCGGTTCGGTGACGATCGCGTTGGCTGCGACTGCGGCTTGCACAAGCGCCTCGCCGACTGCCGTCCGCGTCATCACGAGGCTGCGGCCGGCTTGCTCGGCAAAGCTCGGATAGCCCTTGGCGTCGCCGTACCATGCATCGGCGCAGGCGACGTCGGCGGCGCCGCCGACCGCATCGGGGCAGATCTTGCAGCGAAACTGGACTTCCTTCGACAGGATTTTGCCCCAGCTGTCGTGATAGCTCATGCTTCGCGTGCTGCCGTCGGCAAGCGTCGCGGTGGCGTTGCCCGGCCAGCCGTCACCGCGGTAGCGGAAGGCGGTGACCTCGCCCTCGGGTGCGTCGATCGCTTTGAGGATGCGCCGCGCCCCATCGCCGCTCGGCACACCGGCGCAGAAGAACGCGAGCATCAACGGCACCTTAGCGTCGACGCGCGGGTCGATCCGGGCGAGGGCGCGCAGCGCCGACACGTCGCACGGCTTGCCGACGAAGGCGAAGCGGCCGGGAGCATCGAGCAGCGCCGAAATCCGCGCGAGCGGCGACGAACTGGCGTAACGCGATCCCGCGGCAGCGAAGACCTCGCCCGCGGTGCGGCCGGTCACGGTGACGTTGGCCAGCGGCTGGTGCGCGTCCATGCCGGTCTCGACGACATAGTCGACCATGTCCGTGGCGAGGGCATGAACAAGCAGCGCCGAAATTACGCCGCCCGACGATGCCTGATGGCGCAACGCGGCGTCGGTCGCGAAGCCGGTGCCGGTCGTGAACCACGGTCCCCACAAGGCGTCGTAATTCGGTGCGGCGGGGCGATTATCGATGACCAGTGCGGGGCATGCGGCAGCGATCGCGGCCTCGGCGGGCGCGGTGATATCGGCGATCTGGCGGGGTCGGGTGAACCCCGGGGCGACGGTGGTTAGTTCGACCGCGCCGCCGGCAAGGCTCGCGCACAGGCCGCAGCCGGTGCACAATTGGCCGCGCGCGACGCGCTCGAGGGTGGGCGAGGGGGTCATACCGCGGGTTTGCGGAAGAGGTTGATGCGCAGCACGAAATGGACGACCGCGATGGCGATCAGGTTGCGCCCGATGATCGCCGCCGCGGTCGCCGCTGCCGCCCCCGCCGCGCCGTAGAGCGGGATCAGCCACAGCGCGAAGCCGACGCAGAGGACGACCGCGCTCCCGGCGTAGACGAGCACCCAGCGCTGGTTGCCCGTCATCACGAGGATCACGCCGAGCGGGCCCGAGGCGAGGCGAACCAACTGCCCGACGCCGAGGATCTGCAGCGCCAGCGCGCCGCCGACGAACTTCGGGCCGAAGATGCCGAGGAGAAAGCCCGGTGCTGCAAAGATCACGATGAACAGCGGTGCGGCGAGGACGAGGACCAGCCCCACCATGCGGCGTGCGGTCCGGGCAATCGCGTCGGTGTCGCCGATGCGCGCGGCGGCGGCGATGCGCGGGCCGATGATGACCTCCATCGCGAGCTGGACGAGCCCGGCGAGCATGACGAATTGCCATGCCGCGCGATACTGCCCGACGACCTCGACCGGCCAGTGCGCGCCGAGCGACACCGTCGTGTACCATTCGGTGAACAACTGGCTGAGGTTCGACAGCAGGATCGGCAGCCCGGCGACGACCAGCGGCGCGACCGCGAGCGGCACCGGCGCGGCCCAACCGTGCGACGTCCGGCGGAATGCCGTCCAGCCGATCGCCGATCCGGCCAGCACCCCGGCAAGATAGAGCCCGGCGGGGAGCAGCATGCTCTGCGCGACCCCGGCGGCGATGCCGACGGCGAGCCCGACCGCGGCAAGCGTCGTCCCGGCGGGACCATCGATAACTTGGGACAGCATCACGTTGCCCGACGCACGCAGCGCCGCCGATGCGATCCGCTGGAGTGTCAGTGGCACCACCGCCCAGATCATGATGCCGAGCATCGTCGCCATCCCCGGCTGGTGGAGGACGTGCGTCGCGAGCGGCGCGCGGAGGATAAACAGCGTCGCGGCAACGATCGGTCCGGCGATCGCCACGGTTTTGGCCACGGTCACGACGACGCCGCGGGCATCACCGGTCTTGTGTTCGGCGAGGTCGCCGGCGACCGAGCGCACGACGATCGTGTCGAGACCGGCGAGGACGCAATATGAGGTGATTGTCAGCGTTGTCAGCGCGATGCCGAACTCACCGCTCCCGGCCGGGCCGAAGTGACGCGCGATCAGCCAGTTGAGGCCGAAGCTCGCGACCGCCCCCCATAATTTGAGGCCGAACGCGAGTACCGACTGGCCGCCAAGCCGGTTGGCGGCAAAGTGGGGCAGCAAGTGCCGGATGGGCCGGGCAAGGTCCAGATCGACACTCCACGCTGGCGGGGTCTGACGCCCCGCCATGCGATTTTACGATGCCGGCGGTGCGGCAGGGGTGGTGGCGACCGCGCCGGTTCCGGTGATGGCCGGCGTCGCGGGAGCCTTGGGCGCGGGCGGCGGACCATAGCCGGTCGCATACTTGATCTTCGCCTCGGACGCCTTCTTGAACGTCGCGAGATTGTCGACGAGCGCCTTCTGGATGTTCTCGCGCTGGAGGACCTGCTGGGCGAAGGTGATCGCCGGTTCGCCGGTGAATGGCTGGACCTTAATGTCGGTGACCTTGTTGACGTACATGATCGGCGCCGGCGCGCCCTGCGGTTGATCGGCGAACATGAATACCTCGTTCGGATTGCGCGCGAGGATCTTGCCGATTTCGGCGACGAGGGCAGGGTTGACTTGAAGCGCGTCGATCCCGGCGTTGTTACGGCGGAACTCGATCTTGTTCTTTGTCAGGACGTCGGCGACGTCGCTCATCGTCTTCGCCGGCTCGAGCCCGATCGACGCGATGTTCGCCGGTCGCAGGAACTGGATCTGGTCGATTGTATAGAGCTTGCGCTGGGCGAACTGGTCGGGATGCGTCTCGATATATTTCTCGGCGGCTTCGCGGGTCGGAATCGGCACCTTCTTCGCGATGTCGCTCTGCAGCGCCTGGACGAGCAGGCCGTCGTCGACGCGGCGCTGCGCGAGAATGAAATTCGGGTTCTTATCGAGCTGGCGCTCGCGGGCGACGTCGGCGAGCATCTTGCGCTCGATGACCCGCGCGAGCACGACCTGCTCGACGGTCTTGCGCGGAACGTCGGCGGGCGGGCGCGCGAGCGACAATTCCGAGTTGAGCTCGTGAATGGTGATGTCGTCACCGTTGACCGTCGCGACGACCTGGCCCTTGGGCGTCTCGCCGCCCCGGTTGCAGCCGGCGACCAGCGTAACGATCGCCAAACTTGCCGCAATCCGCGTTTTTCCGCTCATCGACATCCTCATCCCCTAGAAACCGTG